>JAGHYX010000034.1 GCA_017743375.1 Chloroflexota bacterium
CGTATTCCGTATTGCGTAGTGCGTATTCCGTATTGCGTAGTGTGTGTTCTATCCTCCCCTTAAGCGATGAAGTACCTCGCCGAGTTCCGCGATAGTGCGCTTGCGCAGCGCCTGGCTGCTGAGATTCGACGTCTGGTCACGCGACGTTGGGTGCTGATGGAGGTCTGCGGCGGCCAGACGCACTCGATCATCCGCAATGGGATCGATCAACTGTTGCCGCCCGAGGTCACGCTGATCCACGGTCCGGGCTGTCCGGTGTGCGTGACGCCGCTGGCGCTGATTGACAAGGCGTTGGCCATCGCTGCGCGGCCAGAGGTGATCTTCTGTTCGTTCGGCGACATGCTGCGCGTGCCCGGCAGCCAAAAGGACCTGTTCCGCGTCAAAAGCGAGGGGGGCGACGTGCGCGTGGTCTATTCCCCGCTCGACGCGCTCGCGCTCGCCCGCCAGCATCCGGATCGCCAAGTGGTCTTCTTCGGCATCGGCTTCGAGACCACCGCGCCGGCCAATGCAATGGCCGTCGTCCAAGCCAAGCGCCTGGGCCTGAAGAACTTCTCCATGCTGATCTCGCACGTCCTGGTCCCACCGGCGATCGAGGCCATCCTTCGTTCGCCCGCGAACCGTGTGCAAGCGTTTCTCGCCGCCGGCCATGTGTGCAGCGTGATGGGCTACTGGCAGTATGTGCCGTTGGCGCAGCGCTATGGGGTGCCGATCGTGGTGACCGGCTTCGAGCCGCTCGACATCCTGGAGGGCATCCGCCGCGCTGTGGCGCAGCTCGAGGAAGGGCGCGCCGAGGTGGAGAACGCCTATCCCCGCGCTGTGACCTATGAGGGGAATCGGCCGGCCCAAGCCCTGCTGGATGAGGTGTTCGAGCTGACCGATCGCGCCTGGCGCGGGATGGGCGTGATCCCCAACAGCGGCTGGCGCTTGCGCCCTGCCTATCGTGAATTCGATGCTGAAGTGCGCTTTGACCTGGCCGAGATCCAGCCTCAAGAGTCGCCCCTCTGCCGCAGCGGGGACGTGCTGCAGGGCCGGCTAAAGCCCACCGAATGTCCCGCCTTTGGCAAGCAATGCACCCCCCGCACCCCGCTGGGCGCGACCATGGTGAGCAGCGAAGGCGCCTGTGCGGCATACTACAACTACGGCCGGCTCATGCCGGAGCATTCAGCCGACGACCCGCGCTTGCTCGCCCAGCCTCAACGAGCATGAGCAGCTTTGCTGACCCTGGCGCGTGGGCCTGTCCGCTGCCTCTGCGGGATTATCCAAGCGTGGTCATCGGCCACGGCGGCGGGGGCAAGCTTACGGCTGAGTTGATCGCCCATCTATTCGCGCCGGCCTTCGGCCTGGCCGACCATGCCCTAGGCGACGCGGCCATCGTCGAGCTGGCCGGCGGCCGTCTGGCGATCGCGACGGATTCCTTCGTCGTGCGGCCGTTGTTCTTCCCCGGCGGATCCATCGGCGAGCTGGCCGTGAACGGCACGACCAACGACCTGGCGATGATGGGGGCGAAACCCGTGTATCTGACCGCCAGCTTCATCATCGAGGAAGGGCTGTCCATGGACGCGCTCGCTGCGGTGGTGGGTCGTATGGCTCAGGCCGCTCAGCGAGCGAACGTGCGCGTCATCGCCGGCGATACCAAGGTTGTGGAGAGAGGACATGGCGACGGCGTCTTCATCAACACCACCGGCGTAGGGGTGGTGCCACTGGGGGTTGACCTTGGCCCACAGCGCGTGCGCCCGGGCGATGCGGTGCTGATCAGCGGCGCGATCGGCAACCACGGCATGGCGATCATGAGCGTGCGCGAAGGGTTGCAGTTCGAGGCCGACATCCTCAGCGATACTGCGCCCCTATACGACCTGGTTGCTGCGTTGATCGAGGCCGGCGGCGGAGCGCTCCACGCCCTGCGCGATCCCACGCGCGGCGGCTTGGCGGCCGTGCTGAACGAGGTGGCCGCCGCTGCGGGCGTGTGCATTCGCGTGGACGAGCGCGCTGTGCCGGTAGATGCCACCGTCCAGGCGGCGTGTGAGATGCTCGGCCTCGACCCGTTCTACGTCGCCAACGAGGGCAAGCTGGTCGCCTTCGTCGCAGCCGAGCGGGCCGGCGACGTGCTGGCGCGGATGCGCGCCCACCCGCTGGGCCAAAGAGCGGCGATCATCGGCCAGGTGCTGGCACAGCCGGCCGGCGTGGTGACGGTCCAGACCGCCATCGGCGGGACGCGCATCCTGCCGATGCCGTTGGGTGAGCAGTTGCCGCGCATCTGCTGATAATCGTCGTCATGTCCGACACAGCCTATCTGATGATCAGCGGCGCGGTGACCGCCTACCGCGCAGGTGAGTTTGTGGCGGCGCTTGGCCAACGCTTCGCGCGCGTTATCACCGTGCAAACGCCCAACGCGATGCGCCTGATCAGCCCGCACGACCTGCGCCGCATCCCCAACAATCACTTGGTCGAGTCGTATTTCGACGCGCGCATCCTGCCGCGCCCAACGCCTGGGCCGGTGCTGTTTGCGCCATGTAACTTTAATTCGCTGAATAAACTGGCCGGCGGCATCGCCGACAACCTGGCCCTCTCCATCACTGCCGAGATGATCGGCTTTGGTCAGCCGGTGACGGTGGCGCTCTCGCTCAACGAACCACTGTTCGCCCATCCCATCGTTCGCGCATCTATCAGGAGGCTCGGTGAATGGGGCGTGCAGGTGGTTGAGCCGCAGGATGTGGGGGAGGGATTGATGATGGCGCCCACCGCCGTGGTGATGCGTGCCTTTGATGAGGCCATTCGTCGCGCAGCGACCTAGGTGCGGTAGCGGCCGTTGATCGTCACGTAGTCGTGGGAGAGATCGCACGTCCACACCGTGGCGCTGGCGTTGCCCAAGCCCAAGTCTAGCCGGATGGCGATCTCCTTCGCGCGCATCGCGCCGATGACCGCCTCTTCCGGGTAAGCCACGGCTGCGCCGCCGGCGCAGACTTGCACGTCGCCGATCCACAGCGCCATTCGCTCCGTCAACACGTCTTCACCGCTATAGCCGGCTGCTGCGATGATCCGCCCCCAGTTGGGGTCTTCACCGTAGAAGGCCGTCTTCACCAACGGCGAGCGCGCGATCGTCCGGCCAACCTGCTCGGCCATGCGCTCGTCGCGCGCGCCGGTGACCTCAATGGTGATGAACTTTGTCGCGCCCTCGCCATCCTTCACGATCTGCTTGGCCAGGTCGGTGCAAACGCTGGTGAGCAGGATCTCGAACTCCGTCTCAAGAGGCTCCAGCCCGCTTGCGCCGTTGGCCAGCACGACCAGCGTGTCGTTGGTGCTGGTGTCGCCGTCCACGCTGATCCGGTTGAACGACTTGCGCACCGCGCTGTTGAGCGCCCTCTTCAACACCTCTGGGCGGACGATGGCATCGGTCATCACCACGGCCAGCATGGTGGCCATGTTGGGATGGATCATCCCGGCGCCTTTGGCGATGCCAGCGAGCTGGGCGGTGCGCGGCCCGCTGCGTTGCTCATCGGCCATCACAGTGAGGTCGCCCGCGGCCAGTTTGGGCAACGTGTCGGTGGTCATGATGGCCTGTGCGGCGGCCAGCAAGCCATCTTCGGAGAGCGCCTGCGCCGCGGCTGGGATGCCGGCGCGCAGCTTGTCCATCGGCAGCGGGACGCCGATCACGCCGGTGGACATGACGAACACTGCCCTGGTTGGACATCCCACCTGCTGGGCGACCAGTTCGGCCATCTCGGCGCAGTCGCGCAGGCCCTGCTCGCCGGTGCAAGCGTTGGCGCAGCCGGAGTTAATCACCACCGCGCGCAGCGCATTTCCTTCGGCAAGCAGCTGTTGGTCGTAGATCACCGGCGCTGCCTTCACCTTATTTTGCGTGAAGACCGCCGCCGCGACGCAGTCGCGATCGCTGACCAGCAGCGCCAGGTCCAGCCCGCCGCCCTTCTTGATGCCGGCAGCGACGCCGGCAGCGCGAAAGCCCTTGGGGAGCTTGACGGGCTGCATGGGTAAACAAGCGTGTGCCGCAGCCGGAACAGACCGTTGAGCGCCATCTGGTCCGGCTGCGGCTGATTAGAAGTGGGTGGGTTCGCGCTTGAGAAATTGGCCGCGCCCGATGGTGCCGACAAACTGGCCATCGCGCACGGCGATCTCTCCGCGCACAGTGACGACGCTGGGCCGGCCTTTGATCTCCCAGCCCTCAAACGCGTTGTAATCCAGGTTGAGGTGATGGGTCTTCGCCGAGATCGTGCCGCGATAGTTCGGGTCGTACACGACCAGGTCGGCGTCGCTGCCGACAGCGATGGTGCCCTTGCGCGGGAAGAGGCCGAAGATCTTGGCGGCCTGGGTGCTGGCGCAGTCCACGAAGGTCTGTAGGTCCAGCCGCCCGGTCGTCACGCCATACGTGTAGAGCAGGTTCACCCGGTCTTCCAGCGAAGGGATGCCGTTTGGGATTTTGGTGAAGTCGTCGCGGCCCATGTCCTTCTGGCCCTTGAAGTCGAACGGCGCGTGATCGGTGGCCACGGTTGCGACGAAGCGCTGCTTCAGGGCATTCCAGAATACCTCCTGGTTCTTTTTATCGCGCAAGGGCGGCGACATGACGTACTTGGCGCCCTCGAAGTTCGGCAGCTCGGCGTAGCTCTTGTCCAGCAAAAGATATTGGATGAGCGTCTCGACCCACACGTTGAGGCCGCGCGCCTTGCCGGCCAGCGCTTCGTTCAGCGCCTCCTCGCAACTGGTGTGCACGATGTAGGTGTGTGCGCCGGTCATCTCGGCGAAGGTGAGCAGATGGTGCACCCCTTCTGCTTCTACGCGCGGCGGGCGGCTCCAGTAGTGATACTCCGGGCCGGTCTTGCCCTCGCTGAGCAATTGCTTTTGAAGCGCCAACACCAGGTCGGCGTTTTCGCAGTGGGCGGTGACGATCACGCCAAGCTGCTTAGCCAGGCGCATGGTGTGATAAAGCTCTTCGTCGGTGATGCCGAAGGCGCCCTTGTAAGCCAGGAAGACCTTGAAGCTGGCCACGCCGGCCTTGACGATCTCCTTCAGGTCCGCCTCGACCTGCGCGTCGTAGCGCGTCACGGACTGATGGAAGGTGAAGTCGCAGGCGCTCTTGCCGACTGCCTGGCTCATCCAGAACTCAAAGCCGTCGGTTAGCGGGCGGCTGTCTCGCCCTTGGCAGATCATCTCGATCAGCGTGGTGGTGCCGCCCACCAGCGCAGCCTTGCTGGCGCTGATGTAGTCGTCCTTGGCGAACGTGCCCATAAAGGGCAGGTAGACATGCACGTGCGGGTCAATGAAGCCAGGGAAGACGTATTTGCCGGTGGCATCAACCACCGTCGCGTCCGGTGGCGCCTCCAGGTCTTTGCCGATGCGCGTGATCTGCTCGCCTTCGCAGTAAATGTCCGCCTTGGTTTGTCCGTCTGCGGTGACGATCGTGCCGTTTTTGATCAACAGTGACATGGCTCGCTCACTTTACACGCGATTTGGCGGGCGCGCGCTTGGCGGCGGCAGCCGACTTCTTCGCGCTCTGCTTGCCGTTCTTGCGGGCTGCCATCGCCACGACGCTGCGCTTCTTGCCGTTGAAGTGCGGGATAACGTAGCGCCCATAGGCAGCGACCTGCTTCTCTTCGTCGCCGCACATCAGGTAGATGTTGAACTGATGCACGCCGAGCGACTGGAGCTCTTCGATCTTGGCGATGTGATCCTTGATGCTGCCGACGACGCAGTAGCGATCGGTGATCTCGTCGCTGACGAACTGCGCGTTGCTGCTGCCCACCTCGGCATGGTGGAGGTAGTCGTAGCCGGTGCGGTTCTCGACGTAAGCGTAGAGTTCCACCGGCAGCTCCTCCTTGGGGTAACGCTTGAGCAGGTCCACGACGTGGTTGGAGACGAGGGCGGGGAACCAGCGCACGCGTTCGCGGGCCACGGCCAGGTCGCTGGAGATCCACACCGGCGCGCAGGCCATGATCTTGATCTGCGAGAAGTCGCGGCCGGCCTCTTCCGCGCCCTCTTTCACGAATTGCAGGCACCACTTGATGAGGTAAGGGTCGGCGAATTGCAAGACGACGCCATCGGCAATGCGGCCGGCTGAGCGCAGCGCGATTGGGCCGTAGCCGGCCACCCACACCGGCGGCACGCCGCCATCCGCCCAGCTCAGGTAGGTGTCCACGCCGTCGTAGTCAATGTGCTCGCCGGCGGTCAGCTTACGGAATTGCTCGACAAACTCCTCCAGATTCGCCATCGTGGTTGGCTTCTTGCCCAGCCGGCGGCGAGAGCTGTCGCCGCGGCCAATCCCCAGCTCCATGCGCCCCTTGCTGATGCGCTGAAGCGTGGCGAAGTCGCTGGCGCATACGGTCACATCGCGCACAACGGGGTTGGTCACCAGCGTGCCGATGTGGACTTTCTTGGTGTTCCAGGCCCAAAGGGCCATGCGTGGGAAGACCGCCTGCCAGAGCACGTGCGAGTCGAACGTCCACACATAGCCAAAGCCGGCGGCTTCGGCCTGCATGGCCAGCTTAACCTCGCGCCGCACGTCGAGGTCGCTTTTGAAGGTGATGCCAAAATCCATCTTAGCCATAGCAGTCATCCAGGAAATGAAAAGGCGCGCGGCTTCCTGGCCGGCGCGCCCTGTGTGATTCAGTTACCGCCTTCCTTCAGCTCAACGGTGATCTTCTTGAAGTTCTCGCCTTTGATGTCGCCGGATAGCCCTTCCAGGGCTTTCTTGGCCAGGTCGGTGCGGTAAGCGTTGGCGTCTGGGTCGCCCTTGAGGATGCCGTAGGTCTTGGCGATCTCCACCGTTTGCTTGTAGAGCGCCTCGTCCATGATCCCAATGCCGTTGGGCGAGGGCCAGATCAGCGCGTTGACCTCGTTGAGCTGCCAGCGCATGTGGCTTTCGCCGAGCGCCGTGCCGTTGTTCAGCACGATCTGCACGCACTCATCGAAGCTATCGCGGCAGAACATCCATCCCTTGAAGGTCGCGCGCAGGAAGCGGACAGCGATGTCTTCGTTGCCCGGCTGCTTGAGCCACGACTCACGCGCCATGATGCCATCCTGGAGCATGGCCGTGCCGACCTCGTTAAAGTCGATCACATTGAGGTCTTCAGGCTTATACAGCTCTCCGGTAGCCGGGTTCTTCGTCTCCAACACCTGGGCATATTCGTTGTAGATCATGGCCTGGGCCACGTCCACCTCGCCGTTCAGCAGTTGGCTCATGTCGAAGTTCTGCTTGATGATCTTGGCGTCCTTGTCTGGGTCCAGGCCGACCTTGCGCATCGCGGCGAAGAGCTCAGCCTCGTTGCCCAGCAGCCAGGAGCCGACGTTCTTGCCCTTGAAGTCTTCCACCTTGGTGATGTTCTTCTCCTTGAAGGAGACCATCAGCGTGCCGCTACGTTGGAAGATCTGGGCGATGTTCACCAGGTCGGCGCCGCCCTCGCGGGCTGCGAGCATGCGGCCCGGCAGCCAGGCCACGCCGAACTCCGCGCCGTCAGAGGCGACGACCTGAGCGGGCGCGATGTCCGGCCCGCCGGGGATGATGGTCACATCCAGGCCCTCTTCGGCGTAAAAGCCCTTATCCTTGGCCGCGTAGTAGCCGGCGAACTGCGACTGCGGCACCCACTGAAGCACCACGCGCACGGGCGTGAGCTTCGTCGCTGGTGCGGGCGCTTCGGTCGCAGCTGGGGCGGGGGGCGCCGCGGGAGGGGCTGCAGGCGCCGCGCAGGCAGCCAATACCACACTTGCCAACGTCGCTATCGAAAGGGGGGCGAGTCTCTTTGGTGCTGTCATTCCTTCTTCTCTCCTCTTACTGCTTGTCTATTGACGCATGCCACGGGATCGCGATCCGCTCCAGGCCGATGATGACCAGATAGAACGCGATGCCCAGCAATGCACTGATGATAATGGCGGCCCAGGCGTTGTCAAAGCGGAACAACTGAGCTTCCTGAAGGATATAGACCCCTAGCGAGTCGCGCGGGCCGCCGAAGTACTCCCCAACGATCGCGCCGATCAGCGAGAGCGTGCTGCAGACCTTGAGTGCGTTGAATAGGTAGGGCAGCGCGTTGGGGATGCGCACTTTGATCAACACCTGGAGAGGCGTCGTGGCATACGAGCGCATCAGTTCGATCTTGGCCGGCTCGACCAGCGTCAGGCCGCGCACCATGTTGATCATCATTGGAAAGAAGGTGATGACCGCCACGATGGCGATCTTCGACAGCGGATTGGTGCTGCCGAACCAGTTGTTCATGATCGGGGCGAAGGCGATGATCGGCACAGAATTAAGGGCGATCGCAAACGGCATCAGCCCTTCGCGCACCGTCGTCCAGCGCGCCGTGATCAGCGCGACCAGGATGCCGGCGCCCGCGCCCAGGCCAAAGCCGAACACAGCGCTGCGAATGGTGTAGGCTGCGCTGTTGAAGATGTTGGTCGTCGTCCGGAAGAATGCCTCAGCGATGACCGTTGGTGCTGGCAGCAGAAACTGCTGGACGTTGAATGCCCTCACCAGCAGCTCCCAGAGCGCGATCACCAGGAAGAAGACGGCGATCGGCGGGCCGTAGCGTTCAAGTGGGGATGTGCGACTCATCTCAATTCCAACTCCTCGCGCATCTCCTCGCTCTTGCGCAAGGCCTCGCGCACCAGGGTGACCAGCTCAAAGAAGCGCGGCGACTCGCGCGTCTCGACGTTGCGCGGATACGGCAGGTCAATGGGGATGATCTCGGTGATGCGCCCTGGTCGCGCGCTCATCACCACCACGCGGGTCGAGAGGAACACGGCTTCGGGGATCGAGTGGGTGACGAACACCACGGTCGTCTGCGTCTCGTGCCAAATGCGCAGCAGTTCGGCGTTCATCCGCTCGCGGGTGATCTCATCCAACGCGCCGAACGGCTCGTCCATCAGGAGTAACTCAGGCCGAAAGGCCAGCGCGCGGGCGATGGCCACGCGCTGTTGCATGCCGCCGGAGAGTTGCCAGGGATAGTGGCGCTCAAAATGCTGGAGTTCTACCAGCCGCAGCATCTCGCGCCCGCGGCGGATTCGTTCGGCCTTGGGCACGCCCATGATCTCAAGCGGCAGCTCGACGTTCTTCAGCACCGTGCGCCATTCAAACAGCACCGGCGCTTGAAAGACCATGCCATACTCGCGGTTGATCCGCGCCTGGTGCGCCGGCTTGCCGTTCACCAGCACCTCGCCGCTGGATGGCTCGACCAGGTCGCCGATCGTGCGCAGCAGGGTGGATTTGCCACAGCCCGAAGGTCCGATCAGCGAGATAAATTCGCGGGGCTGAATCTCCAGGTTGATGTCTTTCAGCGCGATGGTCGTTGGCCGCTCGGCCGGACCGAAAAACTTGTTGACGTTCTTGAGAGAGACAACTGATGCCATGACCTTCAACGCGCCAATACCTGTAATGTAAGGTTAGATATTGCGCTACGCGGCGCGGACGATGTTTCTCAGGGCGACGCGCTCAACGAGCGACACGGCTACGAAGAGCAGGATACCGACCAAGGCAGCCATCAGGATGGCCGCCCACAACCGTTCCGGTCCGGTAATGTAATACTGATTGAAGTTCAGGATCGCGCCACCCAGCCCTTGTTGGATGCCCGCAGGCAGCTCGGCGATGATGGCACCCACAACGCTGGATGTCGCCGCTATTTTAAACGCGGTGAAGATAGCCGGCAAGGCCGCTGGGAAGCGCAGCTTCCACAGCGTCTGCCAGGTCGAGGCTGCATAAGAGCGCATGAGCTCCACTGCCCGCGGATCGGGCGAACGCATCCCGCGCAGCGTGTTAATCGTCACCGGGAAGAAGGTCAGATAGGCTGCGATCACCGGCACGGAGAGCCACGACCCGCGCAGCCAGATCACCACCATCGGCGCGATCGCCAGGATGGGCACGGTCTGCGAAGCAATCACGTAAGGCACCAAGCTGCGCTCCAGCAGCGAAACATGAGCGAACACCGTGCCGAGGATGAATCCGAGCAGGGCGCCAATGGCAAAGCCCAGCAGTGCGCCTCTGAGCGTATATAGGGCTGCTTCAAACAAAACGCTGAACAGCGGCGGGCCGCCGCGCCGAGCTGGCTGCGAGAAGGCGACGGCAATCTCCCAGAGATGCGGCAGGATGCGCTTGTCCAGATTGAAGATGAGCTTAATCAGTTCCCAGGCGATGAGAAGCGCGAGGATGATCAGGACGAGCGAGAGCGCCGGCGAGGGGCGCATCGCCTGTCTCGGTATGCGGAGGCTGGCTTTCACTGAGGCTTAAGTGTAGCGGAAATGGAAGGATGTTCAACCAGGGATGCTAGAACACGATAGTGACAGTCGCGCCTGCTTGACCCAACGTAGGCGATGGCGCCGCTGTTGTCCACCTTACTATTACCGGTTGGCAGCTACGCGCTCAACCCAACGCAACGCACCTCACCTCACCCTAATGACTTTCTAGTAGCGTAGGGTCTAAGTGATTCTGAGGGCGAGCTGTCGCGGCCAACTGGAGGCAGCAACGCTCGCCCTCTTGCGTTGCCAATGCCGGTCGTCACGCGCACCCAGCGCCTGCTGACCCCTCCGCCCGATGCGCCTTACACGGCGCAGACGGTCAATTTGCCACCGCTGGCGCTGGACATTCCAGCCGCGCTGCTGGCCAGCATCCCCGCGCAACACAGGGCGCAGTTTCAGCAGGCCGCACAGCATGCGCGCCCGCCAGCCACCTGGCTGCGGCCACGAGACTGGGACGGGACAGCCATCCTCTTGATCCACGGCGCGGGCGACAACCGCCACGCCTTCAAGTGGCTGCTCTTCCAGCGCCTGCTAGAGCGCCGGCTGGCCATTCTTACGCTGGACTCGCCCGGCCACGGCGACTTCAGGTTTATTCCCTGCACGGTGGAGAACGCGCGGCGCACTGCGCAAGCGGCGCTGGACTGGCTATGCGCGCAGGCTGATATACGATGGGTTGGCGCGCTTGGCATCAGCTTTGGCGGCTGCCAGGTGGCCGACTTAGCCGCGCGCGACCCGCGCGTCGCTGCCCTGGCCCTCGTCTCCACACCGGTGCACCTGCCGCCCGTCACGCGCTGGACGGTGGTCCGCGAGGTGCTCAGCTTGTTTTACATGCCGCGCAACCTGGCCTTGTTGCGCCATCATTCGCTGATCGAGTTATGGGCGGAGTGGCGCAGCGTTCCCGGCGCCTGGTTCGGCGAGAGCCTTTACGAGATGATCGCGCGCTTCGACGTGCTCGGCGCTGTGCGCGCCATGGGCAACCGACCGATGCTCATCATGCACGGGACGCACGACGGGGCTGTGCCGCCGATGGACGCCCGCCTCATCTACGAAGCCGCCCCGGCAGATCGCACGCTTCTCTGGGTACCTCAGGCCAACCACGTCAGCGTCGCCCTGCGCGACGACGCGATGCGCGCGCTGGCCGGCTGGCTGGCCGATCGGGCGCTGATGAACGTCCAATAGAACGATGAGATGATAATACCCATCAGGAGGTGAGCACATGGCTGAGCAAAACACAGCGCGTTCGGCCCTGGAGCAAGAGCTGAACAAACTGGGCGAGAACCTGGGCAACCTGGTGCGCGCGCTATGGGAATCTGAGGAGCGCAAAGCGATTGAGCGCGAGCTGAGCGCTAACCTGGAGCGGCTGAACAAGCGCGTGTGCGAGGTTGTCGAGAAAGTGCGCGCCAACGAGGTGGTCGCCGGCGTCCAGCGCAGCGTTAAAGAAGCCTGGGAGACGGCCCACGGCCCGCAGATTCTGAACGAAGTACAAGCCGGCCTGGCCGACACGCTGCGCAAGCTCAACGAGGAGATCGCGCGGCGCATTCAGCCTGCCCAAGAGGTGCAGCCCGACGAAGGCACGCCCAGGCAGACCCGCAATGGCGACCCGATCGGCGTAACGAAACCGGAGTAGCGCTCATACGTTGAACAGAAAGTGCATGATGTCGCCATCGCGCACGACATACTCCTTGCCTTCTGAGCGTAGCTTGCCGGCAGCGCGGATGGCGGCCTCGGTTTTGTAGGTCCGCAGGTCGTCCAGCGTGTAAACCTCGGCGCGGATGAAGCCGCGCTCGAAATCGGAATGAATCACGCCGGCGGCCTGCGGCGCCTTCGCGCCCACGGGGATCGTCCATGCGCGCACCTCTTTAGGGCCAGCAGTGAAGAAGGAATGGAGGCCCAGCAACCGGTATGCGGCGCGCGCCAGGCGCGCCAGGCCGGATTCCTGCAAGCCCAGGCCAGCCAGGAACTCGCGTCGCTCGGCCTCGCTCTCCAGCGCGGCGATCTCGGCCTCGATGGCGCCGGAGATCACCACCAGCTCAGCGTCATGCTCCGCGACCCACGCCCGCAGCCGAGCGACATGCGGGTTAGACCCACCGCTGGGGTCGCGCTCGTCCACGTTCGCCACGTAGAGCACCGGCTTGGCCGTGATGAAGCCGAGCGAACGGGCCAGCTTTTGCATGGCGGCGTCCATGTCCTTCAAGGCTAAGCGCGCCGGCTTGCCCTCTTTCAACAGCGCCACCATCGGCTCCAACACTGCGACGCGCTGGATCGCCTCGGGGTCGCGCTGAGCGGCGGCGCGCTTCTGCTTCTCCAACTGCCGCTCGGCGCTCTCCAGGTCGGCCAAGACCAGCTCGAGTTCGATAATCTCTACATCACGGATCGGGTCCACCGTGCCGCTGACGTGCACGATGTCGGGATTCTCAAAACAGCGCACAACGTGCAGAATGGCGTCCACGGCACGGATGTGGCTGAGGAATTGGTTGCCCAACCCCTCGCCTTGCGACGCGCCTTTCACCAGCCCGGCGATGTCCACCACCTCAATCGTGGCCGGCACAATCCGCTCGGTCTTGATGTATTGCGCGATCTCCTCCAGCCGCGGGTCGGGCACGGGCACGATGCCGGTGTTCGGCTCGATGGTGGCAAAAGGGTAGTTTGCGGCCAGCGCGCCAGCCGCCGTCAACGCATTAAAAATCGTGGACTTGCCCACGTTTGGCAACCCCACGATGCCGGTCGAGAGAGACATGTTGTCTTAAATCCTAGGATAGCACAACGGCGATGAGCGGGGAGTGGTCCAATTCGGAATGAAAGGCTGCGTCGTTGGGCACACGTGTCGGTCATTCGCACGCGCATCGCTCACGTCATCGCTGCGAAGCATCGCGCAGGTCGGTGATGCTTGGCGTGTTGAGCGCACCAGGGTCACCAATACCCTGCCTCACCCTGTCATTCTGAGCGAGAGCGAAGAATCTAAACTCGCGCTTGGGCGAGCCGCTGCGGGGTCACCAAGGCTGCGCAGCCTTTGTTTCGCGGCACAGCGACATGTGAATCCATGGGGGCTGGTTGGGCGGGATTTTAGATGCTTCGCTGCCGCTCAGCATGACAGGCTGGCGCGGTGGGTGATTCGTGAACGGGCACGCGCACGTCCGGAAATTAAATATCTTCTCTATTGGACCACTCCCCAGTGAACACACCCCCATAACACTTGCGCTATCATCTGTGATTATCCGTGCGTATCCTGACCTACAGCGAAGCGATCAACGAGGCGCTGCGCGAGGAGATGGCGCGCGATCCGCGCGTGTTCATCCTCGGCGAAGACGTGGGGGTGATGGGGGGTGTGTTCGGCGTCACCGCCGGCTTGCTGGCGCAGTTCGGCGAGGCGCGCGTGATTGACACACCGATCAGCGAGGCCGGCATCGTCGGTGCGGCGCTCGGCGCGGCGATGATGGGCATGCGCCCGGTCGTCGAGATCATGTTCGGCGACTTCCTGGGCTGCGCCGGTGACCAGATCATCAATCAGGTCGCCAAGGCCCGCTACATGAGCGGCGGCAAGGCGCGCGTCCCGCTGACCATTCGGGTCACGACCGGCGCGCCGGGCGCAGCCGCCGCCCAGCATTCACAAAGCCCGGAGTCGTGGTTTCTCAACGTCCCTGGCCTGAAGATCGTCGCGCCGGCCACCCCAGCCGATGCAAAGGGCCTGCTCAAAAGCGCCATTCGCGGCGAAGACCCGGTGCTGTTCTTTGAGCACAAAATGCTCTATGCTTCCAAAGGCGAAGTGCCGGACGGGGATTTCACCATCCCCTTCGGACAAGCCAACGTGGTGCGCCAAGGCTCGGATGTCACGCTGATCGCCATCGGCGGCATGCTGCCGCGAGCGGTGCAGGCCGCCGATGCCCTGGCCGGCGAAGGCATACGCTGCGAGGTGATTGACCCGCGCACCCTCGTGCCCCTGGACGCGCATACCTTATTAGCCAGCGTGCGCAAGACCGGCCGCGTCGTCATCGCCCACGAAGCCCACAAGCGCGCCGGCCCAGGCGCAGAGATCGCCGCCCTGATCGCCGAGGAAGCGCTGGATTACCTCGACGCGCCCATCCGCCGAGTGGCCGCCAAAAACGTGCCGCTGCCATACGCGCCGGCGCTGGAGCAGTTTGTCCTGCCGAATGAGCACGACATCATCGCCGCCGTGAAGGATGTGCTGAGATGAGCGAAGCGCCATCTGGATCAGCACGCTACGACGCCCCCATGCGCGTCCTGGTCGTCCTGCCCACTTATAACGAGGCCGAGAACATCACCCTGCTCCTGCCGGAGCTATTGGCCCTGCCCGTGGACATCTGCGTGGTGGACGATGCCTCGCCCGATGGCACGGGCCAGCTGGCCGAAGCATGGGCGGCCCGCGATTCGCGCGTGCATGTGATCCACCGCGCGGGCAAACTGGGGCTGGGCACAGCCTACGTCGCCGGCTTCCGCTTCGCCTTGGCCCAGGGCTACGACGCCGCGCTGACCATGGACGCCGACTTCTCCCATCACCCGCGCTACATCCCAGCCATGCTGGACGCTGCCCGGCGCGCCGACTTGGTGATCGGGTCGCGTTACGTGCCGGGCGGCGATGTGCGCTACCCGTTTCACCGTCGCTGGTTGAGCAAAACGGCCAACCTGGTGGCCCGCACAGCGCTCAACTTAAAACCACACGATTGCACGGCCGGCTTCCGCCTCTACCGCGCCGTGGTGTTGAGCACGGTGCCGATAGACACGGTGTTCTCCAACGGCTACTCCTTCCTCATCGAGATGTTGAACCTGGTTCAGGGGTTCGGCTTCAGCATCGCCGAGGTCCCCATCGTCTTCGAGGACCGGACGCGCGGGCAATCCAAAATCTCATCCATTGAGATCGGACGGGCGGTGTATACCGTGTCCCGACTCGCTTATCGGCGCTGGCGCGACCGGCTGATCGGCCCGCCAGCCACGCACCGCGCGCGCGCCATCCCACACAGCCAAGACCAGCCCTAGCGATGATGAACAGCAACCTACAGATGACCCACACGCCAAAGCCATTGCCGTTCCTCAAGGTGATGTTCACCTTGATGGAGCCATACACCTGGTTCGCCCCCACGTGGGCATTTGTCGTGGGCTGCGTGGCCAGCCACAGCATCTACTTTGACCCAGCCGGCGACCTGTGGGCCAGCGTCGTGAGCATCGGCAAGATCGCCATCGGCACGCTGATGGCCGGCCCGTTGCTCGTGGGCTTCTCCCAGGTGTGGAACGACTGGTGCGACCGCGACGTGGACGCCATCAATCAGCCGGAGCGCCTCATCCCCTCTGGCCAGGCTACGCGCGGCCAAGTGTTCACCATCATCGCCCTGTTGGGCATCTCGGCGATGGCCGTGGCGTGGTTCCTCGGACCGCCGGTGGCCGCTGTGGCCTTCGTCGGCATCGTGATCGCGCTGGCGTATTCCGCCGAGCCGATCCGCTTAAAGAAGAACGGCTGGCTGGGCAATTTGGCTATCGGCCTGACCTACGAGACGTGCGCCTGGATCGCCGGCCATCTCACCTTCGACCCACAACTCCAGTCAGCCGGCGCCGGGCGCAGCCTGCTGCTGGCGCTGCTCTACGGCTTGGGCGTGGTGGGGACGATGATCATCAACGACTTCAAGAGCGTGGCCGGCGACCGCAAGATGGGCATCCGTTCGATCCCGGCCATGTACGGCGAATCGCGCGCGGCGCGGCTGGCCGTCGTTATCATCAACGCCGCCCAGCTCATCGCCATCGGCCTACAGGTGGCATGGGGCAGTGTCATCACCGCCGGCGTGTGCTTCCTGCTGCTGCTGGCCCAGCTCCGCAGCCAGCTTCAGCTCATCCGCGAACCCACCCAGCCGATGGCCGTCCGCTACAACCTGATCGGCATCCCGCCTTACACGTGGGCCATGTTGGTCGCTGCGATTGGGCTTGGCAAAACCTCTGTCATGGGCTAAGCTGGGGACAAAGCGAGGAAAGACATGCCTAAAGTGTTGGTTGTTGGTTCGTCGGTCGGCGGCAGCATCGCAGCAGACACGCTGCGCGACCTCGGCATCGAGACGATCCTGTTGGAACGCGACCTCAACTACGTGAAGCCCTGCGGCGGGGCTGTGCCGCCCCGCGCGTTCAGCGACTGGAACATCCCCCACGATTTAATTGACCGCAAAGTGACCATCGCCGTCGTGCACTCGCCGCGCCACCATAGCGAATTCCCCGTCCGCAGCAGCCATCCTAACCCAGAGACCGACTTCATCGCCATGGTGCGCCGCGAGCGGTTCGACCGCTATCTCCGCGAGCGGGCGATGAGCAAGGGCGCGGAACTCATCGAAGGCAAGCTCGAACACGTTGACTTTGGGCCGCGCGGCATCAAGGCCATCTACGAGGACAAGCGCAACAAGACCCACGTCATCGAAGCCGACGCCGTGATCGGCGCCGACGGCGCCTACTCGACTGTGGCCAAGGCGTTGGGGTTGGTGCGTCTGCCGATGGCGGTGGCATACCAGGAGCGCATCCGCCTGCCGGAACGGGCGATGGCATACTGGGAGCAGCGCGCCGCGCTCTACCTGGGCGATGACGTTTCGCCTGACCTCTATGCGTGGGTCTTCCCCAAGTGCGACCACGTCGCAGCCGGCATCGGTGCCGGCGCCGGCAAGACCAAAGCCGCGCGCCAACTGCTGGCCAACCTCAAGCACAAGCTGCGCGACCAGTTGGGCGAGGGGCTGAGCGTCAAGTTTGAGGCGCACCACCTGCCCATGCACCCGCGCAAGCATCTCTCCTACGACCGCGCCGCCCTGGTGGGCGACGCTGCCGGCCTGGTGCAACAGACCAGCGGCGAGGGCATCTACTGGGCGATGAAGAGCGGCGAGATGGCCGCGCGCGCAATCGCCAAACACCTGGACGCGCCCACCGCCGCCAACCTGCGCCGAGATTACGATGCGCCCTGGTGGCGCGCCTACCGATCCACTTATCTCTTCCTCCGATTCCTCCAGCGCATCAGTTACAACTCCGACCTGCAACGCGAGATCTTCGCCGCCATGTGCGACGACCCCGACGTGCAGCGGTTGACCTTCGACAGTTATCTGAACAAACAGATTGTGCCCGTGCCCTGGTTGGTGCAGTTGCGCATCACCAAACACTGGTTGGAGACCGCGCTGCGCGAATGGCAGCAGTTACGCCGCGAGGGCGTGGCCTACAAAGCGGCGTAAGCCGGCGCCGCCCCCTAGACATCGCTGCGCGGCAAGGTAAACCAAAACACGCTGCCGCGCCCGGGTTGGCTATCGGCGCCTATCTGCCCCCCCATGGCTTCCACCAGCGACTTGGCGATGGCCAGGCCAAGGCCCGAACCGCCGCTGCCGCGCGCGCGCGATTTATCGCCACGGTAGAAGCGATCAAACACGTGCGGCAAGTCCTCTGGCGCGATCCCTTCGCCGGTGTCCTGCACCGCCAAGCGAATCACCCCAGCCTGGCGCTGCCCGCTCAGCACCACCTGACCACCCGCCGGCGTGTGACGCAGGGCGTTGCTTAACAAGTTGGTCAACACCTGGATCACGCGATCGGGATCGGCCATCGCGCGCAATGGCTCTGGCGGCAGGTCCAGCACCAACGTCACGCCCTGCAGATCAGCAGCGACCGAGAATCGTTCGTATGCGGTGCGCGCCAAGCCGGCGAGGTCCACCGCCCGCAGCGTCAACGGCAACTGGTGCGCCTCGGCCAAGGCGAGTTCGCGCACATCCTCCACCAGCCGGCTCAGCAGCCGTGCCTGGTCATAGAGCGTGGCCACCTCTTTCATGCTCAGCGGATGCACGCCGTCCAGCATGGCGCGCAACGAACCTTGGATCACCGTCAGCGGCGTGCGCAGCTCGTGGGCGACGTCGGCCATCAAATTGCGACGCTGGATCTCCGCTTGCTCCAGGGAATTGGCCATGTGGTTAAATGCCTGGGCCACCTCGTGCACCTCGGCCACATGAGCGGTTGCCTTGAGCGGGACGCGCTGCGACCAATCGCGCGCCGCAAAGGCGCGCGCTGCCTGCGCCAGCAGCGTCAACGGCCGCGACAGGCTGCGGCTGATCAGCAGCCCGGCGCCAGCTCCCAGCACCGCTGACCCAAACGCGATGACGCCGGCGGATTGCTGAAGGTCTTCTAGAAAGCGGCGCTCCAACGGGCCGATCAGGCCAGCAACCGGCAAGCCGGCCAGCACATAGCCGACCACTGCGCCATCCATCAGCACGGGCTGCGCGGCGGCTAACTCAAAGCCATCCAGCGTCTGGCCCACCCGTCGTTGATCGGCAATTTCGTCATACACGACCCGCCCTTGGGCATCCGCGATCAGCAGCAAAGGTTGGCGCAGGTCCCGTGGCCGGCGGCGGGGGCGCAGGCGAACGGCGTTCAACGTTTGCCCGACGTTGGCCCACGAACCGTAGATCTCGTAGTGCGCTTCGAGCGTCTCCAGCACCCAGCCGCGCGTTAACACGCCGGGCTGCGCCAGATAACCGCGAAATTGCCGGCTGGCGTTCCAGGCAATGGCCAGCGCCGAGGCGCCGGCCACCAACAGCGCCACGAGCACAAACGCCAACGTCAAACGCACCCACAGGCGATTCATCGTTCACTTCCTTCGCGTCTGCTTTGCGCGGGGCGAAAGCGGTAGCCCACGCCTATCACGGTCTCAATGTATATGGGATTCGCCGGATCTGGTTCGATCTTGCGGCGCAGGTTTTTGATATGGCTATCAATGGTGCGCTCCAAGCCCTCGTAGTCATAGCCAAGCGCGCGCTCGATAAGCTCGCCGCGCGTAAAGGCATAGTTTGGATTGGCCATGAACGCCCGCAACAGGGCGAATTCGGTCGGCGTCAGGTCCACGGGCTGACCGTTCACCTCGACGACGTGCGCATAGTCATCCAACCGAAGGTCGCCATAGTCATAGATCGCGCCCGCCGGCAGCTGGGCGTTCCATTGGGCGCGTCGCAGCAGCGCGCGCACCCGCGCGACCACTTCCTGCGGGTTAAACGGCTTGGTCACGTAATCGTCGGCCCCCAGCTCCAGGCCGATCAGCTTATCGGTGTCCTCCACGCGCGCCGTCAGCATCAAGATCGGCGTGGTGGCCAGGTGCTCATCAGCGCGGATTAAGCGGGTGAGATTCCAGCCGTCGCGCTTTGGCAGCATGAGGTCGAGCACCAGACAATCCGGCCGCTCGCGGCGCAAGACGTGCAGCGCCTGCTCGCCATCGTAGGCGACCAGCACCTGAAAGCCGGCCTGCTCCAGATACGACCGCACCAGGCGGACGATCTGCGGATCGTCATCCACGACCAAAATCCGCGCGGACATTTGAGAATCACGTGCCGCGGGCGGCCAGTGCGGCTCAGCCGCCCGCGGGGGTCTTATTGCTTGTTCGGCCTTACATCGTCGTTGGGCTAACGTTATTGTTGAACTGCGGCAGCCACCACTTGCCTGGCCAGCCGCGGCCAAAGCCAAACCCGCCCTTCAGCGAGAGCAAGGCAGGCAAGTTCTCTCTCAGGTTGTTCAGCCAGGCATCGGCCTGTGCTTGCGTCAGGCGACCAGCAGCCACCGCGGCGTTCACCAACCTGGTCTGTTGCTCCATCACGGCGTTGATCACCTTGTCGAGGTCAACGCCCTTTGCTTTGGCCACGTCGGCCACCGACTTGCCAGCGCTCAGCTCAGTCCGCAATTCTGCGACGGTGAGGCCGAGGGCCTGGGCGATGGTGTCCATCATCGGCAGCCCGTAGTCGAATCGGCCAAATTTGCCAAACCCAGGCACATACTTCACCTGCAACTGGCCGGGCAGCGTCGCCTTCAAGTTGGCCAGCAGGGTATCCGCTTGCGCCTGAGTCAGGCGACCGGCAGCGACGGCCTGATCTAGGACCTGCTTTTGTTCAGCGACGACGGCGTTGACGATCGCATCGAGCGAAACGCCCTTGGCCGCAGCGACCTCGGCCACCGACTTACCGGCCAGCAACTCGGCCTGCAAGTCACCGACCGGCATGTTCAGGGCCTGGGCGATGGTGGCGAGGGGAGCGCCGGCGCGAAACGCGCCACCCCCCTTCCAACCAAACGTCCCGAACCACACGGGGCCGCCGTGGTGAGCGCGGCCGGCGGCGATCGCCGGTGATGCAGAGGCCAACCCGATCACTGCCGCCGACATGGCCAAGCCGGCGGCTATCCCGATACGAAGCACTTCTCGTCTATTCATCTCTCATGACCTCCTTGTTCTGGATGACCACAATGCTGTGGCTACGCTCCCAAGGTAAGCCAGCGCGGTGGAGAAGCGATAGAGGCAAGCTGAGAATAAGATGAGAGAATGGTTTGACAGAGTCGGCCTGGCAATGCTAAAACACAATCCTATAGCTGACCAGGAGGTTAATCAAAAAATGAAGCGTCGTCAATTTCTCTCAACAGCCGCCAAGGTTGCGACCGTCGGGGCGGCATCAACCGTCTTCAGCGCCCCGGCGATCGTGAGCGCCCAGCCGCGCTTGCGCTGGCAGATGGCCACGAGCTGGCCGACTTCGCTGGACACCATTTACGGTGGCGCAGAATACTTTGCTGAGCGCGTCGCAGCGCTCACCGATGGCCGCTTTCAGATTACGCCGCAGCCGGCCGGCAAGCTTGCGCCAGCGCTCCAGGTTCTGGACGCAGTTCAACAAGGCTCTGTGCCGATTGGTCACACAGCTTCGTATTACTATGTTGGCAAGAGTCCAGCGACTGCCTTCGGCGCTGCCGTGCCTTTCGGTATGACCTTCCGCCAGCAGAACGCCTGGCTCTACGAGGGCAACGGCCTGAAGCTGCTCCAGGAGGTGTACGCTAAGCGCTTCAACGTCATCCAGTGGCCGGCCGGCAACACCGGCGCGCAGATGGGCGGCTGGTTCCGCAAGGAGATCAAGACCGTCAAAGATCTACAGGGCCTGAAGATGCGCATCCCAGGA
This sequence comes from Chloroflexota bacterium, assembly GCA_017743375.1. Lineage (GTDB taxonomy): Bacteria > Chloroflexota > Anaerolineae > J036 > Brachytrichaceae > JAAFGM01. The sequence continues at coordinate 21,159 of JAGHYX010000034.1, forward strand.
TTGGGCGGCCGCGTCTTCGAGCGCCTGGGCGTGACGGTGCAGAACATCCCCGGCGGCGAGATCTTCCAAGCGCTGCAGACCGGTACGGTGGACGCTGCCGAGTGGGTCGGCCCCTACGACGATGAGAAGCTGGGCTTCTTCAAGGTCGCCAAGTTCTATTATTACCCCGGCTGGTGGGAGGCTGCGCCGACGCTCGAAGTAGAAATTAACCTGAATGAGTGGCGCAGGCTGCCCAAGGCCTATCAAGAGGCGATCAAGAGCGCAGCGGCTGAGGCGAACCAGAATATGATGGCCCGCTACGACGCGCGCAACGCGGCAGCACTGGCCAAGTTACGGGCTGCCGGCGTCGAGCTGCGCCAATACAGCCAGGAGATCATTGACGCTGCGCGAAAGGCCGCGCTGGCCATCTACGACGAGTTCGCGGCCCAGGATGCCGACTTCAAGCGCGTCTATGAGGACTGGAAGAAGTTCAAGGCGGAGACCGACGCCTGGTTCGGCCTGAACGAGCTGACGATGGAGACGATCCTGTTCGGCAAGAAGTAGCAGCAGGTGCGCACCCTGATCGAACAGGGGATTGGAAGTTCGACTTCGGTAGCACCACAAAATAGCGTGGAGCTAAATCCGCCTGGGTGTGAAGCGTAGCAACTCATCAATCGTCCACACATGGTCGGTCAAATTCCAGGCGCATCGGGGGCAGGTGAGTATTAGTCATACCCCCATTTTGCCCCCGATGCGCTCACTCCACGCTGTCTTGTGGTGCTACCGGTAGCATAGTACGCGGCATAGGAT
>JAGHYX010000171.1 GCA_017743375.1 Chloroflexota bacterium
GCATCCGCCGACGCGGGATTGTATCGTTTAAGATCGCTGGCCATATGCCCAAACGGACCGACATCCGCTCCATCCTTATCATCGGGTCCGGACCGATCGTCATTGGTCAGGCGTGTGAGTTCGACTACTCCGGCACACAGGCGTGCAAAGTGTTGCGCCGTGAGGGCTACCGCGTGATCCTGGTGAACTCCAACCCCGCCACGATCATGACCGACCCAGAGTTCGCCGACGCCACCTATGTAGAGCCGCTGATCCCTGAGATCATTGAGAAGGTGATTCAACAAGAGCGCCCCGACGCGCTCCTGCCGACGGTTGGCGCGCAAACCGCGCTGAACCTGGCCGTTAAGCTGGAAGAAGCGGGGGTGCTGCGCCACTACGGCGTGCAACTCATCGGCGCCAACGTCAAAGCGATCCAGTTGGCCGAGGATCGTTGGCTGTTTAAGGAGACGATGGAGGCGCACGGCCTCAAGTGCCCGCAGAGCGCCATCGTCTCCACGGTCGAAGAAGCCTTGGCCTTGGTGGGGCTTGGGCCGGCCGGCGCTGCGCCGATCAAACTCTCCTTCCCCGTCCTGATCCGGCCCTCGTTCACCCTCGGCGGCAGCGGCGGCGGCGTCGCTTACAACGAAGCCGAGCTGCGCGAGAAGTGCGCGCGCGGCCTGCGCGAAAGCCCGGTGGGGCAGGTGCTGATCGAGCAAAGCGTGCTGGGGTGGAAGGAATTCGAGCTGGAGGTGATGCGCGACTACAAAGACAACTTCGTCGTGGTCTGTAGCATCGAAAACCTCGACCCAATGGGCGTGCACACCGGCGACAGCATCACCATCGCGCCGGCCATGACGCTCACCGACAAGGAATTCCAGCGCCTGCGCGACATGGCCAAGATCGTGATGCGCGCGGTGGGCGTGGAGACCGGCGGCAGCAACGTGCAGTTCGCCGTGAACCCGGATAACGGCGAGGCATTGGTAATTGAGATGAACCCGCGCGTCTCGCGCTCGTCCGCGCTGGCCAGCAAGGCCACGGGCTTCCCGATCGCCAAGATCGCTGCGCTGCTGGCAGTTGGCTATTCGCTGGACGAGATTCCCAACGACATCACCAAGACCACGCCGGCCTCGTTTGAGCCGTCGCTGGACTACGTGGTGGTCAAGTTCCCTCGCTGGGCCTTCGAGAAGTTCCCAGGCGCAGACCCGACGCTTGGGCCGCAGATGAAGAGCGTGGGCGAGGCAATGGCCATCGGCCGCACCTTCAAAGAAGCCCTTAATAAGGCGGTGCAAAGTTTAGAGATCGGCAAAGTGGGGGTCGAGAGCGCCGGCCTGCGCGACCTATCGCCCGAAGCCTGGCGCGACCGATTGGCGATCCCCACTGCCCAGCGCTTGTTCTATGTCTTCGATGCGCTGCGCTGCGGCCTGCCCACACAGGAAATTCACGCCCTCACCGGCTACGACCCCTGGTTCATCGCACAGTTCCAGCAGATGATCGAGACCGAGCGCGCCATCGCTCAGCACACGCTCGATACCCTGCCCAGGGAGCTGCTGCTCCAGGCCAAGCAAGAGGGGTTCTCCGATGCCTACATTGCCAAGCTGCTGCGAGGCGGTGCGGCATCTCCGCTCGCCGTGCGCCAAAAGCGCTGCCAGCTCGGCATCTTGCCGGCGTTTTACCGCGTGGATACTTGCGCGGCTGAATTCGCCAGCAGCACCCCATACCTCTACAGCAACTACGACGGCTTCGACGAGAGCGAGCCGCAGTTCGAACGCCCCAAAGTGATCATCCTCGGCAGCGGTCCCAACCGCATCGGCCAGGGCATTGAGTTTGACTATTGCTGCGTCCACGCCTGCTACGCGCTGCGCGAGCTGGGCTTCGAGACGATCATGATCAACTGCAATCCGGAGACGGTGAGCACCGATTACGACACCGCTGACCGGCTGTATTTCGAGCCGCTCACCCTGGAGCACGTGCTGAACGTCTGGGAGCTGGAATCGGGGATCGGCAGCGGGAACGAGAAGCCTGTGCCGATGCTGGTGCAATTCGGCGGGCAGACGCCGCTCAACCTGGCCCAACAGTTGCACGCTTACGGTGTGCCGATCTGGGGCACCTCGCCCGAGGCGATCGCGCTGGCCGAGGACCGCGAGCAATTTGCCGGGGTGCTGCGCGCGCTGGACATCCCACAGCCGGAGAACGGCTCGGCCACGACGCTCGATGAGGCGCGTCGGGTGGCCGAGCAGATCGGCTATCCGGTGCTGGTGCGACCTTCGTATGTGCTGGGCGGTCGGGCGATGGGCATCGTGTATAGCGAGGATGAGCTGCGCGAATACATCGAGGAGGCAACCCGCGTCAGCCCCGATGCGCCGGTGCTCATTGACCGCTATCTAGAAGATTCGTTCGAGCTGGACGTGGACGCGCTGGCCGACAGTGAGCGCGTGGTGGTGGGCGGGATCATGGAGCAGATTGAAGAGGCCGGCGTGCACAGCGGCGACAGCGCGTGCATGATGCCACCGCTCAAGGTAAGTGAATATCACCTCAACATCATCCGCGATTACACCGAGCGCATCGGCCTGCGCTTAGGTGTGCGCGGGCTGATGAACGTGCAGTTCGCCATCAAGGACGAAATTGTGTATGTGCTCGAGGTCAACCCGCGCGCCAGCCGCACCACGCCCTTCGTGAGCAAGGCGACGGGCGTGCCGCTGGCCAAGCTGGCCGCGCGCATCGCTGCCGGCCAGACCTTGGCCGAGCTGGGCTTTTTGGAGGAGCCAAAACTCGACGGGTTCTTCGTCAAGGAGGTGGTGCTGCCATTCAATAAGTTCCCTACCGCCTTCTACCAACTCGGCCCGGAGATGCGCAGCACCGGCGAGGTGATGGGCCACGCTGCTACCTTTGGCCACGCCTATGCCAAGGCCGAGCTGGGCGCCGGCGAGCGCCTGCCGACCAGCGGCCGCGTCCTGCTCACCGTGAACGACAACGACAAGCCCAACATCATCAAGATCGCCCGCGACCTAAGCAAGCTGGGGTTTGAACTGATGGCGACGCGCGGCACGGCTGAGTTCTTGCACCGCTTTGGCATCCCCGTCGTCGCGGTCAAAAAGGTGAGCGAAGGCACGCCCAACGTGGTGGATCACATCCGCCGGGGCGAGATCAACATGGTGATCAGCACGCCGCTGGGCCAGCGTGCTTACACCGACGGCCAGGCAATCCGCGCTGCGGCCATTCAGCACAAGGTGCTCTTGCTCACCACGCTCAGCGCGGCGGCGGCTGCCGTGCAGGCTATCCGCGCGATGCGCCAAAGGGACTTCAGCGTGCGCAGCCTCCAGGCGCATCATCGGCGCGCCCGCGCCGGCAGCTAGGCAACCGCCACCGCCTTAATCGCCTGGAAGCGGCGCAGGATTTCTTCCTTCTGGGCCGCGTGGTCAACGATCGGTGCTGGATAGTCGCGGCCGATGACGCAGCCAACCTGGCGCTGGAGCAGCGGCGGCATTTTGCTCGGCTCGTGGATGTATTCCGTCGGCACGTTCGCCAGCTCCGGCACCCAGCGGCGGATGTATTCGCCCTGAGAGTCGAAGCGCTCGCTCTGCAGGCGCGGGTTGAAGATGCGGAAGTAGGGCTGGGCATCCGTGCCCGTGCCGGCGGCCCACTGCCAGCCGCCGTTGTTGGAGGCCGGGTCGCCGTCGGCCAGCTTCTGCATGAAGTAGGCCTCGCCCAGCCGCCAATCCAGCAGCAGGTCTTTGGTGAGGAATGAGGCCACGATCATCCGCGCGCGGTTGTGCATCCAGGCTGTTTGGTTGAGCTGGCGCATGGCAGCGTCCACGATGGGGTAGCCGGTGCGGCCGGCGCACCAGGCAGCGAAGCGCGCCTCGTCGAGCGCCGGGTCGCCGCTGCCCCAACGCAGATCGTCATACTCGCGCCGGAAGTTGCCCTGGTCGGCGTGCGGGAAGTGGTAAAGCACCTGGGCGTAGAACTCGCGCCAGATCAACTCGCTGATCCAGGCGTCGGCGCCTTCCTTCTTCGGGTCGCTGGCCGCCGGCGAGAAGCTTCGCTTGTTGGGGAAGGGCCGGCTGAGGGTGGAGACGGCCTCGGCGTAACACTGGCGCGGCGAGATCGTGCCGAAGCGCAGGTGTGGCGAGAGGCGCGAGGTGCCCTCGATCGCCAGATAGTCGCGCTGATTGGCGTAGGCGCGCAGCGCGCCGCTCTCCTTAAAGCGCGCAAGCAGGCGCAGCGCCTCTGGCTCGCCGCCGCGCGGCGCGTCCGGCATGGGGGTCAGGCCCAACTCGGCCATGGTTGGGATGTGCGACGGCAGGTCGTGCGCAATCGGGCGCAGGATAAGCGGATCGCGCGCCGGCAGCGCGACCTCCGGCTGTTCGGACAAGCGCGACAGCCATGCCTTCTTGTAGGGCGTGAAGACGGTGTAGGGCTGTCCGGCGGCGTTGAGCAGCTCGCACGGCTCGAAGATCACCAGGTCTTTGAACGTCTCGACGCGCAGGCCGGCAGCGCGCAGCGCCTCGGCGATGCGCGCGTCGCGCCGGCGGGCCAGCGGGGTGTAGTCGCGGTTGAAGTACACCGCCTCGGCGCCGGTGGCGCGGGCCAGCGCGAGCAATGCCTGGGCCGGCTCGCCGCGCACGACGATCAGGCGGCTGCCCCGCGCGCGCAGCCCTTCGTCCAGCGCGCGCAAGCTCTCCAGCAGGAACTGGACGCGGGCCACAGCCACCGAGCGGCCCTTCAATAGGTTGTCGTCCAGCACGAAGACGGGGATCACGGCGCCGTCGCTCTCGCGGGCAGCGGCGTTCAGCGCGGTGTTGTCGGTCAGGCGCAGGTCACGGCGAAACCAGTGGATGATCGTTGGCATGGTGTAAGCATACGCAGGCCGGCTGAAG
>JAGHYX010000172.1 GCA_017743375.1 Chloroflexota bacterium
CTACTGTTTCCACCACGCCAAATGATGACCTCGCCATGAGTGGGCGATGGCGCTGCCATCACCACCCGCAAGGCACAGCGCTGGTGATTCCTAGGCGCTCACCGCCGGCTATGCTAAGCGCCCTCCTCCCTGGCTTCACTGAATGCGTTCGCAGCAAGGGCCGAACTCTGGAGTAGCGAAGATTTAGTTAGGAAGGCTAAAGGCGTATAGGCGCTCACGGGTGACGACGTAGAGGATGTTGCCGATGCGGTCGAGCGAGAGGTCCTCGGCCCCGATGAACTCATCGCCTTGGCCGCGATACTGACGGATAAACTGGCCAGACTTGCTCAGGACGACGATCGCGCCGTCGGCGTCGAGGATGAAAGCGTTGCCCTGCGTGGCGTCGTCGCCGCTTAGGGTAATCGCAACCGGCCGGCTGAGGCTGCCATCAGGCAAGCCATTGAGGATGAACGGCTGTGGCTGGCGGTTAAAGTACTTCAAGACAGCGCCGTTTTTGAGCAGGACGTAAATTGCGCCATCAATGGCAAAGTCCAGGCTTTCCCTAAGCGGGTTATAAGGCGAGCGAAAGTAGGGCGCGATCGCGCTCATCTGGTCGCCGGCCAATCGGTAGCGCCAGATCTGGCCGACCGTTGCGTCGAGCAGATAGACAGTGTTGTTATAGAGCGCGCCGGCCTGTACCTGTGCCGGCGCAGCATCCGCGCTGACCGCCAAGGCCAACGGTGTAGCGCGGCCAGTGGCCGAGCTGTATTCATAGATGCGACCAGTGCTGAAGAGGATGGCGCCCTCGGTGCGCCAGCGCCTATCTATCGTGGTCGCCCAGACCACATCAGCGATCGGCGTATTGGTCGGTTGATTGTCTTCGAGGCGCAGGCTTACCTTTCTGCCGGCGGCCGCGGTGCGCTCAGCGTTGGTCACGTAGTAGTCCACGGTGTTGTCGGCCAGGTTGAGCACATAGGCCCCCAACGCAGCAGCGGCCACCCGTCGGGGCGCGCTGCCGCCCAGCTCAGCCAGCAACATGGGCTGGACGCGGGTCACGCCGTTGATCGCGTCTAGGCGAGCGCGGGCTTCGGCGCGCGCAGCGTCAAAATACGCGCGGTCGTCTGGATGGCGGGCCTCATACTGATTCATGGCCTCCAGCGCGCGCGCCCAGGCCTCCCTGGCTTGCGCTGGGTTATCGGCGGCTTGGGCGGCTGCGACCTGGGCTTCGGCCTGATTGCGCAGGCGCAGCCGTTCGGCCTCGCCGCTGAGTTGCAGGTAGAGCGCAGCGGTGATGACGCCGACGACGACGGGGATGAGCACGGCAGTCGCGGCGAGGACAAAGGTGATCGCTCGCGCCTGACTCGCCGGCTCAGCGGACGGCGCTTCAGGCAACAGGCGCGCGCCGAACGCAGCCAGCGCGCGGCGCAACTTGGACGCGGCACGGCCAAGCGCTTCTGCGATGGCGGGCCGATCAGCGTAAACGGGGCGGGTCGATCGCGACGAGGCCCCGGCTGAGGGTCGCTGGGCTGCCGCCTGCTCGGCAGCCACCGGCTGAGCAGCCCGCGCTTCATCCGCTGATGGCGGGGACGTGGCTGGTGCACCGTCCACCGAGATCGCCAGCCCGATCATCTGCCCACGCTTGACGTTGGCGTTGAGGTAGCCGGCCACCATGCGCGCGTCACCCTTGGCCATGCACGCTTTGATCAATCCGCTGTCCACGTCCAGGGTCGAGCGCGCGCCGGTGAGCACGAACACGTCGCCAACTTGCAGGGCAAAATGGCTGAAGCGCACATCCACCACTGGCTGAGCGCCAACCGGTGACGCCCTGAGATCTGCGATCACCTCAAATGCGCCGGAGGCTGCGCGAGCGTAGGCGATCGCCGGTCCAGCTTGGGCGATGATCAAGCTGTTGCCGGTTAGCAGCGCGCAGCTCAGCGAGCCTTCCAGCCGCTGACCGAGCGGCAGCCCCTGGCTGAGCTGGCGGGCGCGCTCGCCGGCTAACTTGAGTGCGAGGCGCAGCGCAGAGGTGAGGCCGCCCGGGGCGCGGGCGAACCCATCGCTCAGCACACGGATGATATCGGCGCAGGTGGAGGGCGAAGCGCTCGGCAGATCGAGGAAGATAAACAGCATCCCGCCTTCGCGCGCCAACTGCCGGACGGCTGCTTGGGGCGTCTCCCCCAGCTCTTCGCCGTTGATGACGTGGATGTGGGCATGCGAGAGGCGAACCATGTCAGATCACGCGCTGCTTGCGACCATCTGCCGAAGCTGTGCTTCGCTGATGATCGGCACGCCGAGCTGCTGTGCTTTGGTCAATTTGCTGGCGCCGGGCGCATCCCCGACGATTAAATAGCTGGTCTGGCGGCTGACGCTATCAGTCACCTTGCCGCCGTGCGCTTCGATCCAGGCTGCGATTGCCTCGCGCGGCTGGGAGAGCGTGCCGGTGATCACGAAGGTGCGGCCGGCCAGGACGCCGCCGGTCGTTGCACGTGGTTGTTGGCGCGGGTCAACGCCGGCGCGCTTGAGCTTCTCCACCAAGCGGCGGGTGCTCTCACGATTGGCCCAATCGCAAATGCTCTCCGCGATCACCGGGCCGACGCCTTCGATCTCCTGGAAAGCCTGCGGACCCTCGGCAGCAGCGGCCAGCAGCGCATCCAGGCTGCCGAAGCGCTCAGCAAGCGCGCGCGCGGCGACTTCGCCGACGTGACGGATGCCCAGACCCACCAACAAGCGGGCGAGTGGTTGTTGCTTGGAGGCGGCGATCGCATCGAGCAACTTCTGAGCTTTGCGTTCGGCAAACCGCTCCAACCCCAGCAGGTCCTCTTTCTTAAGCGCATAGAGATCGGCCACGTCGCTGACCAGGCCAGCGTCAATGAGCTGGGCGACGATCTTCTCGCCCAGGCCGGCGATGTCCATCGCATTGCTCCCCACGAAGTGGCTGATCGCGCGGTCGAGCCGCCCTGAGCAATCGTCGTTGGGGCAGTAGAGGGCGACCTCGCCGGCGCGCCGGATCAGCGGCGTCCCACAGAACGGGCAGTGCGACGGCGGCGTGATCGGTTGCTCTGTGCCGGTGCGCGCCGCGATCACCGGACCGGCGACGTAGGGGATCACGTCACCGGCGCGCCGGACGATCACGCGGTCGCCGATTCGGATGTCCTTGCGCGCAATGTCGTCGTAGTTATGCAGCGTAGCGCTGGTGATCGTGACGCCTCCCACGTTCACCGGATCCAGGACGGCGTTGGGGACGATGTTGCCGGTGCGCCCAATGCTGATGCTGACGGACCTCAGGATGGTGGTGGCTTCGCGCGCCGGGAACTTATAGGCGATCGCGCCGCGCGGGTCCTTGCCCACGTAGCCCAACTGGCGGACCAGCGCCAAGTGGTTGAGCTTGATCACCATACCGTCAGCCTCGAACGGTAATGCATCGCGCGCTTCAGCATATTTCGCGCAATAGGCGATCGCCGACTCTAGGTCGCTGAAGCGACGCGCAACATCGGTCACCGGAAAGCCAAGCTGACGCAGATAGTCGAGCGTCTCCCACTGAGTGGCGGGCGGTGGCGATGCGCCTTCGTAGTCCACGAGCGCATAGCAAAGCAGGCGCAGCGGCCGCTTGGCTGTGATCGTCGAGTCGAGCTGGCGCAGAGAGCCAGCAGCGGCGTTGCGCGGATTGGCGAAGGGGCGCTCGCCGGCCGCGAGCTGGGCCTCGTTCAGGCGCTGAAAGTCCGCGGTGGTGATGAACGCTTCGCCACGTACGCTGACCCGCTTGGGGATCGCAGCGCCGTTGGCTCGTCGCAAGGCCAGCGGCAGGCTGCGCACAGTGCGCAGGTTCGCGGTGATGTCCTCGCCGACCAGCCCATCGCCGCGCGTCGCGCCGCGGATGAAGATGCCATCTTCGTAGGTGAGCACGACGGTTAGGCCGTCAATCTTCGGCTCAACCACGTAGTCATCCAGTTGGCTGAGCGCCTCGGCCGGCGCAGGGAAGGTCTGCTCGATGTAGCGAATCAAGCGCTCGCGCCAGGCGCGCACGTCATCGGCGTCAAATGCGTTGCTCAGGCTGAGCACAGGCTGTGGATGAGTGACCTTGGCGAAGCCCTCAGCCGGCGGTGCGCCGACGCGCTGCGTGGGCGAGTCAGGGGTTTGCAGCGCGGGATAGCGGGCTTCGAGCTGCTTCAGTTCCTCGAATAGGGCGTCGAACTCAGCATCGCTGATGATGGGATCGTTGAGCACGTGGTAGCGATAGTTGTGCTCGTTCAGCTCAGCGCGCAGTTGGGCAGCGCGCGCGATCACTTCGTCAGGTGGTGATGGGTGTTGCGTTGGATGCATGTCCCTTTCTTTATTCTATAAAACGCCAGTTCGGATGTACGGGGTGCATTCATGATTCGGGGCGCGTGCGCTTGGTGTGACCAGCAGCGACACGCGCGCTCGACGCGCAGGCCGGCCAACGCAGCCACTCAGGATGACCAGGGGAGCGCTGCAGGTCATCAGCGCCCTACCCTCAGTCCGTCATCATGACCAGACTCACGCTTGATTCACCTTGCTGCGGGGCCATCAAGGCTGCGCTGCGCGGACCGGCAGATGATTCGTCGCAAAGATGAGATGATGTGGGCTAACATGAGCAAGAAGCTCAAGAAGCGATTCGGGTTCGTCCTGAGAATAGGCCGCTTGATCATATCGGTGAATCGGTCAATTTACCCCGTCATGGTGCTTTGGATTGACAATCTGAGAGAGAAGATCGATGAATTTTATGAGAAATATGATAGGGGTGAAGACCCAGGAGAATTTATATTACGTACGATGGATAGCAAAGCCACTGAACTGGGCTACTTCCCTATTCA
>JAGHYX010000035.1 GCA_017743375.1 Chloroflexota bacterium
TAGGACCGTAAAAGGGTCCTCATAGAACGGTGGCTGAAGCGGCCAGGTTATTCTTACCGAAGTCGCAAGCAAAAATTCGCGTTGCTCAGGTGTGTATTTAGAAGATGTTGTGCGGGGCAAGTCCGAATTCTTTGCGAAGGCAAACCGCCACTCCTGTCCAAACTCGAAGAGGTTGACAGCCAGCAAGTCGAAGCCGCCAACAAGCAAACAAGTAGTCTCAACGCTTTCTCCGTTTGGCAAATGCACGAGGCGTCTATCACTGGCATCACACTGGAGTGTGCCCTTGTACCCGGTCTCAGTCTTTAAGACAGAACTGGACTGTAGCGATTTGACTTGCACGCTCACCAACACTCCCTTGTACCGGAAACCCAGATCGCCGGCTCGTGTGCGGTCGTGATTCTTGTATCTTTCCAAGCTGTCAACTCGCGGATCGTTGCTAAACCATATCTGGGCGAGTTTGTATTCAGCGATGAATCCCAGCAGGATTCCCCGCACACTAGGACGTTCAGCGAGGATGTCATTTATCTCATCGAGGGTCACGCCCCATCGTTCCAGGATGCCCATGTTCGCCTTTTCGCCGGGGATTTGCCCCGTCCGTCTTCACAAACACCAAGAAGTATGAGTGGTTCTTCCGCGCATGCTCCTGCTTTTTAACGCGACTCATTGCTGGTCTGTTTGGTCGCACGAGGACGAAGAGGTCCTTGGCATAAAAGCCGAGCGATTGATAGTGTGTGATGATCTCCACATGCGTCAAGTGCTGTACGTTAGCGCTAACCTCGTCTTGGCATTTGACGATCAAGACGCCATATTTGCGCAAGACGCGATGGGCCTCCTTGCCGGCTTTGAAGTAGAGGTCGAGGACGGCATCGTGGTACTTCGGCCCATCAGTGGTTGGTTCGCCATTTGAATACGTTGAACGGAAAGCAGCATACGTGCCAGAACCTGCCATGTGGGCCTTTGAGCGACGATAAAGACCTTCCATATACGGAGGATCGAGGATAACGCAGTCAACGCTGCCGTCTTCGTAAGGAAGATGCCGGCAATCCACACCGTCTTCTATATCTGTGGCAAGCAGAAAATATTTGTCTTTTGGAACATTCTTCCAAAAAATACCCTTGCCGTAAGTCACATCTGCTACAACCGATCCGGGTGGGACATGCAACTCTAATATCAGCGGGAACAGTTCCTCGTTGGTACCAACGTAGGCACTGAAGATAAGCCGGCTGGTAGTCACGCCATCTGGCGATTTGCGCTTGGGCGTGTCATCGGCCTCCAAAAGCGCCAACTGACTCTTATGTTGACGGTTCACGGTCGGATCACCTAATCGAGGATTATACGGTTCATCCCCTGGGGCGCATTCACAGCTAAGGGCGGAGCCCTGGGTGGGCGACGGCACTGCCGTCGCCCACCCTCTATACTCACCTTCACTGGAAGCATAGCCTGGTTGAGGGTTGCCCCCATTGGTGAATGCACCCCTTATAATCCGCGCGTCTTGATGAAAACGACCCATGCGCCATCAGCCGGCGCGCACCAGTGAGCAACCATGAGCACCTACAACTCCCTTGACCAAGCCTGCGCCAACGTCATCCGCACCCTCACCCTTGACGCCGTGCAGACCGCAAACTCTGGACATCCCGGTATGCCGCTCGGCATGGCCGACGTAGCCTACGTGTTGTATGCCAAATTCATGCGCTTCAACCCGCGCAATCCACGTTGGTTCAACCGCGATCGCTTGATCGTCTCCGCCGGCCATGGCTCGATGCTTCCCTACGCTATCTTGCACCTGACCGGCTACCCGGAGATGACGCTCGACGAGCTCAAACGCTTTCGACAGCTCGGCAGCTTAACTCCCGGCCATCCGGAGAACCACCTCACACCCGGCATCGAGGTCACCACCGGCCCGCTGGGCAGCGGCACGGCCAACAGCGTCGGCATGGCCATCGCCGAGGCGTGGTTGGCCGCTCGCTATAACCGCGATGGGTTCAACATCGTCGATCACTACACCTACGCCATTGTCAGCGACGGTGACCTGATGGAAGGGATCAGCCATGAGGCGGCGTCGCTGGCCGGCCACCTTGGCCTGGGCAAGCTGGTGTGGTTCTACGATGACAACGGCATCACCATTGACGGCCCAACCGCGCTGGCTTATAGCGACGACGTGCCGAAGCGCTTCGCGGCCTATGGTTGGCACACGATCACGATTGACGCCCACAACATGGCGGAAGTGGAAGCAGCGATCCATGAGGCCCATGCCATCACCGACAAGCCCACCTTGATCATCTGCAAGAGCATCATCGGCAAGGGCATGCCCCATCGCCAGGGCACGCGCGAGGCGCACAGCGACGCGCCCGGCTGGGACGAGGTGCGCGCAGCCAAGATCGCCTACGGCGCAGACCCGGATAAGACCTTCTACATCCCTGACGACGTGTTGCGCGCATGGCGGGCGATCGGAGAGCGCGCCGCAGCCGCTGAGGTCGCCTGGCAGGAGAAGTTCGAGGCCTACCGGCGCGCCCATCCCGACTGTGCCCAGGAGCTAATGGACGCCATCGAGGGGCGTTTGCCAAGCGGCTGGGCGGACGACCTGCCCACTTTCGACCCCTCTAGCAAGCCGATGGCAACCCGTGCCGCCAGCGGCGCCGTGATAGATGTGCTGGCGGCGAGGCTCCCCAATCTGCTGGGCGGCTCCGCCGACCTTACGCCGTCGAACAACACAATGCCCAAGGGCGCGGCCTCGCTCCAGCGCGGCGACTTCAGCGGGCGTTATATCCGTTATGGGGTGCGCGAGCACGCCATGGCCGGCATCATGAACGGCATGGCGCTGCATGGCGGGATCATCCCCTACGGGGGCACCTTCTTATGCTTCAGCGACTTCATGCGGCCGGCCATCCGCCTGGCAGCGCTCAGCCATGCCCATAGCATCTTCGTGTTCACCCACGACAGCATCGGCCTTGGTGAGGACGGCCCCACACACCAGCCGGTGGAGCACCTGGCCAGCCTGCGCGCCATGCCCAACCTGCTCACTTTGCGGCCCGCCGATGCCAACGAGGTCGTCGAGGCCTGGAAAGTCGCTATCGAGTGGAAGGAAGGGCCGGTCGCTCTGCTGCTCTCGCGCCAGGCGCTGCCCATCCTCCCCAAGCGCGAGGGCTTTGCGCGCGGCGCATACGTCATTCACGACGTGGATGACCCGCACGTGCTGCTGGTGGCCAGTGGCTCGGAGGTCAGCCTGGCGCTGGATGCCGCTCGCGCTCTGGCCGATCAGGGCATTCGCGCGCGGGTGATCTCCTTCCCGTCGTGGGAGTTGTTCGACCGGCAAAGCCAAGAATACCGCCAGGCAATCCTGCCGTTTGACCTACCAAAAGTGGTGATCGAAGCCGGCGTCTCGCAGGGTTGGGAGCGCTACACCGGCCCACTCGTGCGCTTCGTGGCGCTTGACAACCGTTTTGGCGCCTCTGCGCCCTACAAAGACCTCTATAAATATTTCGGCTTCACCGTCGAGCGCGTGGTGCAAGAGGCCCTGTCACTCCTCGCCTGATGGAGATCCTCTCGGTTGCCGAGATGCGCGCGCTGGAGCGCACCGCGGATGCGCGCGGGCTGAGCTACGCCCAGATGATGCAGAACGCCGGCCAGGGCGCGGCCCAGATCATTCGCCAGCGCCTCGAAGCCTGGGGCATCCAGCGTCCGCGCATCTTGGTCCTGGTCGGTCCGGGCAATAACGGCGGCGATGGCTTGGTCTGCGCGACTGCCTTGGCCCATGCCGGCCTGACCGTGCAGTGCTATCTGCTCAAGCCGCGGCCGGAGGACGATCCTGTTTACCTAGCCGCACGCGCAGCGGGCCTCTTCATGGCCGACGCGCAAAACGATATGCGCCTGCGCGTGTTGCATCAGATGCTCTCCCACGCGAACGTGATCGTGGACGCGCTGCTGGGCACTGGCGTCTCTCGCCCAATTGAGGGCGACTTGCGCGCCATCCTGCGCGAAGTGAGCCGGCGACGTCGCGCCACTGATCTGCCGCCGTGCAAGCTAGTCGCCCTGGATGGGGTCACCGGCATGAACTACGACACTGGCGAATTAGATCCTGCTGCGGTGCCGGCGGATCTAACGATTGCGTTTCACGCTCCCAAGCGCGGCCACTACTGCTTCCCGGCAGCCCAGGCCTGCGGCGAGCTGATCGTGGCTTCTATCGGCATTCAACCGGACACAGTAGCCGGCTGGCGAACCGATGGCGCATTCCCTGAGGTGCAGCTCGCCGACGAGGCGCTTGTGCGCGAACGCCTGCCGACGCGGCAGCGCGATGCCCATAAGGGCACGTTTGGCCGCGTCCTCGTAGTGGGCGGATGTCGAGAATACCTGGGCGCGCCGGCGCTGGCCGCGCGCGCGGCATACCGCACCGGCGCCGGCTTGGTCGCCCTCGCCGTGCCCGAACTCGTCCGGCCCAGCGCAGTAGTGGCTTGCCCAGAGGCGATCTTCGTCCCTTTGCCCGACGCTGATGCCTACCTAGGCCCGACCAGCCACCCACCGATTGCACAATGGCTCGCCTCAGAGGCGAGGGACAGCGCTGTGTTGATCGGTCCTGGCCTCGGCCAAGCGCCTGCCACCAGCGCGTTTCTCGACGCGCTCCTCACGTCGCTTCGGGCCGAGGCAGACAGGCTGCGCGGCCTGGTGTGCGACGCCGATGCGCTCAACTTGCTGGCCCAGCTCCCAGAGTGGTGGCTGCGCCTGCCGGCGCAAACGGTGCTCACCCCTCACCCCGGTGAGATGGCCCGCCTGGCGCAACGCAGCACCGCTGATGTCCAAGGCGACCGCATTGGCTGCGCGCTGCGCTGCGCTGAAGAGTGGGGGCACGTGGTGGTGCTGAAAGGCGCGCACACGGTGATCGCCGCACCAGACCGCCGCGCCATCGTGCTGCCGTTCGCCAACCCAGCATTGGCCACGGCCGGCAGCGGCGACGTGCTGGCCGGCTGCGTTGCTGGCCTGATGGCGCAGGGCCTTGCGCCCTTCGACGCGGCCCTCTGCGGCGCCTACCTTCACGGGGCAGCCGGTGAGCGATGGCGCACTGCGCATGGTGATGCCGGCCTGCTGGCCGGCGAGCTGGCATCCTCGATACCAGATGTCATCCACGCGCTTAAAAACAGACAATGACGGCGGTCGTCTCTGACCTGGAAGGCACGTTGACCACCGGCGAGAGCTGGCGCGCGTTCGGCGACTTTGTGAAGGCGCACGGGCGCAGATTGGCATACGCGCTGTTCTTCTATGTCCATCTGCCGGGTGCGCTCGTTGCCCGCGCCGGCTTGATCAACGCGCAGCGCTACCGTGAGCTGTGGTTCAAGAACATGACCTGGGTGACGCGCGGGTTATCGGTCGCCGAGGTGGAAGCGCTCAGTGCCCATATCGCGGATGCGTTGTGGCAGGCGCGCCGAGCCAGCGTCGTCGCTGAACTCGAGGGGTGGCGTGCGCAGGGCGCGCGCCTGTTGATCGCGTCGGGCGCGTATCAGCGCGTCGTTGAGCTGTTTGCCGAGCGACTTGGAGCAGAGGCAGTCGGCACGCCGCTGGCGTTCGATGCGCAAGGGCGCGCCACGGGCCGGCTGAACGGTCCGGTCTCCACCGGCCAAATCAAAGCAGCACGCGTGCGCGCCTGGCTGGGCGATGACACGCTCGTCGCTGCCTATGGCGACACGGAGGGCGACATCCCTATGCTGAGCCTGGCCCGGCAACCTGTCGCTGTCTCCCCCGACGCCGCGCTAAGGGCCAAGGCATTAGCCAGCGGCTGGCGCATCCTGGAGCGCTAGCCTGGTTGTTTGTTCAGGCTGCCTCTGTGCTGTGTTGGTGCGCTTGCTTCGGCGCTTGCACCTCTAAGGGCAAGTAGGTCAGGTAACGCTGGAAGATCCACTCGAACTCACCCGCCTCGACCAGCTTCTCGTGCGCATACTGCCGAATTGTGTTTGACAAGCTATAGCGCGGCTGCGAGCCGCTGTCGTCCACCGCTACCAACGACTTATTGACCAGGTGGGTGAGCACGTCCAGCACCTCTTCGCGACGCAACGAGGTGTGATGATCGGCCTGATGGGTTCGATCAGGCGCATCCTCCCAGCTACAAATCGCTTCGGCCAGCTCAAGCGTCCAGTCAGCGGGGAAGATGGAAAGCCGGCGCAACAGGATGCGCTCCGGCTCGGAGAGCAAGTCGTAGCTCCAGTCAATCATGGTCCGCAGCGTTTGCTGCTTGGGCGGCGCCAGCCGATTGCCGCCGGTCAGCAAGTTAAATCTATCGTCCAGGCGCTGCGCGATCTGCTCCAGCGAGAGCACGCGCAAGCGCGCAGCCGCCAGTTCAATCGCCAGCGGCAGGCCATCCAGTTGCTGACAGATCTGCACGAGCAGAGCCTGGTCTTCTTCATCCGCCACAAAGTCGGGTCGCACGGCGCGCGCCCGCTCTAGGAAGAGCTGCATCGCCTCGTCGCAGCGCATGGGCGGCACCTGCCAGATGACCTCGCCCGGCACGTTGAGCGGCTCACGGCTCGTGGCCAGGACGCTCACATTGGGGCACATCTGCACCAGGCGCAGCGCCAGCAGGGCGCAGGCGCTGATCAGATGCTCACAGGTATCCAGCACGATGAGCACCGGCGCCTCGCAGGCCAGCGCCTCGCACAACGTTTCCACAGTAATCGGCTCAGTCGAAGGCGACAGGCCGATTGCCATCCCGACTGCGCGCGGCACTTGGCTTTCATCGCGAATAGAGGCAAGGGGGATCACCCAAATCCCGCCTGCGAAGCGATCGCGCATCTGCGCTGCTGCCTCGACGGCCAGGCGGGTCTTGCCAACGCCGCCGGGACCGGTCAACGTCAGCAGGCGCGTTTCGCGGAGCAAGGCTTTCACTTCGGCCAGCTCTGCCACGCGCCCTACAAAGCTGGTCAGTTGGGTGCGCAGGTTGGTCGGCGGGCCATCGTGCGATGAGTGGAGGGGGGGTGGTTCAGGGAGGCGACGCCCCTGATGCGCCATCTCTGCCAATTGAACCAGCAGGTTGGCCATCTGCGGCTCGTCTTGCAAGTGCAATGCTTCGATGAACTGGGCGCGGACGACATCTGGGTTTGGCGTGCGCTGATTGTGCTCCAGGCGCGCGATGTGCGCTTCGGAGTAACCCACGGCGATGCCTAACTCGCGCTGCGTCAGGCGCGCTCGCCGGCGCAGGTAGCGCAGCAGCTCGCCGAAGGTGGTGAATGTCATCTGACCGCCCCTCGGTGCGCCACCTGGTTGAGCAGAAGTATCTTTCATCGTTCAGGAATCTCTCGCGGCGCAGGCAGCTTCGACGGAGTCTCATGCGCCCTTATGTGTTTAACTTACACTATCTGGCATTTTAGCCCAAAAGCAGCCCATCCGCGCCCATGCGCAGTGGCCCACTTCAAAATAAATGAATACCATCTACTGTGTCTTTGCCTGAGCAGCGCGCAGGCCGAGCCGCGATCAATAGGCAAAGGCGCTCCGCGCTGCGTCTCTTTGCCGTTTCCACCCGGATTCCTTTTATAAGGATTTGCTCAGCTGATTGTCAAACTTGTCACTGCTCCGTTGGCAAGCGAACTGTCAGGAAAGGTCGGACGCGCCAACCCACATGTGCTTATAACACAAGGCGAGCAAGGAAAGCTCAAGACTGATAGTGAGAGGAGGTAGGACGATGTTCACCCATATAGACGCTGTGTACGCGCGAATGCGCCACGAAGAGATGTTGAGGGAGGCAGAACGTCGGCGTCTGATCGCGCACCTGACGGCACAACGGCCCAGCGCGCTGAAGACGATAGTAGCGGCGCTGAGGCGGGGTATGGCTGCCCTGCGCGGCCAAAACCGGCCTGCTCAGATGCCGACCGTTCGGCGCGGCCTCGCCGCTGAGTGAAGTTCATCCTCGCAAAGCCTCTGCGCGCCCGCAGAGGTTTTGCGTTTTCCACGCCCGGCTCGGCGGCAGCTCGCCGGAGTCGCCAAAGAACGGCCATCACCTTAGACGCTGCCTAGAATGCAGCGCCGGCATGCCTGGTCACCTAAGAGTAGTGCGCCAGGTGATTCCCCAACGAGACACGGCTGCCCCCAATAGTGAACGCCCCCCTCAAGCAGTAGAATCAAGGGCCAAGTATGGCTGAAAAACTGGCAATCATCGGCGCCGGCCCAGCCGGCTTGACCGCAGCGCTATATGCTGGGCGAGCCTTCCTGGAGCCGCTGGTGTTCATCGGCCCCTCGTTTGGCGGGCAGATCGCAACCACGACTGAAGTGGAGAACTTTCCTGGATTCCCAGAGGGCCTACAAGGGCCTGAGCTGACCGCGCTCATGCGTCGGCAAGCGGAGAAGTTCGGCGCGCGCATGGTTGAGGAAACCATCCTCAAGGTGGACTTTAGCCGGCGCCCCTTCCGACTGTGGTCGTCGAATCAACAGTATGAGGTTGAGGCGGTGATCGTCGCCACCGGCGCGACGCCGCGCAAGCTGGGTGTGCCGGGAGAGGAGGAGTACATCGGTCGTGGGGTGAGCTACTGCGCCACCTGCGATGGCTTCTTCTTCCGCGATAAGGAGATCATCGTCGTGGGGGGCGGGGATAGCGCCTTCCAAGAAGGGCTGTTCCTCACCAAGTTCGGCCGGCGTGTGCGCATCGTCCATCGTCGCGACGAGTTCCGCGCCGGCGCCACGCTGCAGCAGCGCGCCATGCAAAACCCGAAGATCGAATTCATCAGGAGCGCAGTTGTCGAGCGCATCATCGGCAACGGCAAGGTGCGCGAGGTGGAGCTGCGCAGCACAAAGACAGGCGAGAGGTGGGTCACGCCGGTGGACGGTGTGTTCATCTTTATCGGCCACCAACCGAACACCGACCTCTTCAAGGGCCAGCTAGATATGGATGAGGAGGGTTACCTGATCGTGGACAAACGCCTGCACACCAGCGTGCCCGGCGTGTTCGCCGCCGGCGAGGTACATGACAACTGGTTCAAGCAAGCCATCACCTCAGCAGGCTTTGGCTGCATGGCCGCGATGGAGGCCGAGAAGTTCCTCGCTGCGCTAGAAAGTGAGCGCGCTGCGGTGGCCACCGCTGTCTGACCACAGGCGCGATGGGATCTGCTCATACCTTTCGCAACAAGACGCGGGCCGTCAGCCCGCGTTTTGCATATCTTTCGCCCAAAGACCGCCACGTGCTCTCGCTCGGAGAGCCGCGCCATCGCTTCAACGTGATCGGCTGTGGCATCAATGGACAAGAGCACATCCGCGTGACCATGCTGGAAGGCCGCGCGACGATCCACGGCGTCTATGACCCCCATGCGGGCAGCATTGAAGGCGCGCGGCGCGAATACGCCCAGTTCGGGCAACCAGATGCGCTGGTGGTCTATGACTCGCTCGAGGCGGCCTGCAACGACCCGGCCGTGGATGGCCTGATCATCGCCACGCCGAACTACACGCACCTTGCTGTGCTGCGTGAGGCGGTGAAGTCTGGCAAGCACATCTTGTTAGAGAAGCCAATGGCCACCACGCTGCCGGACGCCTACGAAATCCTGCGCATCGCCAGGCACTACGATGCCGTGCTCCAGGTGGGCTTGCAATACCGCTATAAGCCCATATACGTTGAGGCAATTCACGAAGCACTGGTCCGCCGCAGCATTGGCGAGATCAAGACCATTGCTATTTTGGAACACCGCGAACCCTTCCTAGACAAGGTCGGGCAGTGGAACAAGTTCTCTGAGTACTCAGGGGGCACGCTGGTTGAGAAGTGCTGTCACTACTTCGACCTGTTCAACCTGTTTGCCCAATCGCGGCCCGTGAGCGTATACGCGGTCGGCAGCCAAGCCGTCAACTTCCTGGACTTCACATACGACGGCAAAAAGGCTGACATCCTGGACAACGCCTTCGTCGTTGTGACCTATGCCAATGGCGTGCGCGCCAACTTCAATCTGTGCATGTTCGCGCCGATGGTATATGAGGAAGTAATCCTGTGCGGCACGCGAGGCCGGCTCAGAGCCTTTGAGAACGAGGACTTTCTGCCGGTCCCTCGGCCTCGTTCTGGTCTGGAAGTCCTGCTCGGCCAGGATCAACCTTCGCGCATCGCCACCCCGTGTTATCCGGAATTGATCGAGATCACCGGCCACAACGGCGGCACATACTTCGAGCACGTGAATTTCATCGAGCGCATCGAAGGGCGCCCCACCAACGCCGCCACTGCAGAGGATGGCTTTTGGTCGGTCGTCGTCGGCGTAGCCGCAGAGGAATCAGTGAAGACGGGACAGCCTGTGCAGATCGCGGACCTGCTCGCGCGCCATCAGATCACCGATGTGTGACCATGGCGCTTATCACAAGCTGGTCGTGGCCCCTTTTGGCAGAGAGAGGGCCTGATAGATCTGCCACAGCTTTCGGTCGCTGCGCGTCAGCGCCAGGTTCGTCACCTCCGCCGGCATCACCCAGCGCAGAGCGACATAAGCGTTTGGTGCGGCCTCCGTCGCTCGACGCGCTGGGAGTGCGACTTGCCAAGCGTAACGGGTGATTCGGAAGTGAGTGAAGGCATGCTTTACCTCGCCCAGCCACTTGACCTCGGCGTGTTCGACGGCTAAGCCGGCTCGCGCCATGATCATCTGCTTGAGCTGGTCGGTGCCTTGCCCGTCAACAACGCAGTCAGCACGCAAGTCGGAGCTGATGAACTCCCACAGTCCACCGAGCAGCCCGCCGATCGGCCGCTGACCGAGCAGCACGCACCCATCTGGGTCAACGATCAGCGCAGTAAGGACGCGATGATGGGGCGGCGTTCTCTTGGTCGCGCGGCTAGGGAAGGCTTCTGGATCGCCGCTGGCGAAGGCGGCACAGCGCTCGCGCAGCGGACACAGCGCGCAGCGCGGCGCGCGCGGCAGACATACCAGCGACCCGAGGTCCATCAGCGCCTCGTTGAACGCACCGGCGCGGCCGGGCGGCAGCAGCGCCTGGGCCAATCGCCAGAGTGCCGCGTCCTTTGGCGCGCGTAAACCATAGACGCGGCTGAGCACGCGCTTCACGTTGCCATCCAGCACCGGCGCGTCGGCGTTAAAGGCCAGGCTGGCCACTGCGCCGGCGGTGTAGCGACCGATGCCAGGGAGGGCGAGCAGCGCCGGCAGGGTTTGTGGGATGCGCCCACCGTATTTATTCACAATGGCGCGCGCTGCGGCGTGCAAGTGGCGGGCACGCGCATAATAGCCCAGTCCTTCCCATAATTTAAGCACCTCGTCCAGCGGCGCAGCGGCCAGCGCCTCCAGCGTCGGGAAACGCGCCAGCCAGCGCTCGTAGTAAGGGATTACCGTGGCCACCTGCGTTTGCTGGAGCATCACCTCGGCCAGCCAGACGCGATAGGGGTCGCGCGGCTCGCGCCGCCAGGGGAGGTCTCGTTTGTGATGCGCAAACCAACTCAGCAATCGCTCGACGAGGTCTTGCTCGCTCATAGACGAAGCTCACAGCGCGCGCAGGAAGAGGTAGGCCGAGGCCAGCAAGCCCATGACCACCACGAACGCATGCAGATGCTGCTGGTTCACGCGCTTGGCGAGGCGCGCACCGAAGTAGCCACCCAGCAGCCCCCCTACGCCCATCAGCGCGGCCAGCGGCCAGTGCACAATTCGACTAAGCGCGAAGAAGGCAAGCGCAACCCCGTTGATGACAAAAGCCAGCGCGGTCTTGAGCGCGTTCATGCGATGGATGTCCTGCAAGCCCATCAGGCTGAGCGAGGCCAACATCAGGATGCCGATGCCGGCGCCGAAGTAGCCGCCATACGTGGCCACAAAAGCCTGGAAGAGGATGCCCCACGCGCGCGCAGCCAGCGACACATGTCCCTCGTCGGCGCGGCGCATGGCCTCGATGCTGCGGTCAACCAGGCGGTTGAAGAAATCTCGCGCAGCGAAGATCAGCGTGGCAAACAGTACCAGCAACGGCACGATGCGCCCGAATAGCTCCGGTGGCGTGCGGGTAAGCAGCAGCGCACCCGCCAGCCCCCCCACAAAGCTGGGCAGCAACAGCCAGAGCATCAATCGCAGCAGCGGCCGAGCATCGTGCCGATAGGCCCACACGCTGCCGATGGTGCCCGGCCACAGCGCGGCTGTGTTTGTCGCGTTGGCGATGATCTTATCTACGCCGAAGATCACCAGAGCGGGGAATGCGATCAGGCTGCCGCCGCCGGCCACTGCGTTGATCGCCCCGCCGATGAACGCTGCGACGAATAGGAAGAGCAGACCAGCGATCTGTTCGACGACGTTCACAGCGCTTCAGATCAAAAACTGGCCGTTGCGATAGAAGACCTCGCCGTCTGCGCTGATCTCGGCGTCGCGCGCGCTGGCGATCATGTCCCAGTGCACGGCGCTGGTGTTCACTGCGCCGGTGTCTGGATAACCAGCGCCTATGGCCAGGTGAAAGGTGCCGCCGATCTTCTCGTCGAAGAGGATGTTGCGCGAGAAGCGCGTGATGCCATAGTTCGTGCCGATGGCGAATTCGCCGACGATGCGGGCGCCTGGATCGGTGTCCAGCACGCTGAGCAGGAAATCCTGGTTCTTCTCCGCCGTCGCCTTCACCACCCGACCATCCTGAAACCACAGTTGGACGCCGCTCACCTCGCGGCCCTGATAGATCGCTGGATAAGCAAAGCGCACCCAGCCGTTCACCGAGTCCTCGTGCGGGCTGGTGAAAATCTCGCCGTCTGGGAAGTTGCGCTTGCCCTGGCTATTTATCCACGTGCGCCCTGCGACGCGCAGCGTGAGATCGACATCGCTGCCTCGGAGGCGCAAGATGCGCTTATCGCGCAGAAAGTCAATGTAGCGCTGCTGATTCGCGCCTACCTCTCGCCAACGCGCAACTGGGTCAGGATCGTTCACCAGGCAAGCACTAAATAAGAACTCGGTATATTCGGCCAGGCTCATGTCGGCGTCCATGGCGTATGCCTCGGTCGGGAACTGAGTCACGCACCAGTTGTAATTGCCCGCTGCGCTGCGGTGCAGGCGCTTCTCCAAGATCGGCCTGAGTGCTGCTTGATGGCGCTGCACTTTGGCCGGGTCAGCGCTGGATAAGCGGCGGGTGTTGGTCTCGGCACCGATGCGGATGTAAGCGTCGAATTGGCCCTCTTCAACTGAAATTCGGTCCACAGGCGAGACGAAGTCCAACTGGGCGTCCTGCGCGTGCGCGAAGAAAATCTCCTGCGCGCCGGGCAAATCGGCGCGCAGAAAGGCGTGTCCGCCAGCTTTCAGAATCTCTCGATAAATCTCCAACATCAGCGGTGCTGCGGGCGCCTGCCCCCATACATAGACGTTCTGGCCGGGCTTGACCTCTACAGAGTAGTGGACGATGACCTGCGCCATCTTGTTGAAGCGGGGATCGTGCATGGCGCAGATTGTAGCAAGCGACCTTCCGTCGGCGGAGTACGTGGGCGCGTTTCATGCACCAAGCTGCCTGCTCGCTGCGTCAGCATGCCTATGCTAAGCGCCGGCGAGGCATCTCAACTCCTGCCTGACTCACTCACAAGAGTCAGGTGGCACGCTGCTTGGTCAATCAAAGCGCCCACTGTAGAGGGAAGGCATCGCTGTCGTCCGTCTTCGCCGGTAGATTGCCACTCCCTGTGAAAGACGCGTGCATAGAATAACGCTCGGTGAGTGCGACAGCCATGAGTCGATCAACACGCTCCTTGCGCCGCCAGCGCGGCCTCCGCAGACCCACGGTTATCTTCCAGCCCAATGCGCTCTTCAGGGGGATTCATTTAATGGCCGACGCAGTGAAGCCTACGCTTGGCCCGCTGCCGCGCTTCGTCGGTATCGAGGGCAGCATCCGCGATCGCCCGCCTGAGCTGCTGGACAACGCAGCGATCATCGCCCGCCGCATCATCCAGATCGCCCATCCCACCGCCGACGTGGGGGCGATGATGATGCGTCACGCGCTCTGGCGCATGCACGAAGTCTGCGGGGATGGCGCAGCCACGATGGCCGTCCTCGCGCAGGCCATCCTCAAAGAAGCCGACAAGGCCATCGCCGCCGGCGCTCACCCCGCCCTGATCCGCCGCGGCATCGAGCAGGGCGTTCATCGGGCAACAGCCTGGCTCAGCGCAGCCGCGATCCGGCCGGCCAGCGGTCGTCAGGCTCGCGAACTCCTGGAGGCGCTTGCACAGACCTCTTGCAGCGATGCCGAGCTACAAAAGGTGCTCGTTGAGGTCGTCGGCATCATCGGCAGCGACGGCGCGGTCCAGGTGATCAATCACAATGGGCGCGGCGTGGAGCGCGAATACATCGAGGGCGCGCTCTGGGATTCGCCCTGGCTGGCCACGGGGTTTGCTACGGACAACAGCCAGTCCGTCGCCCGCCTCACCGACGGCGCAGTGGTGTTGCTGGATGGCAAGCTAGACGCGGCGGACAACGTGCTGCAGGGGATGCGACGCTTGTATGAGCTAGGTTATCGCAGTGCCCTGGTCGTCGCCGGCGACCTCAGCGATGAGGTGAAAGCGCTGTTGATCCAAGCCAAGTTGAACGAGGTCATGTACGTCCTGCCCGTCAAGGCGCCGGGGGTAGATGCCAAGCGGGCCGCAGCGCTCCAGGACCTGGCGGTGCTCACCGGTGCACGGGTGCTGGTTGGCGACAGCGCCGCATTCGCCCGCCTGACCGCTGAGGACGTGGGCAGCGTGCGACGCGCCTGGGCCAACGCCCGCCAGTTTGGGATCATCGGCGGCCGGCGCGACCCGTTCGCGCTGCGCGCTGCGATCGCCTCGGTGCGCAAGCGAATGGACGAAGTGACCGACCTGGACGAAATCGGTGAGCTGCGCCTGCGGCTGGGCCGGCTGAGCGGCGGCATCGCCATCGTGCGCGTCGGGGGCGTCACTAATCGCGATCAGGAGCAGCGGCGCGAGCAAGCGATCCGCTTAGCGCGCGCCCTGCAAATGGCCAGCGCCGGCGGCTACCTAGCCGGCGGCGGTGCCGCGCTGTTCAAGGCCGGCCACGTGCTGCTTACCGACCTCCACGCGCCAAAGGATGATGATGAAAGCGCCATGGGGTTTCGCTGCCTGGCCCGTGCGTTGGCCGCGCCGCTGATGACCATCGCGGCAAACGCCGGGTTCGACCCTCGCGCAGTGGCCGACGAAGTGCGGGACGCGCTGCGGGCGTCCCCCGACGTTGGCTACGGGTTTGACGCGCGCAGCGGCAAAGTTGTGGACATGCTGGCGACTAAGGTGGTGGACGCCGCCGAGACGGTCATCCGCGCGGTGCAAGTGGCCGGCAGCCTGGCCGCTACGGCCATCACCACTGCGGCGGTCGTGCATCACCGCAAGCCGGAGATGGCCACCAAGCCCTAACTGTCTTGCCGGACGTGTCGCGCGCGGGCATCATGAGACGCGCGGCACGCGCGGCAGGATGGCCGAGATCACTTCGTAGCTGATTGTGCCCAGGCGCACTGCCACCGCTTCAACAGAGATCTGTTCACTTCCCTGCTGGCCGATGATCACCACCTCATCGCCGATCCGGACGTTTGGGATGTGCGAGACGTCTATCATGGACTGGTCCATGCACACAGCGCCGACGATGGGCGCGCGCTGGCCGCGCACGAGCACCTCGCCAAACGTGCAAGGGGCGCGCCGAAAGCCGTCGGCATAGCCCACCGGGATCACCGCGATGGTGGTCTCGCGCGGGCAAACAAAACGGCCGCCGTAAGACACCGGCGTGCCGGCCGGCAGCGTCTTCACCTGAGCGATGGTGGTCCGCCAGGTCATCGCTGGCCGCAGGCGAAGGCCAGCCGGGCGCAGCGGGGCGGGGTGAAAGGGATTCAGCCCATACATGGCGAGGCCGATCCGCACCATGTTGAAGCGGGCTTCGGGGTAGGCCAGCGCGCCGGCTGAATTGGCCGCGTGGACATAGCGCAGCGTGGGCAGATCACCAATCGTCGAGAGCGCATCGCGGAAGCGCGCCAGTTGCAATTGCGTGTAGCCCTCGTCCGAGTCAGCGCTGCTGAAGTGGGTGAATATGCCCTCTACGCAAATCGCGTTCAGGGCGGCTACAGCACGGATGAAGCTCGGCGCAGCAGCGGGCAGAACCCCCAGCCGGCTCATGCCCGTATCCACCTCCACATGCACGCGCGCGGTGCGCTTGAGCTCCTGCGCAGCGCGCGCATAGGCGCGCGCCACGTCCAGGTCATATACGGTGAGCGATACATCGCGCAGCAGCGCTTCGCGGGCGTGCCAACCCGGAGTGAATCCCAGGATCAAGATCGGGGCTTCGATGCCCGCATTGCGCAGCGCGAGTGCTTCGCTCAGCGAGGCCACGCCGCACCAGTCCGCGCCGTTGTTGAGGGCCGTGCGCGCCACCTTCACCGCGCCGTGGCCGTAGCCATCGGCTTTCAGCACGGCCATCAGCGCGACATTCGGGCCGACCAGCGCCTTGAGCGTGCGCACGTTGTGCGCGATGGCGTCTAAGTCCACGTCCAGCCACGTTGGTCGCGCCGGCTTGGCCACGCGCACGGATTCCCATCCCGGCTCCTGGCGAGCCAGATGTCGCACGTCGTCTTGATTCGCTAACAGCGCGGCGACCACGCGCTCCATCCGCGCGCTCACGTCGCCCTTGACCAGCACGCAGTCGCCGGCGCGCGCGTGCGCGCGCACGTAAGCGACTGCATCGCGCGCAAGGTAGGTCACGACGATGGACCGAGCATCCATGCCTGCTTCGCGCGCACCAACAGCGATGTGGTATGCCTGCTCGCCGAGCGTCACCAGCGTAGTGCGCTCATCGGCATGGCGCGCGAGGAAGGCGCCGACCTCTCGATGGTATTGCGCGCTGCGCTCGCCCAGTTGATCCATGTCGCCCAGGATCAGAAAGCGGCGGGTCGAGCGATAGCGATCCAGCCAGGCGATCGCGGCGCGCATGGAGGCCGGTGAGGCGTTGAACGAGTCATCCACTACTACGATCCCGTTGATGCCGGGCAAGACGTGCAGGCGGCCGGGCAGCGCCGGCAGCGACATCAGCGCGTTGGCGATTGCGTCGTCAGTCAACCCCATGAAGCGGCCTACTGCCCAGGCGATGCTGCGCGAGAGCGGGTGTAGGTGCGCCGGCCCATCAACAGGCCAACGGTCGTTCGCGCTGACTGCGATGATCTCGGCCTGGGTGTAGCGGCGCATGTCCCACACGCGCGGGTCATCGCGGTTCAGGATGGCCAGGCCATCCGCCGGCAGCGCTTCGATGACCGCGCGCTTCTCGCGGGCGATCTCCTCCTGCGAGCCGAAGTAAGCCAGGTGTGCCTCTCCGATTGTGGTGACGATCCCGATGCGCGGCGGGGCGATCTCGCACAGCTCACGGATCTCGCCAAAGCGATCAGCACCCATCTCCAGCACGAGGAGTTCATGGTCCGGCTCCAGCCCGCCCAGGGCGATCGGCACGCCTAATCGGCCGTTGAAGTTGGCCGGATTCTGGAAGACGCGCCAGCGCCGGCTCAGAACGGCTGCCAGGGCCGCGCGGGTGCCGGTCTTGCCGACGCTGCCGGTGATGGCGATGACGGGCAGGGCGCGCCGGCGCACGACCTCGCGCGCGTAGCGCGTGAGCGCCTCGTACGTGTCGGGCACGCTGATCAGCAACCCGCCGGGTGATGACGCGCTGGGCCAGCGGTCTGCTTCCACCAACGCGCCGGCTGCGCCGCGGGCCAGCGCGTCGGCCACGAAATCATGCCCGTCGCCGTGTTCGGTGCGCAGCGCGACGAACAGCTCGCCCGGCCGCGCGCGGCGCGAGTCGAAGCAGAAACCGGAGAAGCGCTGCGCAGGCGGCGCGTCGCCGAGCAGCTGGCCGTCGGTCGCAGCAAGCAGGTCGCTGAGCTGGATCAACTCGTCAGTAAATTGGCCTGGGCACGAAGGTCAAGGCGAAGATCAAGGCAGCCGCCAGGATGAGCGCGTAGTGCTGCGGGCGCAAGCGAACGGCTTCGTTCAGCGGCAGCGGGTGGTCGCGCCCGAGGAAGAACAGCAGGATGGCCCACAGCAACCAAGTCGTCGCCAGCAGCGAGAGGCCCAACATGACGACGATCATCGCGTAGGAGAGATAGCGCGCCCGCCGACCGAGCAGCGCATAGGCGATGTGCCCGCCGTCGAGCTGGCCGGCGGGGATCAGGTTGATCGCCGTGATCAGCAGCCCGATCCACGCGCCCAGCCCTATCGGGTGGAGCACGATGTCGTAGCCATCGGCGGGGTATGCCCGCCCGAAGCGCAATATGCCCACTAGGCGGGTGAGCAGCGAATCGCCCAGCGTCACGTAGCTGCCCGCCGGCGGGAGCGGCTGAACCTCGGAGAGCCAGATGCCCAGGACGAAGAGGGGCACGGCGACGATGAAGCCGGCCAGCGGGCCGGCGGCTGCGATCTCCAGCAGCGTTCGGCGGTCCTCAAACGGCGCGCGCTGGACGATGACGGCGCCCAAGGTGCCGACGAAGCTGAACGGCGCGGGCAGGGGGATGAAGTAGGGCAGCGATACCCGCGCGCCGCGCAAACGGCCCACGATGTAGTGGCCGGCCTCGTGCATCCCCAGGATGCCCAGCAGCGCCGCGCCGAACATCAGCCCGTTGTCGAGCTGGTACCCTTCCGCGGTCAGCCCGCCCGTGAAGACCACCGAGATCACCGTGGCAATCAGGAGCGCCACATTGATCAGAGGGCGGTCTTGTGCCTGCGGCAGTGTGCCGGGGATCGCCATCAGCTCGTAGCGTTCGTCGCTAGGGCGCAGGTAGGGGATATATCCCTCCGCCTCCACCCGCGGGCGCAGTTGGCGGTAAGCGTCCTCCGGCGGGAGGAGCAACTGACCGCGCAGGCTCACCCGTCCGTCGGGATGGACCGTATATCCTTCGACGAACATCGCGCCCGCCACGGCGGCGCGCAGCCGGGCGACGACCTCAAGCGGTTCGCGCGTTTCCATCATGGGCGTATCGCTGCGCCAGCCGCTTGACGACCGCGGCGATGCTCAGCAGTCCTTGTCCTTTGCCCATCGAGATGTTTTTGCCGAACAGCGTCGGCACGATGTCCTCAATGGGCATATTGGCGATGACGTCCGCCGGCAGGCCGCTCAGCGTGGCGTCGAGGATGGCGGAGAGCGCGCGCGCCGAGACGCCGAACGGGTTCTCGACCGCGAAGTAGAACTTCAGCCGCGGCGGTCCGCCGGCCTCGTCCGGCAGCGGCTCGACGAAGACATATGCGTCTGACTCGCAATGCGGCACCTGGTTTGCTTGTGGATATGGCCGCCGAGCGATGCGCTCCGGCACGCCCTCAAACTGGTCGGAATACTCGATCAGCATCTGGTTGCGGTCAGCGGGGTTCTCGGCGAATGCCTCCAGCACATCGCGCAGCCTCTCCGGATAGCGCGAGAAGTCGTTCATGTTGGATCAACTATAGCGCAGCCGCGTGTTCACGCCCGGTGACGGCACAGTCAGGGGCAAGCCCTTGGGCGTGGGCGACGGCATCGCCGTCGCCGTCCACCGGCGGCCTGATTGTTTTGGTTCGTCCGCGCGGGCTGCGCATCAGCCGGCGCCCAGCCCGTCCTTGATCGCTTCGGCCACCTTGCGCGGCACGACCTTGCTCAGCGCTTCCACGTCCGCAGCGCGGATGCCCTCCAGCGAGCCAAAGGCGGCGAGCAGCTTGCGCCGGCGGGCCGGCCCGACGCCGGGCAGGGCGTCGAGTTGGGAGGCCAGGCCGATCTTCTCGCGCTGGCGGCGGTGGCCGGCCAAGCCGAAGCGATGCGCCTCGTCGCGGATGCGCTGTACTAGATAGAATGCCTGGGCGTCGCGCGGCAGCAGGATGGACGCCTCGCGGTCGGGCAGGAAGATCTCCTCCTTCTGCTTGGCCAGCGCCGCGACCGGCACGATGTGGGCCAGGTCGAACTCGCGCAGCACCTCCACGGCGACATTCAACTGTCCCTTGCCGCCGTCAATCAGCACCAGGTCGGGCAGGATCGCCCAGCTTAGGTCCTGGCGTTTGCCGGGGGCCGGGCGTTCGTCGCTGCGCGCTTGGGCATCACGCCAGCGCTGAAAGCGCCGGCGCAGCATCTGGCGCAGGCTCTCGAAGTCGTTCGGGCCGGCTATCTCGCGGATGTTAAAGCGGCGATAGTCGCTCTTCTTAGGCACGCCGTGGACGAACACCACCATGCTGCCGACGACCGCCGTCCCCTGCGTGTTGCTCACGTCGTAGCATTCGATGCGGGTGGGGGGGCGCGGCAGGTCGAGCGCTTCTTGGAGTTCGCGCAGCACGGCCTCTTGGCGCAGGGTGTCCTCGCGCCATTGCGCCTTTAGGATGGCCAGTTGCTGCTGGGCGTTCTGGCGGGCCAATTCGATGAGGCTGATGTCCGCCTCGCCCTGGGGCGGGCGAATTTGCACGGCTGCGCCGCGCTTTTGGCGCAGCCACCGTTCGATGATGTGCGCCTCTTCCACTTGGGCCGGCAGGAGCACCTCCGGCGGCACGTAGGCGGCCTCGTCGTAGAAGCGCTTGAGGAAGGCGTCCAGCACGGCCTGGTCGTCCTCGCCCTCGGCGCCGTCGAGCACGAAGTACTCCTGGCCCAGCAGCTTGCCGCCGCGGATGAACAGCACCTGCACACAGGTCTCGCCCTCGTCGCGGGCGAAGGCGATCACGTCCTGGTCGCTGCCGGCGCTGCTGATCACGCGCTGCTTCTCGACCACGTGCTCCAGGGCGCGCAGTTGGTCGCGGTATTCCGCGGCCCGCTCGAACTGCAGCGCGCGGGCGGCTGCCTCCATCCGCGCGCGCACGTCGGCGATCACCTGGTCGCTCTTGCCCTCCAGGAAGTCGCACAGGCGCTGGATGTTGGCGCGGTATTCGGCGCGGTTGATCGCGCCGATGCACGGGCCGCTGCACAGCTTGATGTCGTAGTACAGGCAGGCGCGCGTGTCGTGGCCGGTGATCACGCGGTCGCAGCTCAGGAAGGGGAACATCTTGCGCAGCGCGTCGCGGGTGGCATAAACCGCCTTGGCGCTGCTATACGGCCCATAGTAGCGCGCGCCGTCGCGCTCGATGCGCCGGGTGACCACTACGGTGGGGAAATCGTCTTGCCAGGTGACCTTGAGATAGGGATAGCGCTTGTCGTCCTTGAGCCGGATGTTGTAGCGCGGGCGGTGCTTTTTGATCAGCTCGGCCTCCTGGATCAGCGCCTCCAGCTCGTTGCCGCGCACCACCACCTCGATGCGCGCGATCTCTTTGACCAAGCGGGCGGTCTTGGGCGAGGCGGCCCAGGTGTTGAGGTTGAAGTAGGAGCGCACGCGGCTGCGCAGGTTGACCGCCTTGCCGACGTAGATCACCTCGCCGCGCTGGTCGTAGAACAGATAGCAGCCGGGCAGGGCCGGCAGATTTTTGACCGTCGCCTCCAGATGCTCAGGGATGGACATACGATCGCTTGGAGTATAGACAGAAGAAGCCGGGCACCGTTAAGCACTGCTCAGGCATGGCCCATCGCCCGGAGCGCCTCGCGCACGGGGATGAACTTGTCCTTCGGCCACAGCC
>JAGHYX010000036.1 GCA_017743375.1 Chloroflexota bacterium
GCCTTCGTAGCCGACGCGCCGCTCGCCGCGATGGTCACATTTGTAGATGCGCATGCTCGGTTTAACGGGTGGTTGGGTCAAGTGCGTCGCGCAGGCCATCGCCCAGCAGGTTGAAGCCCAGCACGGCGATTGCGATGGCCGTGCCGGCGAACACCGATGGCCAGGGATTGGTCTGGATGAAGCCGTAGGTGGATGCCAGGATATTGCCCCACGACGGGGCAGGGGGCTGAATGCCGAGGCCGAGATAGCTCAGGGATGCTTCGATCAGGATGGCCGTGGCAATGGTCAACGACGTCTGCACGATGAGCGGCGCGGCAATGTTAGGCAGGATATGCCGCCAAAGGATCATCAGCGGGGGGACGCCCAGGCTGCGGGCAGCCTCAACATAGAGGAGTTCGCGCGTGGCCAGCGTTGAGCCCCGCGCCAGCCGTGCAAAGGTCGGCAGGTTGACGATTGCGATGGCGAGGATCACGTTGCTCAGCGCTGTCCCCAATACGGCTAGGATCGCAATCGCCAGCAGCACCGCTGGGAAGGCCAGCAGCACGTCCATCAAACTCATTAAGGCGGTGTCTACCCATCCGCCGCGATAGCCGGCGAGCAGGCCGATGATCACACCAACGATCAGAGAGCCGGCCACGGAGAGAATGCTCACTTGAAGGGACGGCATCGCGCCGTGCAAGATGCGGCTGAGCACATCCCTCCCGAAGTCATCCGTGCCGAGAAAGTATTCTGCGCTGGGTGGTTTTAGCCGTTGGCTCATCTTCTGGGCCGTGGGGCTGTAAGGAGAAATGACCGGCCCAAGCACAGCGGTCAGGACGAATAGCAGGACGAGCGCTGCGCCGATGACAAACTGCGGGCTATGGGCAGCGCGGAGCAGTACCCGACGCGACGGGGAACTCATTTCGTAGCCAGCCGAACCCTGGGATCAATGACGCCGTAGAGCAAGTCCACGAGCAAGTTAATCAAGATGAACAGAGCGGTGAATACCAACACTGTGCCCTGCACGACAGGGTAATCACGCATGGCGATGCCGTCAAAGACCAGGCGACCCAGGCCAGGCAGCGCGAAGATTTGCTCGATGATCACAGCCCCGCCCAGCAGTCGCCCGATTTGGATGCCGATCACTGTGACGACTGGGATCAGAGCATTGCGCAGGGCGTGCTTGTTCACTGCCATGACATACGTCAGCCCTTTCGCTCTCGCGGTGCGAAAGTAATCCTGCCCAAACACCTCGAGCAACGAGGAGCGCATGAAGCGCATGATCGTCGCGCCCAGCGGCAAGGCCAAGCCAAGCGCGGGCAAGATCAGGTGGCGCAAATTGTCGAGCGGTCCTTCGTGCAACGCGACGTAGCCGATGGACGGTAGCAGCCGCAGATAGAGTGAGAAGAAGAGCATCAGGAGGATGGCCAGCCAGAATCCGGGCACGCTGATGCCCAGCAAAGAAACAACGCCGACCAGAGCATCTGCTGTCTTGCCGCGATAGGTGGCGGCCAGCACCGCCGCCGGCACCCCGATGAGCAGGCCCAGCAACAGCGAAAGCGCTGTGAGTTCTATCGTCACGGGCAGCCTTTGCAGGATGGATTGGCCGACCGGCAACCGCGTGCGGATGGAGAGGCCCAGGTCGCCTTGTAGCACGCCGGCAAGCCACTCTACATACTGAACCGGCCAAGGCCGATCCAGCCCATACAACCTGCGAATCCCCTCAACATCTGCGCCCATCGCGTCCGTGCCCAGCATGATCAAGATCGGATCTCCAGGGATCCAGCGCACCAGGCCGAACGTGAACAGGCTAACCCCGAACAGGATGGGGAGCGCCACAAGTAGGCGACGAAGGATGTACTGGATCACGGGTGTGCGATGCTGCGTCTGCGGCGAACTCCGGATACCTGCTCGCGTGGCGAGCAAGCATCCGGAGTTCAGCTTGTAGAAGGGCCTGGCCTACTTATCCAGCCAGACTTGGCGGAATGAGACGTGCGAGCCGTTCAGATAGTGGACGTAGCCTTTGACGTAGCTCTGCATCGCCTCATACTCGTTCGCTGCGTAGAGGAAGACCATCGGGGAGTCCTCCAGCAGGATCTTCTGAATCTCTCGGTAAATCTCGGCGCGCTTGGCCAGGTCGGTCTCCTCGGCGCCTTTGGCGACCAGCTCATCCAGCTTGGGATTGCTGTAGTTCATGAAGTTATTCTGACGGTCGGTCACGTAAGTACCATCTATGGGGATGTGTGGATCGGCGAAGCCGCTGTAGCCGCTCACGACGGCTTCAAAGTTCCTGTCCGTCAGATAGTCCTTCAGGAACACGCTCCATTCTAGCGATTCAATCTCGAAGTTGATCCCAATTTCCTTGAGCTGCTCTTGAACGGCGATGCCGGCGTTGCCGAGGAAGCTATAGGTTGGGGTGTTCTTGAGCTTAGCGGTGAAGCCATTGGGATAGCCGGCTTCGGCCAGCAGTTGCTTCGCCTTCTCGAGGTCGCGTTTGTAGACGGGCTCCTTCAGGCCAGGCCAGAATGAGGGCAAAAATGGGCCGGCATAGAGTGGTGTCCCCGCCCCGTTGACAGCAGCTTGCAACACCGCTTCGCGGTCTACAGCCCACGCGATTGCCCGGCGCACCCTTGGATCGTCAAAGGGCTTTACCTTGACGTTGAAGGCGAGGAAGCGCACGTTGTTATTGCCCTCGCCGGTGATGGTGATGTTGGGGTCATTGCGCAGCAGCTCGAGGTCTTTGGCCGGCGCATACTCGATGAAGTCCACCGAACCGGTTCGCACGGCGGTGCTGCGCGCCGTGTCATCGGGGATGGGCTGGTAGATCACCTGGTCGAGCAGGGGCTGGCCTGGGATGAAGTAATCAGGGTTTTTCTCCAGCACCGTCCGCGTATTGGGCACCCATTCCTTCAGCTTAAACGGGCCAGTGCCATCGGCCACGTTATCGAGCTTGCCCCCATTGGCCTCGACGAAGTCCTTGTTCACGATCGCGTTGGTCCGGTCGGCCAGCACAGCGAGTAGCGGTGCAAATGGCTTACTGGTCTTGATGATGACGGTGTAATCGTCCGGCGTTTCGATCGCCACGATCGGCTCTAGTTGTGACCGGCGAGACGACTTGGTCGCTGGGTCCTTGATGCGCTCCAGGGAATACTTGACGTCGGCTGAGGTGAGCGGCTTCCCGCTGTGGAACTTGACGTTCCGGCGCAGCTTGAACTCCCAGGTTGTTGCGTCAATGGCGCGATAGCTCTCAGCCAGATCGCCTTCGATCTCGAGATTGGGCTTAAAGCGCAGGAGCGAGCTGTAGATGTTCTCTAGGATGCGGAACGAAGCAGTGGCGTTGGTGGTATGCGGGTCAAAGCCCACAGCATCTTGATTGGTGCCGACGCGCAAGACGCCGCCGGGTTTGGGCTGGCCCGGTGCAGGCGCTGTTGGTTCAGCCGGCTTTGGTGCTTCGCCCTGTCCCGCCGGCTGCACAGGCTGCGATGGCGCTTGGGGTGGTGGTGCCGCGCAGGCTGCCAGCAGTGCAAAAGTAAGCACGGTAGCGGTAAGCGCAGTTCGAGTGGTTCGTAAGGCTGACAGGCGTTTCTCGTTCATCGGTCTCTCCCTTACTTGCTCAGGCGTACTCCGCGCACCATGCGCCGGAGTACTCTCAGATTTTGTCGCAACTGCGCCGGCTGTCAAACAGGACGCTCTAGAGTGGTATGGTCAAGCTATCCAGGTCACGTGGGTAATAGGTGATAACCTCGTGGCCATCCGGTGTGATGACGACTGTGTCGGAGTGGCGAAAGCCGCCCAAGTTTGCTGCGTATAAGCCTGGCTCCACTGTGAACACCATGCCTGGCTTAATCTCCGTGTCGTCGCCGATGTCGAGGAACGGCCCTTCGTGATAGCGCAGCCCAATCGCATGGCCAGTGTGATGTTTCCAATAGCTCATGAGGTCGTGTTGCTCGAAATAGGCGCGCACAGCGCGATCGACGTCGGCACAGCGGATGCCAGGCCTGAGCGACTGGATAGCCAACTCCTGAGCGGCGAGCATGTGATCAAACATGCGCTTCTGTTGATCGGTTGGCCGGCCGATGACCATCGTGCGCTCAAGTTCGGAGTGATAGCCCCATATCGGCGCGCCCGCGCCAGTAACCAACACATCGCCGGGCTGAAAGGTGATGTGATTGGCGAGGGCATGTGGAATCGCTGCGTTGCGCCCAATTTGGCCGCGATAGCCGGCGGACGCTCCCTCGCCATACATGCTGCGCGCAGCATAAAGCGGCCCGAGCGTCTCTATCATCACGAGCGTCGCTTCCTGACTGGCCCGCAGGCTGACTTCGGTCTCGGTGAGACCAGGACGGGTGTATCGCTGGAGCAGGCGGTGTGCGAGGTTGGCCCATTTGGCGCTCTCCTTCAGGAGCGCGATCTCAGCAGGGCTTTTGATCATCATCATGTCCTCAATAAGCGCTGCAACAGGCATCACGGTCGCACCCGTTACCTCGCTCAGCGCCGGGCCACGATAACCGAAGACCCACGGATAGCCATCGTTATCCGCGCCGATCCGCTCGCCGATGCCCATATCGGCCAGCACGCCGGCGAGGACATGCATCGGATGAGGCTTGTATGGATACTCCACATAGTGCTCTATGCGCTCAAACCCTGTCTGTTGACGGGCGTGCTCCAGCTCCAGCCTGGGGACGAACATCGCGCGCTCGCCTTCGGCGTTCATGACGAACGCGATCGGTCGTTCGGTAGGGATAAAGGCAAAGCCGGTGAAGTAGTGGATGTATGCGCTGTCAAACAGGACTACGCCCTTCAGCCCACGAGAGCGGCTATGCTCCAGTAAGCGCTCTGTGCGCTGATTGAACTCTTCTCGGGTGATGCAAAGTGAGGTATGCATGAGGTTAATTATCAGACACTAACGCCGGCTCATTGTTGCGTCCTATAGTTTTTGCATGTCTCTCTCCTCACCCAACTGGCAGGCCCTGGCCGAACAGACCGTGCGCTACCTGCGCGACCTGATCCGCCTTGACACCACCAATCCACCGGGCAATGA
Source organism: Chloroflexota bacterium (assembly GCA_017743375.1). Classification (GTDB taxonomy): domain Bacteria; phylum Chloroflexota; class Anaerolineae; order J036; family Brachytrichaceae; genus JAAFGM01. Next base: position 5,021 of record JAGHYX010000036.1, read on the forward strand.
GATCGTCGCCGCAGAATACATCGCCGGTGTTTTGCGCGCAGCCGGCCTTGACCCGATTGTGATCGAGACCGCGCCGCGCCGCGGCAACGTGATCGCGCGCTTGACCGGTGACGGCTCCGCCCCGCCGCTGTTGCTGTATTCGCACACCGACGTCGTGCCTGCTGAGCGTGAGCATTGGACGACCGATCCGTTCAGCGCGGAAGTGAAAGATGGCTTCGTCTATGGGCGCGGGGCGCTGGATATGAAGGGCGTCGTCGCCATGCAACTGGCGGTCTTCTTGGCCATCGCCGGCCAAGACCGCCAAGCCTTGCGCCGCGACCTGATCTTCGCTGCCACGGCTGACGAGGAATCCGACACCAACCAGGGCATCGGCGTCCTGGTGGAGAAGCACCCTGACCTGCTGCGGGCCGAATATGCGCTCAGCGAGTTCGGTGGCCATAGCATGTATGTGAATGGCCGCTGCTTCTACCCCATCCAGACTGCTGAGAAAGGGGCGCTGTGGATGCGCATGGTGGCCTATGGCCGGCCCGGCCACGCCAGCGTGCCACATGCCGAGAACGCTGTCGTCTGGCTTGCCCGCGCCGTGGATCGCCTGGCCGGCGCTCGGCTGGGCGCGCATGTGACGCCCACCGCCCGCGCCTTCATCGGCGCGCTGGCCGACGGCTTAGGCGGCCGCGCAGGCGCAGCATTGCGTGCTTGGCTGGACCTGGAGGCGCTGCGCGAGGCGCCCCTGCTCGGTGACCCGACGTTGGCCGCCGAGTTGCATGCCATGACCCACAACACGGTCACCCCAACCGGCCTGCGCGCGGGCTACAAGACCAACGTCATCCCATCGTCTGCCGAGGCTGTCCTAGACTGCCGGCTGTTGCCGGGCTATGCGCCCGACGCGCTGATCGCCGACCTACGCGGCGCGCTCAGAGACTTCCCGCATCTGGATTTTGTGGTGGATAGCTTCGGCGAGGGGTTGGAGTTCCCCTTTGATACGCCGCTCTTCGCGCTCATCGCGCGCATCCTTAAGCAGCACGATCCAACCGGCATCCCGCTGCCCTATATGATGACCGGCTCGACCGACGCGAAGCACGTCGCTCGCCTCGGCGCGATCTGCTATGGCTTCTCGCCGCTGCGCTTCGCGCCGGGTGAACGCTTCTTCGACCTCGTTCACGGCCACGACGAGCGGGTGGCGATTGACTCGCTGGCTTGGGGTGTGCGCGTGCTTTATGAGGTGGTGAGCGCGTTTCTCGCTATGCCTTGAAAAGGCAAGGGCCACGCAACTATGCGTGGCCCTCGGACGTAGTTGCATAACGAATGCTAGCGATTGCCGGTTGGCTTGGCCGGCAACGACCGGAGATATAGCCAAATCGCCTTCAACTCGTCGTCAGTCATCTGGCCGAGCGCCTGCCAGGGCATGTAGCGGTTGGCAATCTGTTTGCCATCCGGCGTGACGCCCGTGCGCATCACTCTAATGAAGTCGTCCTCAGACCACTGGCTCAGCCTGCCGCCGGGGGTGAGGTTTGGTGCCGGCGGCCAGTCCGCCGGGACGCCGGGGATCGGCCCGCCGGATAGTCCCGGCCCATGACAGCCGATGCACGTCACGGCTAGGTACTGGCCGTATGCAGCGGTGACGCTAGGCGCGGGTGGCGTCGGGCGCGGGGCATCATGGTCAACCCACTCCGCCGGCAGCAACGCCACCTGGCCGGTCAGCAGGTAGAGTATCCGGATTGGCAGCGCGACCTGGCTGGGTGGCAGGTCGCTGTCCACAGGCGGCGCGCTCTTGAGATACGCGATCATCGCTCCGAGATCGGCGTCGCTGAGGAAGTAGTACTCATGGGCTGGCATGAACAGCAGCGGCTTGCCGTCCGGCCCGACCCCGTGGCGAATGGCGCGCACATAGTCGGCCACGGTGTAATAGCTGCCGATGCCGTTCCGCCCAGCGGTCAGGTTCGTGGCCACCAAGCGGCCGGCCGTGGGGCTTTCCAGGAAGACGCGCCCACCTAGGTTTTGACCGTGACAATCCACGCAGCCGCGCGTCTTCATCAGGCGCTCGCCGTAAGCGATGGCATCAGCGTCGGTGGGAATGGGCACTTCCTCAACACGAATGTCGTATGTCCTGTTGATGCGTGCTTCGGTGACGGCATACACCCCTGCTACGGCCAACACAACCAAACCAACCAACACGCCAAACACGATCCCGATCCATCTGAGAACTCGCTTCATCTTACACATCCTCCTCAAGTTAGGAGTTCATCCCAGCCCAAAGCATTGAAAGGAGAGCGGTGCCTGACGTCGTTCTCGATGTGGTCGAAGCCTTCCGTGTTCACCAGCGCCTAGCGGTTTGAGCGTGATCAACAACTACCGGTGCCCTCGTCAGCTGGCTTCTCACCTTCCCCATGGGCAATGTAATGATTTAGTCCTTAGCCTGCAAGCACGAGCGTGGATGTTTTAATCTGGCGTTTAGGAAGAGACCAAGCTGACTCAATCTGCGCTTGCCCAGGAGCAAGTGGCCTGTGCATGTTGACCGGAACATAGGCAATCCTGTCTTGCTTCCGGAGCGCTACCTACGGGGATGCCGCTCCTCCTAGCAGCAAGATTTGCTTCGCGTGCTCTGCGTGAGATCCCTCGCCTTGAACACAACTCGTGTGTGGACACGTTCAAGAATGAGGCCGCTCGCTGGCTGTGCCAGAGCCTGTCGTGCTGGTATTGCAGTTGCTCAGAGTGACGAGACAAATGGGAGTGGCCCAATAGAAAGATGCTGGAATGAACGTCAGTTTGGATATGCACGAACCCGAGCATGCATCACTCGCCGCGTCAGCCTGTCATGCTGGCGAAGTGTGGTATGCCGTGTCCACTGACTTCATGAAGCGACACTTGCGCTCGACTGAAGCGTCGCAGGCCGGCACAGCCCTGGTCAACGCAGCCGCTCAGATGCTTATGCCTCGCGTGAGGGCATAGCGATACCGCGCCTCTCGCGTGGCAGTAGTCAGACGTTGAGTGAGCAACCTGCGTGACAGACTGGCATGCTGAGCGAGCGGCTACAGCCCCTATTGGTGAAACGCCCCCTCTCTCGTCCGCGCGTTCGCTAGAATGCCGGCATGGCGCTTCAGCGCACAGCAGTGGCCCTGTTTGCCTTGTTGGCAATGGTTGGCCTAGGGATGATCGCCGTCGCCTGGCTGCGTCCAGCACAGCCGGCTCGTCCACCCGTCGGCCAGGTGGCAGTGACGATCTATCCAACCGCGCCTCTGCCGGCGACGCAGCCGCCGGCGCAGCCGGCCATCGCAGCTGCCGACCTCCCTTTACCTGAGCCAACTCCTACCGTGCGCGTCACCCAATACGTCGTGCAGCCGAACGACACGCTGTGGGACATCGCCATCCGCTTTGGCTTTGGCACGCTGGACGCGCTGATCGCGGCCAATCCCGGCATCAATCCTGATTTCCTCTCGATTGGCCAGGTCCTCAACATTCCCGGGGCCGACTTCGTCCCGCCGCCGCGCCCTCAGCCGACGGCGCTGCCGCTCCTCCCCCTGCCGCCGGCGGCGCCGGCAAGCTACGTCATCGGCCGGGTGCTGCCCGACGCTGGTGGGTTGCGCCTGCGCAGCGGCCCCAGCTACGACAGCCGCGTCATCACCCGCCTAGGGCCAAACACTGAGCTGAAGGTCTTTGGACCAGTGGCTGGGCAGAGCTGGCTTAAGGTGGTGACGCCCAACGGGACAGAAGGCTACGTGGACGCCCGCTACGTAAGCATCGGCAGCGGGGTCGCGTTGCCCACGCCGCCGCCGGGCGCTGCCCAGGCAGCTACACCGACGCCGATCGCCGTCGGTCCGCTGGAATACCCGTATTTATCCGACCTCTCGCCGCGCGTCTTTCAGATCTTCCAGGCCGGCCAAGCGCGCGGCAACCGCGCCAACGCATTTGCTGTGGTCGGCGACAGCAACTCGCAGCATCCGGCCTTCCTGAAGCCGTTTAGCCAGGGCAACTACAACCTGGGGAGTTACGTTTACTTACAGGACACAGTGGACTTCTTTCGAGAGTCGTTCGGCCATGAGAGCGTCGCTGCCGCCGGCGGGTTCAACACGGCCAAGGTGCTCGACCCGGCGCACGCGCCGCCTGGTTGCAACGGACTTTCGCCGCTGGAGTGCGAATACAACCGGGTGCGCCCCAGCGTTGCGCTGATTTTGCTCGGCACAGGCGACCAGCACAGCTGGCGGGACTTTGAAGCCAACTATCGGCGCATCGTGGAGATCACGATCAACGCCGGCGTGATCCCGGTGCTGATCACCAAAGCCGATGACCTGGAGGCGACCGAGGGCGGCGCGCCCTACGGCTATATCAACAGCAAGATCGCCCAGATCGCCAGGGAATACCAGGTGCCGTTGCTCAACCTGCGCCAGGTGGTGGTGCGGTTGCCTGGCCGCGGGATGCTGTGGGACGGCTTTCACTACAACTATCCCGAAGATGAGCGCAGCGCCTGGTTCACGCCGGAGTATCTTCAATACGGCTACAACCAGCGCAACCTCACCGCGCTCCAGGTCCTGGATGTGCTGCGGCGCAGGGTGATCCAGGCGACGAATTAGCGCTCACCCACGATGGCGGCCAGCGTCTGCAGGGTGGTGAGGATGCGGCGGTCTTTGCCAGCTTCGCTCAGGTGAAAGTCTTTATCGCCCTCGTCCACCAGCCCGAAGTTGGGCAGTTCGCGCGTGGCCGCCCAAAAATCCAACAACGGGACCTGATACTCTTGCGCCAGCTTGCGAATGACGGCGTTGATGTGGCCAGGCGGCGCGCCGGAGGCTGTCTCGATGTCATCTGCTTTGGTCATCAGCACGGGCAACACGCCCTTGCCGAGCGCATGCTCGATCAGCGGGCGATAGTGCGCCTCAAACGACTGCCAGGTGTATTGCTCTTGCGTGCCTAGGGCGATGAACACGATGCTGGCCCGCGAGACCCACAGTTCGCACTCGAATGGGCCTTGTGTGGTGCCGCACAGCGCGCCATCGGCCCAGGTCGGATCCATCATCGAATGCGCGCCGAACCCGCCCTGAGCGGCCAGGCTGACCCGGCCGAACGAGCGCTCAAAGCGCCGCACGATCGCTTGCAGGCGCGGCTCAAGGGTGCTGGCGTCGAACTGGCCGCTGGCCAGCCGACGCAGATAGACCGATGGCTGGGCGTTGCAATCGCCAACCACGGTAAAAGTGTTCAAGTCCTTGCCGAAGCGCGGGCTGTTCAGCCAGATCGCGCGCTGCTGGGGCGTGATGCGCGGGATCCAGGCTGGCCAGGGCGTCGCCGGCGCGCGCGGCGACGGCGCCCGCCGCGCTGGCGTGACAGCCGGCGTGATCACCGGCGCAGCCTCTAGGCTGCTGGAGTACAGCACGCCCAAGTCGGCGAACAGCCAGGTGCCGCCGGACTTCTGGCCCGGAACCACCAGTTGCCACCAGGCGTTGTCGGCTGTGCGCGCCAGCACGTCGTAGAACTGCCCTTTGGCCACCGGCAGCGTCCTAGACGCCGTCAGGCTTGGCCCGCGGCGCAGCCAGGCGTTGTCAACGACGATGGTGATCTTGGGCAGTGACTGCGCCTTGCCTGGGGAGGTGAGCATCAGCAACACCCCTAAGCCAGCAGCGATCGCAATCAGGCGTTGGCTTACCGTTCGCGCGTTTGCCATGGTCTCTCTCGGGCGGTTGGCGTGGGCCGAGGCGTTTGTGTGGGCTTGGGCGCGCTCGGCGTTGGGGTCACCGTCGCCCGCCGTCCGGCAGGCGCGCGCGTGGGAGAGGCCGTCGCTGCCTTGTTCGGCGTCGCCTTTGGAAACTGAGCGAGCGTGCGCAGGGTCAGCCAGATCTTGGCATCGGCGCCGGCGGCGCTTAGGTGAAATGGATCAATTTGCTGGAGTTTGTCGTTGCGCTCGATCACCAACCCACCGTCCGGCAGTTGTCTGGCGGCCAGGGCCAGGTCAATCACTGGCACGCTGTAGCGGGCGCCGAGCTGGCGGATGACGGTGTTAATGTAGTCGGCTGGTGCGCCGCCTTGGCGCGCTTCTAGCTCGTCGGCCTTGGTCATCAACAGTGGCACGACCCGGCTGGCCAGCGCGCGCTCGATAATGGCCGCGTAGTGCCGCTCAAAATCGCGCCAGGTGAACGTGTCGCCCGTGCCTAGGGAGACGATCAATAAGCTGGCGTTGGACAGCCGCAGCTCGCAATCCAGCGGCCCCTCGTTCCTCTCACACTGTTTAGGGTCGGCCCAGGTCGGGTCGAGCGCCATCGTCACGTTGAAGCTGCCGCTGGTGGCCAGGCTCACGCGCTTGAACGAGGGCGCGAACGCCAGCGCAACCTGGCGCAGGTCAGGGTATGGCGTCAGGTCGAACCCGCCGCCGTCCAGCCGGCCAAAGTAGACGGGGTGCTCTGAGTTGCAGTCGCCCAGCACAGTGACCATATCTGGCGCACGGCCGGCCCGCACGGCGTCCAGGTAGCGCTGCTGGATGGCTTTGCTCACAACCGGCACGCCGGGCAACTGTAAGGCGCGCGCCGGCGGCGCGGGCGGTATCTGGCCCGCGAAGGGGAGCTGCGTGATGTCCATGCCATCGGCGAAGCGCACCGCTGCGCGACTGACCCAGGCGCGCGTGCTGCCAAAGGGCACCAGCACCCAGGCGCTGCTCTCATCCCTGGCCAGCGCAGCGTGACATTGGAACTTCAACATCCGCCCGATCTTTGGAGACGCCCAGTTGCTATCACGGTAGGCAAAGACGCCATCCACATCCACCATGACCTGCGGCTGGGGGAGGTTGTCGCAGAGGAAGTCAATGGCGAAAGCCGGCCCAGCCTGGCTGGCGATCAGCACGAGCGCACAGGTCACATACGCGAGCTGGCGCGCGATCCGTCCGCTGCGCATCCTCATCACCACGGTGACTATACCAAAACCGAGGGTGCGTCCTCATGACAGGGAGTGTTCCAATTCGGAAGGAAAGACTACGTCGTTGGGTACACACCAGACCTCTGCCATCAGCACGGCATGGTGGAATGGGGATAAGTTGTGCTAAGCGTAGCACGGGAGCATACGCTCTTCAAGTTTGGGGAGTGATCCAATAGAGAAGATATTTAATTTCCGGATGTGCATGTGCCCATTCACGAATCACTCACCGCGCTAGCCTGTCATGCTGCGCGGCAGCGAAGCATCTAAAATCCCGCCCAACTAGTCCCCGTGGATTCACATGTTGCTGTGCCGCGAAACAAAGGCTGCGCAGCCTTGGTGACCCCGCAGCAGTTCACTCGGGCGCGAGTTTAGATTCTTCGCTCTCGCTCAGAATGACAGGGTGAGGCGGGGCATTGGTGACCCTGGTGCGCTCAATACACCAAGCATCACCGACCTGCACGATGCTTCGCAGCGATGACGTGAGCGATGCGCTTGCGAATGACCAACACGTCTGCCCAACGACGCAGCCTTTCATTCCGAATTGAACCACTCCCCAAGGTTAAGCCGCTAAGCGGCAACATACGCCAGGCCGAAAATGATGGGAGACGAAGAACAACAGGAGCTACTACGTCAACAGACATAAAGCCCGGTCTTGCTCAGGCGAAGACCGGGCTTCGGATTTAAGCGCGGGGTCGCGCGATATAGCTATATCACGAGCGATTCGAGCAACGAGTCACCGTCGCTGTTCTGTGCGGGCTGTGCCTCCACCGGTCGGATGGTGACGTCTGCCGTCCCAACCACCTGCTCGGTCTGCGTGAAGGTCAACTTACCATCAACGAGCCCTATCAGGATGCGCGAGTTATCCGAGAACTGACCGGAGAGCAACCCATCGGACAGCACATCTTCCACCTCGCTCTGGATCACGCGGCGCAGTGGGCGCGCGCCATAGTCTGGGTCATAGCCTTTCTCCGCCAGGTATTGCTTTGCCTCTTCGCTTACCTCAAGGGTGATGTTGTGCTCGGCCAGCCGCTTTTGGACTTTGTTCAACTCCAGCGTGACGATCTGCGCGATTTGGTCCTTGGTCAGCGGCCGGAAGACGATTGTCGCATCCACGCGGTTGAGGAACTCTGGCCGGAACAGGCGCTTGAGCTGGCCAAGCAGCTTCTCCTTGATCTCAGCGAACTGCGCTTCGGCAGCTTTATGCTCGTCCTGCTTGACGTTGAATCCTAGCTTACTCTCGCGCTTAATCATCTCAGCGCCGACGTTGCTCGTCATGATGATGCAGGTGTTGCGAAAGTCCACCTTGCGCCCTCGCGCGTCGCTCAGCCGGCCTTCCTCCATTATCTGGAGGAGCATGTTGAACACGTCGGGGTGCGCCTTCTCGATCTCGTCGAAGACGACGATGGTGTAGGGTCGGCGGCGCACGGCCTCGGTGAGCTGGCCGGCATCGTCGTAGCCCACATAACCAGGCGGCGCACCGACCAGCCGCGAGACCGTATGGCGCTCCATGAATTCGCTCATGTCGAGCACCAGCAGCGCATCTTCGCTGCCGAAGAGCTGCTCAGCCAGTGCCTTAGTCAGCTCCGTCTTGCCCACGCCAGTTGGCCCCAGGAAGATGAAAGAACCCATTGGCCGTTTGGGGTCTTTCAAACCGGCGCGTGCGCGGCGAACAGCCTTGGCGATGGTTGTGATCGCCTCTTCTTGGCCGACGACGCGCTTGCGCAGCTCATCCTCTAGGTGGATCAAGCGTTCGCTTTCTGTGGCCGCGATCCGCTTCACTGGTATTCCCGTCCACATCGCAACAACCTCCGCGATGTCGTCGGCGGTGACCACTGCGCCCTCGGTGTTTGGGTCGAACTGTGTGCGCAACTGCTCGATCTGCTCCACCAATTCGCGCTCGCGCTCGCGCATCTGGGTGGCTTCCTCATAGCGCCCTTCAGCGTATAAATCCTCGCGCATCTTCTGGATCTGGCGCAACTCGCGAAAGGCGCGCTGCAGATTAATGGATTGAGGCGACTTATACATGCGGACGCGCGACGCGGACTCGTCAATCAGGTCGATCGCTTTGTCCGGCAGGTAGCGGTCTGGGACATAGCGCGCAGAGAGTCGCACAGCCGCTTGAATGGCCTCGTCACTGATCTTCAGCTTGTGGTGTGCCTCGTATGCTGCCTTCACGCCGCGCAGGATTTCAATCGCCATCTCAGGAGTCGGCTCTTCCACATACACGGGTTGGAAGCGCCGCTCCAGCGCCGCATCGCTCTCGATGTACTTGCGGTATTCGTTGAGGGTGGTCGCACCGATGCATTGGAACTCGCCGCGTGCCAAGGCGGGCTTGAGGATATTCGCCGCATCTACGCTGCTGCCGGCCGAGCCAGCGCCAACCAACATGTGTACCTCGTCAATGAACAAGATGGTGTCGCTGATCTTCACTTCCTCGATCACGCGCTTCAGCCGCTCCTCGAACTGGCCGCGATACATCGTGCCGGCGACCAGCGACCCGACATCCAGTTGCATCACCCGCTTACCCAGCAACGGCTCCGGCGTCTGGCCATTGACGATGCGTTGGGCCAGCCCTTCTACGATCGCGGTCTTGCCCACCCCTGGCTCCCCGATCAGCGAGGGGTTGTTTTTGGTGCGCCGGGCCAAGATTTGGATCACGCGCTCGATCTCGGTCTCCCGACCAATCACAGGGTCGAGCTTGCCCTGCTCCGCCAGGGCGGTCAGGTCGGTGGCCAGTTGGTCCAAGGCAGGCGTCTTAGGGCGTTCCTTCTTCTGGATGATGGAGGGGATCGATGCGCGCGCTGTGTCAGGCTGCTCTTGCTGGATGGCGCGCAATGTCTCGCGGCGGATGCGGTCTGGGGTCAGGCCGAGCTGACGTAGCACATCAATCGCCACCCCGTCGGCATGGCGGATAAGGCCCAGCAATAGGTGCTCGGTGCCGATGTAATTGTGGCTCAGCTTGCGGGCTTCTTCGACGGCGAATTCCAGCACTTGCTTTGTGCGCGGCGTCAACTCCAGCTTGCCGGCGGATGATGAGCGCCGGCCTGTGCCCGTCATGCGCTCCACCATTTCGGCGACGCGATCTGGCTTGGCACCCATCTCGCGCAGCACGCGGCCCGCGATCCCGTTCTCCTCTTTCACCAAGCCGAGCAGAAGGTGCTCAGTGCCAATATAGTTGTGAGACAAACGTTCAGCTTCCTCGTTTGCAATTTGCAACACGCGACGAGCGCGTTGATTAAACCTGTCGATCTTTCCTGCCACAGTTCACCTCTTTAAGTAATTTTAATCTCCGAGCGTGAGAGCAGCCTTAAAACCTCGAGGTAAGCCGAAACGTGGCCGCATAAGGATAGGGGCGCAGAAACCCTGCGCCCCCATCGCTCAACTCGCATCAGCCACAGAAGATTGGGCCGGTTCTGCCGTCCCTTCTTCCGTTGGCGTGTGTTCCTGTTCCGCTGGCATCTCTTCTGAAACCTCTGCCTGCCAGTCCATGTCGGCATATTCAGACCAGCTCACCCGCCGCAGGCTAAGGGCGATCTGGCGCTGGGCTGATTCTACGCGCAACACGCGCAAAGTGAGTTGCTGGCCCTCCTTCACCAGCTCGCGCGGGCTTTTCACCGGCTTATCGCTCAGTTCGTTCAAGCGCACCAAGCCCTCGATGGCCGGATCATCCTTCAGGCGGACGAAGACGCCATGGCGTGGATGCAAGCTCACCACCTCAGCCTCGACAAGTTGACCAGGCTTGTAACGCTCCTCGACGCTCAGCCACGGGTCGGGCATCAGCGCCTTCATGCTCAGAGCGATGCGCCCCGCCTCGCGATCAAGCTCGATGACCTTCACAGTCACCTGGTCGCCCTCCTTGACGACTTCGCTAGGATGTTTGATCCGCCCATGGGCAAGTTCGGTCAGATGCACCATGCCATCCGCGCCGCCCAAGTCAACAAACGCGCCGAAGTCCTTGATGCTGGTGACCGTGCCCTCAAGCACCTGCCCGACTTCGATGCTGTTGAGCAGGCGCTCCTTTTGCATCTGACGAGCTTCTTTGCTGGCCGCGCGCTCGCTGAGGATCAGGCGGTTGCGCTCGCGGTCAACCTCTATCACTTTGACCAGGACTTTTTGGCCTATAAGCTTTTGAAAGCGCTGCTCCGGCGGCAAGCTCTCGTCGCCCACCATGCGCTGGTGTGCCGCGCTTAGCTGAGAAGTCGGTAGAAAGCCGCGCAGCCGTCCGATCTTAATGATCACGCCGCCCTTGTTAAAGCCGACGATAGGATATTCGACCGCCTGTTGCTTCTGCCGCAGCGCTTCGACATATTGCCAGTCTTTCTCTGTGATGGCCCGGCTGAGCGAGAGCGTAACGTTGCCGCTTTCGTCCTCCGGCTGGAGGACATAAGCGAAGACCTCGTCGCCCTCTTTCAGGCTGTTGCGAACATCTTTGGGCAACGCCTCGATGTCCTTGCTGGTGACGATGCCTTCCGATTTCGCGCCTTCTAGCCCGATCAGGATCTCGCGCTCGGTGATGCTGATGATTCTGCCGCGCACGAGCTGATCCTTCTCGAAGCGTTGTTTGGCCTCGTAGCGAGGGAGCAGGCGCGTGAAGTCTTCTTCCCCCTGATTGGGAGTGCTGCCGTGTTCGGGGGCTATCTGATTCTCCATAACTAGCGGTATCTTCCCTTTGCCGTTGTGCGGGGAGATTATACCCAAGGGGTGGATAAGTCCACCGTGGCAGGCCACATCTTGACAATCACTCGCGCGCCAGCTCAGGCGGACGGCCAAATTCGCGCAGGGAGCGCCAGTGGTTCTTCAGCGCAGCGCGAAAGGTGGGATACGAACGGTAGGGCAATCCGAATTCCTGGCATGTGGCGCGCACAATCGGCGCGATCTTCGGGTAGAGCAGATGGCACATGTGGGGGAAGAGGTGGTGTTCAATCTGGTAATTCAGGCCACCGACATACCAATTTAAGATGCGGTTGTTGGGCGCGAAGTTGCTCGTGGTCTGCACCTCATGGATGGCCCACTCGTTCTCGATCTGCAGCGGGTCCCCGGTCGGCTCTGGAAAGTCCACATCCGCTGTCACGTGGGCCATCTGCAGGATAATCGCCATGACGAAGCCAGTGACCACCGCGGTGAAAGCAAAGATCAACAGCCCACCCAACAGGCCGAAGGCGAGCGAGGGCAGCACGATGTAGACGCACAAATTGATCAGTCGCCCGACCCAGAAAGTGATCTTGTCGTTGCGCGTCATCGGTGGATACCGGAAGGTCTCGCCTGATTTGCCGGTGAAATACACCTGAAAATTGCGGCCAAAGAGCAGCGCAACGCCGGCCAGGGCATACACGATGGGCGCGTAGATGTGCTGAAAGCGGTGAATGGGCTTCCATATATCCTTCGGGCTATTGCGCACCCAACCATCCATCTCCAGCCCCTCGTCCAAGCCGGCGATGTTGGTGTAGGTGTGGTGCCAGATATTGTGCTGTTGTCGCCAGATAAAGCTGCTCAAACCAACCAGCTCTACGGTCAGGCCGAACAGGCGATTGACCCAGGGACGATCGGAGTAGCCGTTGTGGTTGGCGTCGTGCATAATGTTGAATCCGATGCCGCTGGTGGCCAGGCCAAAGGAAAGCGCGAACAGCAGCGCGAGCGGGAGTGGCCAGCCGGCGAAGCCGCTGTGGAGCAACAGAGCGTAGCTGACGCTCCACCATCCCAAGCAGATGGCCGACTTGACATACATCGCCGGCAGGTCGCGCGTGCGCAGGTGATTGGCTTTTAGAAAGTCCTCCACCCGCTGCACCACGGTGCGTCGGAACCCATACTGCTTGGTGAAAGGCACAGCGCGCACAGGGTTCTGTTTCACTGCTGGCACAAAGGCGCGATGCGCGCTCGAGGATGGTCGGGCAGCTCGACGATGAGATGTGGACATGTCTTTGGAGATGGTTAACCGCCTTTTGCAGACTTTCTTAGCCAGGTCTTATCCCCGTGAGAGCAAGCAGAAACTGGCCGAGCAAGCCTACCACATCTATCAGTGAAGATGAAGGCGCGCTCGCAAATAAGGAAAGCGGCCCACCGGCATCCCCTGCTCACTCTCGCGCGAGCAGACTTCCTCTGGCTGATTCCTCTCGCAACATCTGATGATGGCCGCCCCATCATTCATTGGGATTGTGGAGGAATCAGAAAGAGAAAGTATCTCCGTCACGCTAAGCGCAGCAAAGCAATCTGGGGAATCGCATTAGTTGCGACCTAGGTAACCCGCCTTGTTTCAAGCATGCGCGACGATTCTTAACCTCACTCAGGTATGGAGGCGGGGATCACGCTCTTCACATCCTCTGCCCAAGAGAAGCTAACCCTCGCCATAGATGCCCTTGAAAATGCAACGAGTAAAGGTGTAAGCTTATAGGCTCATGGACACGCGCGTCGCGTTTGAGCTAGGCTTTCTGCGCGTTTACTGGTATGGCCTGCTCGTCACCCTTGGTGTGTTAGCGGGCACTTGGGTCGCTGCCCTAGAGGCAAAGCGACGCGGCGATGATCCCAACGTAGTGTGGGACAGCGCGCTGTGGGTCATCTTGCTGGGACTTATCGGCGCGCGCCTGTATCACGTCTTCTCCTCGCCAAACGACGGCAGCCAAGGCGGATGGGCATACTACAGCCAACATCCGATCCAAATCATCGCCATCTGGCAAGGGGGGCTGGGCATTTACGGGGGACTGTTCGGAGGCGCGCTTGGCATCTTGTTGGTGTGCATCCGTCGTCGCCTTCGCTTCCTGAGACTCGCTGATAGCATTGCTCCTGGCGTCTTGCTGGGGCAAGCGATCGGGCGCTGGGGCAATTACTTTAACCAGGAGCTCTATGGCGGGCCGACGGGATCTTCTTGGTGGGGCATCACCATCGATCCGCCTTATCGAATTCGCACCCCTAGCGCTGATTTCACGGATCTGACGCGCTACCCGCCGGAGACGCGCTTTCATCCGACCTTTCTCTATGAATCCATTTGGAACTTGGTTGGTTTCATCGGCTTGCTGTGGCTGGCGCGCCGGCGCGGGCAGCACTTGCGCGAGGGCGACATCGGAGCAGCCTATCTCATCTGGTATGGCAGTGGTCGGCTGTGGATTGAGCTACTCTTCCGGCCGGATGCGTGGACGCTGGGCGGCGTGCCTGTTGCCGTCTGGCTATCGTTGTTCATCATCGCCGTGGGTATGTTTGTTGTGGTCTTGAACCGCAGGTTCTCCATGCCGCAGCCGGCAACCCACCTACGCTCACCGAATGCCTCGCTACATCACTGATCAATACGAGCTGCCGGACGACGATGATCTGTTCGAGGAGGGCTTCTCCTATCGCCGCCAACGGCCGATGCTGGTCCGCATCCTGCCATTGCTCTTTGCCATGTTGCTTGTGATAGGCGGGGGAGCGGCCGGCGCGCTGGCCATCTCTGAACGCCAGGAGCGCGATGACTTCTGTTTGAGCTGTCACACCCCGCAGCATCGCGCCTACGTTGAGCGCGCGACCGCCGCGGTGGCCGGCGCCTTGGCCTTGGATTTATCCAGCTATCACTACCAGCAAATCTATGGTAGAGGCGAGGTTATCCGCTGCATAGATTGTCACCGCGGGGATGGCGGCGCACGCCACCGCGCGCAGCTCATGTTGCTCAGCGCAGAGCTAAGCATCCTCTGGCTGGTCGGTCAGGACGACCGCCGGCTAGAGAAGACAGCGATCACAACGACGGTGATCAACGGCCTGACACAGACTGTTTCGCCGACCAGCCTAGCCCTGCGCGCACCGGAGCTCTCGAACGCTGGCTGCGTCGCCTGTCACAAAGCGCAACTCTTGGTAGCTGGCATGGCCAATCACATGCACAATACGCTACCGGCAGCTTACGAACTCTGGAGATACGGCGAACCCCTGATTGCGCCAAAGGATGCGCCAGATCCGCAATCGCTGATCGCCCAAGGCCTGGCGCTCTACCAAACGTCAGTTCAATGTTCGCACTGTCACCAAACCCATCGCGCGCTGGATACGGACAAATTTCTGGACTGGCAGGCGGTGGTCAAGCCGGCGTGCGAACAGTGTCACCGAGAGACTGGGCGCGGCCCCGCAGAGGTCACCATCTCAACGGACGAGTGAGGCAGCGTACTCGACGATTTCCACGCGCTCGTATTCTGCGCTGAGCAAGATGCGCTCAACGACCAGTTGGGCGTTCCGGCACACCGCATCGAGCAAGCTGCTCCCAGGATGAGTGAGAGCGTCTTGCATCAATGCCCGAGAGCAGGGCCTGAGCGGCAGCCGGCACGATGAGCGAAGCCAATGGTGCACGCGCTCAGCAAGCAGCCTAGCGTCAGCAGTGATGCTCGGCTAGCCTTGGTGGGATTGAATGATCAACAGCCTCACTAGGAATAGTGCCATCCTGATGTGGTGACCTCACTGCTCAGGACAGGTCAGGCATCCGCCGTAGGCGGCAGCAGGCCGAGCTTGCGCACGTGTTCTTCTAGCTTGCTGTTGCTTGGCTCGGTGAGATGTGAGCCATCGGGAAAGACAATGGTGGGGATGCTGCGGAAGCCGTTGTTGACCGACTTGACGAATTCTTCCGCGGCCTTGTCCTTCTCGATGTCAATCCACTCGTAGGGGACGTTGTGCTGATCAAGCCAGGCGCGCGCACGGCGCGTGTCCCCGCACCACATCGCGCCATAGAACTTAATCATCGAGGTTGTGCCGGACATTTTTCTTCCCTTCCTGCTCTCTCAGTAGCTGTGAGATTATAGTAACACAAGCTGTGCGTCCTCGCAGTGGTACGAATTTCACCATGAGGGGCAAGGCTATCTCCCGGCGAATCCATAGCTCATCTAGATAGAGAGGCGAGCATCTATTCGACAGCAATCCGGTCACATTGGCCGGCGCTGCACAAGCGATAGTGCCCCCTTAGCACTTCGGTCGGTTAGGAATTGAGGAGCTTTGCCCTGCCAGCATGACAGACGCGCACGACAAGCGAGCAGCCCATGTCCAGTTGGCAGAGCGTCGCTTGACGCAAGTGCAGAAATGCGGGTAAAATACCGTGCATTTAAGAACAGGTCGCATGCGCCGATGTAGCTCAACTGGCAGAGCAACCGATTTGTAATCGGTAGGTTACGGGTTCAACTCCCGTCGTCGGCTTGTAAGCACATGTCGAGCTGGGTCGATGTCCCGAGCGGCAAAGGGGGCGGACTGTAAATCCGCTGGCAGAAGCCTTCGCAGGTTCGAGTCCTGCTCGGCCCATATCCAAGCGTGCCCACATAGCTCAGTAGGTAGAGCACACCCTTGGTAAGGGTGAGGTCACCGGTTCGATCCCGGTTGTGGGCTTTGTGCAACGCACGCAATCATTCAATCTAGGAAGAAGCTGAGACATGGCCAAGGAGAAGTTCATACGGACGAAGCCACACGTGAACGTGGGGACG
>JAGHYX010000037.1 GCA_017743375.1 Chloroflexota bacterium
TTCTTCCTCGATCTGGCGCAAGATCGCGTCGTCGCGATCCAGGTTGCGCCGGCGCAGCCAGAGCGTGACCAGGTAAACGGTCATCGCGCCCAAGATCACCCCGTAGGCTGTGAAGAGATAGACGGCATTCCTATCTTCGAGCAAACTCATCAGGCATCGAGCAGCGCCGCCTTGCGAGCGGCCAGCGCATCCTCGCGCTCCAGCAGGGCCACGCGCGAGCGGAAGAAGAAGAGGTAGATCATCGTAAACGTCGCCAGACAAAAGACGAGGATCACCATGCGATCTGCGGACACGCCGAAACCGCCCTGCTGCGCCGCGTTCACGCTAGGGCCGAACACGGCTGGATGGATGCTCTGTAGCACGCGGCTGACCAGAAAGTTAAGCGGCACGGTCAGCGCGCCCACGATGCCATAGACCGAGGCGAAGCGCGCGCGCTGGTTCACGTTCTCCAGGCCACCCCGTAGCATGAGGTAAGCCAAATACATAAGAAACTGCAGCGCGCTCAGCGTGAGCTTGAAGTCCCACGTCCACCAGGCATTCCACGTGGGCCGGCCCCACAGCATGCCGCTCAGCAGCGTCATGGTGATGAACAGCACGCCGATCTCCGCCGAGGCGTGCGCGCGGCGATCCCATTGCAAATCGCGCGTCTGCAAATAGCGCACGCCGCAGAAAGCCGTCACCAACCAGGCGCCGAAACCGATCCAGGCCGACGAGAGATGAAAGTAGAAGATGCGCTGGGCCTCGCCGCCCGACCGCACGTCGCCGGGCGGGGCGATCACGAAGACCATCACCAGGGCGACCGCCAGCATGACGGCAGCGGCGACGCCGAGCGCCCGCGTGAGCGATTCGCGCGATTGACCTTGCGCAGCAGATGCTTGTGTCGAGAGGACGCCTTCCATAAGCCTATCAACCTCCACCACCACTTATTAAAAGAGGCGCAGATGCTCCCATGCTGCGCCTCTGAATCCTCAAATTTGAGGACATTATACTCGCCGCTATGGTGCTTACGTCAATCGAGCCGCGCCCGCGTTCCACCGGTGAGGTGTTCAGCCTGGCGCTGAGGCTGTATCTGCGACGCCTCCCACACGCGGTCGCCGTGCTCGCAGTCGTGCTACTTCCTTCGTTGTTGCTCAACGGGTCCGGCGTGGCCGGCGCAGCCTTCCTGGGCTTGATGTCGCCCGCCCCGAACTCACCTGCGCCGGATGCGACTGCGATGACCACGCTATTCTCCGCTCTTGCCCCGCTGCTGGGACTGATCGTGGGTGCCTTCTGGCCGTGGGCGGAGGGCGCATTGGCGTTCAGCGCGCTTGCGCAACTTTCAGGCGAGCGGCTGGGCCTGCGCGCTGCGTATGGGCGAACGCGCGGGCATTGGCCGGCGCTTTGGCTGGCCAATCTGCTCGCGCAGATCGGGATCGCGCTGCCTCTGGCCCTCGCCGGCCTGATCGCTGCTGGCGTAGCGCTCCCCTTCCTGGCTATCCCTGTGTATGCGGTGTTTGGGGCGAACATCTTTGAACAAGTGCCCCCTGCCGCCTTCATCGTCCTCTTATTGGTAGGTGGGCTGCTGTTTATCATTTTGTCAGCACTGGCCATCACCCTGGCCATTCAGTGGAGCCTGCGCGCGCCGGCGATTACCTATGAGAATCTCAGCAGCACCGCCGGCCTGAGCCGCAGCGTGGAGCTGGTGCGCGGCCATCGCTGGCGCATGTTTGGCCGTTACCTGCTGTTCGCGCTCCTCGAGTTCGCGCTGACCATCCTGCCGACAATCGCGCTCAGCGCGTTGCTTGCGGTCATCCTCTTCCCGCAGACGTTTGCATCCCTAGGGACAAACAACTTCGCCGATCTTCAAGCAGCACTGGCGACGGTCGGTATGTCGTCGGCGGCTATCAGCACAGTGACGACGCTACTGGTGGCACCACTGCGGGTGATCTTCACAGCGGTGAACTACGCCGATCTGCGGATTCGCAAGGGAGAATCGTTAGCTGCTCAACCAACGCCAACGGAGACGCCGGCAAACGCAAATGCGCTCGCGGAGTCGCTCAGCTCGTATGCCGCGCCTCAAGCGCGGGACGCAGATTGGCGGATGCTCGACCCATCGCGCATGACGCCGGCCCAGCGCGTGAGCCTGTTGTTCCGGCGCCTGCGCGCCGAAGGCGAGAGCGCCGAACTCTTGACGGAGATGGGATTTGCCCTCTACGAAGTGGGCGACTGGGGCAACGCGCTGAACGCCTTCGACCGCGCGCACGCGCTGAAGCCCGATCATCCCCGCGCCGCATACGGCTTGATGATGTTGTACTACGAGCGCCGCGAGCTGGATCTTGCCCGTCAAATGATGCAGACGTATCTCCGCTGTGAGACGGATGAAGAAGCGCTGCGCGCCGTCCGCAATCATCCACGCTTCAGGGATTTGCTCTAGGATGCCAACCACGCTCTTGGCAGAGCACAGTTTGAGCATGACGGAGCAGTGATGAACGATGAACGATAACGTGATGAATGGGGCGCACATGCAAGGCAAGGTGTGCGTGGTGACGGGCGCAACCGCCGGCATCGGTCGGGTGAGCGCCCGACGGCTGGCCGAGATGGGCGCAACTGTGATCATAATCAGCCGCAACCCAGCCAAGTGCGATGAAGTGGTGGCCGAGATTCGCCAACGCACCAACAACCCGGCTGTGGAAGCCATGCCGGCCGATCTCTCCGCGCTCGGCCAAGTGCGCGCCGTGGCGCAGCGGTTGCTCGATCGTTACCCGCGCATTGACGTGCTGTTGAACAACGCCGGCGCGGTCTTCACCTCGCGCCAAGTCAGCCCTGACGGCATCGAGATGACCTGGGCGCTTAACCACTTGAGCTACTTTCTCTTGACCCATCTCCTCCTCGACGCGCTCAAAGCAGCGCCGGCAGCGCGCGTGATCAACGTTTCCTCGGATGCGCACCTGATGGGCAGGATCTACTTTGACGATGTGCAATTCGCGCGCCGCCCCTACCGCGGGTTCGCCGCCTATAGCCAATCCAAGCTGGCCAACGTGATGCATGCCTACGCGTTGGCGCGCCGCCTCCAGGGGACCAACATCACGGTAAACGCCCTCCATCCTGGCGCCGTGGCGACGAACTTCGGCAAGAACAACTCTGGCCTGCTCTGGCAATTGGTCTTTCAGCTCTTTGGGCGCTTTGCGATCAGCCCAGAGGAGGGCGCAAAGACCAGCGTGTATTTAGCATCATCGCCTGAGGTCGCCGGCGTCAGCGGGAAGTATTTCTATCGTTGCAAACCAAAATCTTCATCACCACTTTCTTATGATCAACAAGCCCAGGAGCGGCTGTGGGCTTTGAGCATGGAGATGGTGGGGGAATAGCGCACCTTGCAACTGTGTGATTGCACATGGCCCTCGGCGTCTTGAGCGCCGAGGGCCTTTTGCTTTTCCCCAACCGCGCTAAGTTGTCCCAAGTTGTGGATAACCAGTTGCAATTTTTCTGATTTCGGGTAACATGGGGGCAAGTGGGGGAAAGTGGTTGAAAGTGGGAGAGGCAGGGTGACATGTTTTTAGGTGAGTTCGTACACACGATTGACGAGAAGAGCCGGTTGACCCTGCCGGCAAAGTTCCGCACGCGCCTCGCCGACGGTGTCGTGCTCACCCCCGGCTTAGATCGCTGCCTGCAGGTCTACCCCCTGGACGAGTTCAAACTACTCTTCGACCGCGTCACCAGCCTGCCGATGACGAGCCGAGAGGCCACCACCTTGCGCCGCATGCTCTTCAGCAACGCGCACGATGTCACGCCGGACAAGCAGAACCGCGTGCTCATCCCACAGCCACTGCGTGAATACGCCGGCCTGACCAACGAAGCAGTCGTCGTCGGCGTCGGCAAGTTCATCGAAGTGTGGAACCCAGAGGAGTGGCAACGCGCACGCCAAGAAATCCAATCTCACGCCGCGCAGAAGGAGATATGGGCAGGGCTGGGCATCTAAATGCGATGAACGAAAGCACCATCGGCAGCGCGCATGTGCCGGTCTTGCTTGAGGAGGTGCTACAGGCGCTCCGCCCGCAGGCTAGCGGGCGCTACCTGGATTGCACGGTGGGCGGCGGTGGCCATGCCGCCGCGCTGCTGCGCGCCAGCGCACCCGACGGTGTGGTGTTGGGCTGCGATGCCGATCCCGAAGCCATCGCCGGCGTGCGCGCGCGGCTGCCCGATGACCGCTTGATCTTGCGGCAGGCTTGGCTGGACGAGGTGGCCGAGCTGGCGCGCGCACTGGGCATGATCGCCTTCGATGGCATCTTGATAGACCTCGGCCTCTCGTCCGATCAGCTCGCCGCCCCCGAGCGCGGCTTCTCGTTCATGCACGAAGGGCCGCTCGATATGCGCTTCGACCGCAGCCAAGGGCTGCCGGCCTGGCAACTCATCGAGCAGATGGACGTGCAGCGCTTGAGCGAGGTGCTGCGCAACTATGGCGACGTGCCCAACGCGCGTCAAGTGGCCGAGGCGATCTGGCGCGCTCGGCCGATCACAACGACCAGCCAGTTGCGCGACGTAGTGACATCGGTGGTGCGCGCGCGCTCAAAGCGCATCCACCCCGCCACCCAGGTCTTTCAAGCCCTGCGCATCGCTGTGAACGACGAGCTGGTGCGCTTACAGAGCGCGCTGCCGGCCCTGATTGACCTGCTGAAACCAGGCGGACGCATCGCCGTGATCGCGTTCCACTCCGCCGAAGACCGGATCGTCAAAGAGATTTTTCGGCGCGCCTCGCGCGCACAGGCCGGTTTCGGCCAGGCTGAGCATGAACCGGCGCGCCTGCGCCTGCTGACGAAGACGCCGATCCGCCCAAGCGAAGCTGAGATCGCGCGCAACCCGCGCGCGCGCAGCGCCCGGCTGCGGGTCGCCGAGCGACTGGAGGTGACAATCTGATGAAAGCAGCCCGAAGACTGATTTCCTGGCTGCGCGCGCTGGCGGCCATTCAGCTCAGCGACCGCCAAGCCGGCTTGATGGCGCTGCTGAGCAGCGCCCTGTTGATCGCGCTCATCATCGTGTGGCTCTCGTTAACGACGCGCACGGCACTGCTCAACCAACAGATGGATGCGCTTGAACAACAACTCATCGAATTGGTGAGCGAGACCAACCGAACCTGGGCCCAGATCAGCATGGTGACCGCGCAGCCTGTAATGGAGAACCGCGCCAGGCGATTGGGCTTTCAGCCTGCCGAGAGCGTCGAGTATCTGATAGTTAGCTCCGATGAGGTCGAGGAGGCGCGACGCTGACCATGATCTCCACAAAGCGAATGATCGCGTTGGTGGCCTGCATTGCGCTGGCGTTGGCGCTGGCCGTAGTGCGTGCGTTTCAGGTGCAGATACTGGAAGGGCCAAAGTATGCCGCTGCTGCCAGGCAACAGCAAGTGCAAACCAAATTGGTGTTGAGTCCGCGCGGGGCGATCTTCGACCGGGCCGGGCATTTGCTGGCGATCAGCCAGCCCGCCTATATCGTGCGCGTGAACCCGCACGCCATCACCGACACGACGGCCGTCGCAGAGGCGCTTTCCCAGTTGTTGGGCCAGCCGGCTGAACAAGTGCGCTGGCGGCTCGAGAGCATCCTGGCCGATCAGCGCGCGCTCACCCCAACGCTCAGCACCCTCATCGCTTACAACGTCTCTCCGCAAGCTGCCAGACAGCTCACCGAGACCTTGGCGGGACGAGATGGCCTAGTGCTCACCAAGACCTGGGCGCGCTGGTATCCACAAGGGGCGACCGCCGGCCCCACCATCGGCTTCATCAATTTAGAGGACGCCGCCTACGGCGGCATCGAGGCATACTACGATGAGCAGCTCAGGTCTTCGGTCGGCCTGCGCCGAGAGCGCAGCCGGCTTGATCTGCTCACCATCACCCCAACTCAGCAAGGGGCTGACCTGGTGCTGACGCTCGATCTACAGCTACAGCGCTACGCCGAGCAACGCCTGGCCCGCGCCATCCAAGACACCGGCGCTGCGCAAGGCGTCATCATCATCATGGAGACCGCCAGCGGCGCGATCCTCGCCTCGGCGTCGTGGCCAGGCTACGACCCAAACCGCGCGCTGGAATTGGCCAACAGCTCCGACCAACACCTGCTGCGCGACCCAGCCGTGAATGACGCCTACGAGCCTGGCTCCGTCCTCAAGCCGTTGACGATCGCGGCAGCCCTCGATGCCGGCCTGGTGACCACACAAACGATCCTGACCGACACCGGTCGCCTGATCGTTGGCAATAAGTTGATCCGCAACGCCGAGGGGGGCGCCCGTGGCCGCGTCACGCTCGAGGACATCCTGGCCTATTCGCTCAATGTGCCCACCGCGCAGATCGCACTTGACCTGGGCGCAGAGACGTTCTATCGCTATTTCCGGCGATTTGGGTTTGGCCATTCTGTGGGCATAGACCTGAGCGGCGAAGCGATGGGGGTGATGCGCACACCGATTGACCCGGCCTGGTCGCGCGCCGACCTGGCAACCAATAGCTACGGCCAGGGGCTTTCGGCGACGCCCTATCAGGTGATCAACGCCCTGAACGTCATCGCCAACGACGGCTTGTTGATGCAGCCATATCTCGTCCAGCAATGGCGCACAGCGGATGGGGAGGTCATCCGCAAGCAGCCCGTTCCGGTGGCGCAGGTGATCTCAAAAGAGACGGCGCGCGCGCTGCGCCAGCTTATGACCGCTGCGACGCGCCGAGCGGTGCCAGGCGCGCTCCCGCGCGGCTACGCTGTGGCCGGCAAGACCGGCACCGCAGATTGGTATCTGAACGGCAAGAAGCAAGACACCACCATCGTCACCTATGTTGGCTTTCTACCTGCCGATCGCCCGCAGATCACCATCCTGGTGAAGTTGGACCAACCGCGCACCTCGCGCTGGGCAGCGCATACGGTCGTGCCCGTCTTCCGCGACGTGGCGGAGTATGCTAGCCGCGCGCTAGGGATTCCGCCGGATAACCTGCGCAATCCTTGATTCAATTGCTATGTTGACACTTGCCGATGTTGTCGAAGGAGTCAGTGGCCAGCGCGTGGAATCACTCGCGCGCTACGCTGTCCGCAGTGTGGTGATTGACTCGCGCCAGGCGCTGCGAAATGACTTGTTCGTGGCTTTGCCTGGTGAGCACACCGACGGCCACGACTACGTCAGCCACGCCTTGGGGCGCGGGGCGCTCGCCGCGCTCGTCCACCACGATCGCCTCTCGCGCCTGGAGGGCGTCACGGCTGGCTGGCTGGACGCGCGCGCACCCATCGAAGCACCGCCAGAAGGGTGGATAACGCCGCTCCTCATCCGCGTAGACGATACGCTGGCCGCCCTACAGCGCCTCTCCGCCTTTTGGCGGTCGCGCTTCACGCTGCCCGTGATCGGCGTGACCGGCAGCGTGGGCAAGACGACCACCAAAGAGGTGATCGCGCACGTGCTGAGCGCGCGCTACGACGTGTTGAAGAGCGAGGGCAACTACAACAACGAGATCGGCGTCCCGCTCACCTTGCTCCGCCTGCGCCCGAACCACCAATGCGCCGTGATCGAGATGGGCATGCACGCGCTGGGAGAAATCGCTGCCTATTGTCAGTGGGCCAAGCCGCGCATCGGCGTGGTGACCATCGTCGCGCCGGTGCATCTCTCTCGCCTGGGCAGCATCGAGAACATCGCAAAGGCCAAATCAGAACTGCCGGCTGCGCTGCCGCCGGAGGAAGAAGGCGGGGTGGCGATCTTGAACTACGACGATGAGCGCGTGCGCGCGATGGCTGCCATCACGCGCGCGCGTCCCTTTACCTACGGCTTGAGTCCACAGGCTGATCTTTGGGCAGAGGACATCGAGAGCTTCGGCCTGGATGGCATCGTGTTCACCCTGCGCTATGGGCGTGGCAGGTGGCTGGCCAAGCTGCCGCTGCTTGGCCGGCACAGCGTGCAAACGGCGCTGCGCGCGGCAGCCGTCGGCCTGGTGATGGGCATGGACATTGATGAAATCATCGAAAGCTTGCGCACCCCCGCAACACAGCTCCGCTTGGTGGTGACGAAAGGGCCATTTAACTCGTTAGTGCTGGACGACACCTACAACGCCAGCCCAGAGTCCACGCTGGCCGCGCTGAACTTGCTGGCCGAGATCAACGAAGGCCCGCGCATCGCCGTCCTCGGCGACATGCTGGAGCTAGGCGAGCTGGAACAGAAAGGTCACGACGAGGTCGGTTGTCGCGCCGGCATCGTGGCCCAGTATGTGATCGGCGTCGGCGAACGGGCCGCCTGGATCTGCCGCGCAGCGGTTGAGTGCGGCGCACCCCGCGAGCGGGTCTTTCACGTCATGACCAACGAGGAAGCGCTGGCTGTGTTGCGGCAAATCGTGCGCGAGCGGTGCGTGATCCTGGTGAAAGGCTCGCGCGGGATGCAAATGGAGGAGATCGTCGCCGGTCTGGCGAACAGTGAGTGACGAGCCAGGCCCAACTCGGAGATGTAGGACGATGCAAACGCCAACACTGCCCGAGATGGGGGTTTGTCTACTGATGGGGGGCGTGGCCTTTGTGATCGCTATGCTCGCCGGCCAGCCGCTGATCCACTTGCTCAAGCGCTGGCGGATCGGCAAGCAGATACGGATTGACGGACCAGCCAGCCACATGGTGAAACAGGGCACCCCCACCATGGGCGGCATCCTGTTCATCGGCACGACCCTGTTGTTGATCCTGGGCATGTATCTCTACTCGCGGATCGGCGTGCGGGTGAACCCCAACTTCGCCGGCGTGGTGCTGGTGGGGCGCTCGCTGGCCGTGCCGCTCTTTGTGATGATCGCGTTCGCCGTGCTGGGCGCGGTTGACGACTACATGGGCGTGCGCGGCGTGCGGCGCGGTGAGGGCATGCGCGGGTGGAGCAAAGCGTTCTTCCAACTCATCATCGCCGTCATCGCCGCGGTCATCCTACATGCCGCGCCGGCCTTTGAGATCACCAGCAATGGCATCGTGCTGATACCTGATCGGCCCTTGTTCGGCATGAGCAAGATGGCCGTCCCCGGCCTGGCTCAGCCCATAGACCTGGGCATCTTTTGGCTGCCGATCGCCGTGTTCATCATCCACGGCAGCGCCAACGCGGTGAACTTCACCGACGGCCTGGACGGCCTGGGGGCGCTGATCAGCGGCGTGGCGTTCGTCGCGTATGGGGTGATCGCCTACCTACAGGGCCAAGTCTTCCTGACCATGCTGTGCATGGTGCTGGTCGGGGCGATGTTGGGCTTCCTCTGGTTTAACGTGCACCCAGCCCAGATGATGATGGGCGACCTGGGCAGCGAGGCGCTGGGCGCTGTGCTGGGCGTGGTGGCGCTGATGACCGGCCAATGGCTGCTGCTGCCGATCATCGCCATCATCCCGGTCGCCGAGGTGATCAGCGTCATCATCCAGGTCGCCTACTTTAAATACACCAAGCGCAAGTATGGCGAAGGGCGACGGTTCTTCAAGATGGCGCCGTTGCACAACCACTTCGTCTTGCTTGGCTGGAGCGAACCGCAGATCGTGCAGCGCTTCTTTGTGATCGCGCTGTTCTTCGGCATGCTCGGCATCGGCTTGGCGACGTTCGGCAACCCAGCAGCACCACAGTAATGGAGGAAAGCTCGGCGATGGACTGGTCAACCCGACAGGTAGTGATCTTAGGAGGCGCACGGCAGGGCACGGCGCTGGCCCGTTACCTCGTCGCCCACGGCGCGCAGGTGACGTTGAGCGACCTGAAACCCGCGCATGAGCTTGACTTGCAACCGCTGGCCGGCCTACCCGTGCGCTTCGTCCTGGGCGAACATCCGCTCAGCCTGTTGGATGAATGCGACTTGCTCTGCCTGAGCGGCGGCGTGCCGACCGACCTGCCGATCGCGCAAGAGGCGCGCCGGCGCGGCATCCCGCTGAGCAACGACGCCGGACTCTTCCTGGACGCCTGCCCGGCGCCGGTGATCGGCATCACCGGCTCAGCCGGCAAGACCACCACCACCACCCTCGTCGGGGAGATGCTCAAAGCAGACAACCCGGGGCGCGCGGTCTGGGTCGGCGGCAACATCGGCAATCCGCTGATCAGCGACCTCGATCGCATTCAGCCCGGCGACCGCGTGGTGATGGAGCTTTCCTCGTTTCAACTTGAGCTGATGAATCGCAGCCCGCACATCGCCTGCATCACCAACATCACCCCAAACCACCTGGACCGCCACGGCACGCTGGAGGCATACATCGCGGCCAAGCGGCGCATCCTGGACTTTCAATCGCCAGACGACTGGCGCGTGCTCTCAGCAGATAACTCAATTACTGCTGCGCTGGGCGGCGAGGGAGCGAGCACCCTGTGGTTCAGCACGCGCGGGCGCCCCGCCGAGGACGGCGCGTGGGTGGACGAAGCCGGCAACCTGCGGGTGCGGCTCTCCCGCGCGTTGTCGCCCGAATTACACACCGCGGAGGGCGCTGTGATTTGCCATCGGCGCGAGGTGCTCTTGATGGGCGACCACAACATCGCCAACATCCTGGCGGCAGCCGCGATCTGCGCCATAGCCGGCGCCTCGGTGGATGCTATGCGCAGGGTCGCCACCACCTTCCGTGGGGTGCCCCACCGCTTGCAGTTGATCGCAGAACACGACGGCGTGCGCTGGTACGACGACTCGATCGCCACCGCGCCGGAGAGACTGGTCGCCGCGCTGAAATGCTTTGATCAGCCGGTCATCCTGCTGTGCGGCGGGCGCGACAAGCATCTGCCCTGGGAAGAAGCCGCGCGCGTGATGCTCGAGCGATGCAAAGCCATCGTCTTGTTCGGTGAGATGGGGCCGCTGGTGGCCGAACATTTAACCCACCAGCGCGGCGCCGGCAGCAGCGCACCCGCCCAATGGGTGATCGTGCCTGACCTGCGCACGGCGGTGCGCGAGGCACACTGCCTTGCGCAGCCTGGAGACGTGGTCTTGCTTTCGCCGGGCGGCACGAGCTACGACGCCTTCAAGGACTTCGCGGAACGCGGCGATCGCTTCCGCGAATGGGTCAACGAGATCCTCACTGCAGCTCAGGGAGGGGCACATGACCGCTAGATCAGCGAGGCGCGCAGCCTGGCGCGGCCACCAGGAGCGATTGACAGACTGGGTGCTGGTGATGGCCGTGCTGTTGCTGACGGCGCTTGGCCTGGTGATGGCCTATAGCACCACGTTCTTCTGGTCACAGGTGAGCGAAGGCAGCCCGCTGGCCATCTTCGGCAGGCATGTGAGCTCCGCCGGCCTGGGGCTGCTCGCCTTCGCCGTGTTTTGTCGGCTGGACTACGGCCTGTTTCGCCGCCTCGCGGTTGTGATCATGCTTGGTTGCTTGATCGCGCTGGTCGGCGTGATCCTCTTCGGCGACGAGGTCTTCGGGGCGCGGCGCACGCTGTTCAATGGCTCGGTCCAGCCCAGCGAGCTGGTCAAGCTGGGCGTGATCATCTATGCGGCGGCCTGGCTGGCCTCGCGCCGCGACCAGGTGCGCAGCATATTAAACGGCCTGTTGCCCTTCGGCGTGATCATCGGCAGCGTCTGCTTTTTGATCGTCATCCAGCCCGACCTGAGCACCGCCGCCGTGATCACGATCACCGCGCTGGCGATGTTCTTCATGGCCGGCGCGAGCTGGCAGCAGCTTGGGCTGGTCGTGTTGATCGCCGCCGGGGCCTTCGCCTTGTTGGTGGTCGCGCTCCCGTATGCCACCACGCGCCTCAACGAGTTCTTAAAGATTTGGCAGACGCCTGCCGAGATGAGCTACCACATCCGCCAGTCGCTGATCACGCTGGGCAGCGGCGGGCTGTTCGGCAACGGCATCGGGGCGAGCGGCCAAAAGTTCGGCTACCTCCCCACCCCACACACCGACAGCGTGTTGGCCGTGCTGGGGGAAGAACTTGGGCTGGTCGGGTTGATCTGCGTGCTGGCGCTGTTCATCGTGTTCCTCTGGCGCGGCCTGCGCATCGCTCAGCACGCCGATACTGCCTTTGGCGCGTTCATCGCCGTCGGCATCGTCACATGGGTGATCGCGCAGTTGTTGTTGAACCTATTGGCGACGCTGGCGATCATCCCGTTCACTGGCATGCCGGTGCCGTTCTTGAGCGCAGGCGGATCGTCGTTACTTGCCTTGCTGACGGCCAGCGGGGTGGTCGTGAGCATTGGACGAGGCAGCCAACTGCTGCCTCCTGAGCGCGATTCGATAGAGGAAAGCACCACAGAAGTGAAAGGAGGGAAACCCATCCGTGCGTATCCTGCTCTCCGCCGGCGGAACAGCCGGACACGTTTTGCCCGCGCTTACCGTGTTGCGAGCGCTGATGGCGAAAGCGCCTTCTTTAAGCGGACGACCTGGCAGCGCTCCAGAGGAGATTCAGGCATTGTTCATAGGCGAGGCCGATGGCATGGAACGTGAGCTGGTGACGCGCGCAGGGGTACCCTTTCAGGCGATCTGCGCCGGCGCGATGCACGGCGTCGGCGCGCGGCGCGCGCTGCGCGGCGCGTGGCGCACGCTGCGCGGCAGCGGACAAGCGCTGCGCATCCTCCGCGCGTTCAAGCCGCACGTGGTGTTCATGACCGGCGGCTTCGTCGGCGTGCCGGTGGCGCTCGCGGCCTGGTTGCGGCGCGTGCCCAGCGTGGCTTATCTGCCGGACATTGAGCCGGGCTACGCGCTGCGGCTGATGGCGCATCTGGCCACCCGCGTGGCCGTCACCGCCGAAGACTCGGCAGCGTTCATCCCCAGGCGGAAGATGGTGATGACCGGCTACCCCGTGCGCGAGGCATTCGCAAACGTCTCGCGCGCATCGGCGCGCCGGCACTTTGGGCTTTCCGAGGCCGAGCGCGTGGTGCTGATCTACGGCGGCAGCAAGGGGGCGCGCAGCATCAACCGCGCTGTGTTGACAGCGCTGCCCGATCTGTTGGCCGCCGCCACGGTGATCCACGTCACCGGCAAGGCGGACTGGGCGGAGGTCAGCGCAGCGCGCGCCGGCCTGAGCGAGGCCTTGCGCCGGCGCTACCTGGCTTTCGACTACCTGCATGATGAGATGGCGCTGGCGATGGCGGCGGCGGACTTGGCGGTGTGCCGAGCCGGGGCCAGCGTCCTGGGAGAGCTGCCCTATCTCGGCCTGCCCGCCATCCTCGTGCCCTATCCATACGCTTGGCGCTACCAGCAAGTCAACGCCGACTACCTGGCGCGGCGCGGCGCGGCGGTCGTGCTGCGCGACGACCAACTTCTGGATGAGCGGGCAGGGCTGCGCCGCTGCGTGAACGACTTGCTGAATCACCCCGCCCGCCTGGAAGCGATGCGGCAGGCGTCGCAACGGTTAGGACATCGCGATGGCGCAGCGCGCATCGCCGCGCTCCTGCTCGAAGTAAGCCGTGGCCATGATCAACGCTGAGGTGTTCTTCCTGTTCTACATCATCGTCTGGGGCTTCATCGGCACATCGCGCGGCTGGGTGCGCGACGTGATCGTGACTTTCAGCATGATATTCGCCTTCTTTATTTACTCGGTGCCGCAGGTCACCGACCTGCTCAAGCCGCTGTGGGAACAAGAAGCATCCATTTGGCGCTTCTTCTGGCGAAGCCTGCCGTTCCTCATCATCACCGGCTTCGGCTACCTCAGCCCAATCGTTGCGCGGGGGCGCTTTTCTGAAGCAGCGCGCTTCGAGCGCGGGCTGCTTTCGTTCATCGTGGGCGCGTTCAACGGCTACCTGTTATTCAGCACGCTCGCCTATTGGGCCTTCCAGGCAGGCGTGCTGACCGATGCACAATACAGCAACCTCTTCGCTGCCCCGCCCCAGGGTTGGGGAGAGTTCTTCTTCATCAAGAGCGCGGCGCCTGTGGTCTTCAGCGGGTCGCTGCTGCTCATTGTCCTCATCGGGATCTTCTTATTCGTGATTGTCGTATTGGTATGAGCTGGCTAGAGAAGCGATTTCACCTGATGGGCATTGGCGGCGCCGGCATGAGCGCGCTGGCCCGCCTGCTCCGTGCACGCGGCGCGCGCGTCAGCGGCGATGACCGCGCCGATTCGCCCACGCTGCGCGCGCTGCGCGCAGAGGGCATCCCGGTCGCGCTCGGCCATGACCCCGCGCACCTGGCAGAGGTGGACATCCTCGTGCCCTCCTCGGCCATCCCGAAGGATGAACCTGAACTGCTGGCGGCCAAGGAGCGCGGCATCCCGGTCTGGCATCGGGGCGACTTGATCGCCGCGCTGGGCGAGGGCAAGACGGTGATCGCCGTGGCCGGCACGCATGGCAAGAGCACCACGACGGCCATGCTGGCGACGATCCTCGTCAACGCCGGCCTCGACCCCAGCTTCGTCATCGGCGCCACCCCCAAACCGCTGGGCGTCAACGCGCGCTGGGGGGGAGGCGAACTCTTTTTGGTTGAAGCCGACGAATACGACCGCACCTTCCTGCACTTCCGGCCCAGGGTCGCCGTGATCACCAACGTGGAATATGACCATCCGGACACCTACGCCGACCTCGACGCGATGTTCGAGGCGTTCGCCATGTTCGTGCGCAGCGTGCCCGAGGACGGCTTGGTGGTCACGTGCGCCGACGACGCCGGCTGCGCCGAAGTGCTGCGCCGGGCCGGGCTGCCCGCAGATCAGGCGCGCCCGTTCCTCGCCGACTACGGCCTGAATCGCGGGCTATGGCGGGCGTCGAACCTGCGCGCCAACGCGCTCGGCGGGACGGATTTCAGCTTTCACGGCTTCGGCGTCAACGGCGAGGTGAGCGGCAACGCCTCGCTGCGGGTGCCCGGCGAGCACAACGTGCTCAACGCGCTGGCCGCGCTGGCTGTGGCCGATGCCTGTGGCGTGCCGGCGAGCGAGGGGGTGCGCTCGCTGGGCGATTACCAAGGCGCAGGGCGGCGCTTCGAGCTGCGCGGCGAAGCGCGCGGCGTGCGCGTCTTCGACGACTACGCCCACCACCCCACCGAGATCAAGGCCACCTTGCGCGGCGCGCGGCAGCGCTACCCGCTGGGGAACATCTGGGCAATTTGGCAGCCACACACCTACAGCCGCACCGCGGCGCTGCTCGACCAGTTCGCCACAGCGTTCGACGAGGCCGATCAGGTGATCGTCCTGCCGGTGTATGCAGCCCGCGAGCGCAAGGAAGACCTGGGCTTCTCCGCCAACGCGCTCAACCCGATCGAGATCGCCCGCAAGATCCGCCATCGCAACGTGCGCAACGCGGCCTCGTTCGGCGATGCGCTGGGGATGTTGCTCTCGCAGGTCAAGGGCGGCGATGTGATCATCACGCTCAGCGCCGGCGATGGCAACCTGGTTGGCGAGCGGCTATTGGAGATGCTGAACCGAACGTGATCGAGACGATGGACATCCGAGAACTCCAAGCGCGCGCCAGGCGCAACGAACCGCTGGCCAAGCACACCACCGCGCGGATCGGCGGCCCAGCCGACCTGCTGATCGAGGTGCAGAGCGTGGAAGAGCTGGTCGCGGTGGCGCAGCGGGCCGACGAGATGGGGCTGCCTTATCTGGTGCTCGGCGGCGGGGCAAACGTCCTGGTCAGCGACGCCGGCGTGCGCGGGCTGGTCATCCTCAACCGCGCCAAGGAGGTGAAGTTCGAGGTGCGCGGGGTGAAAGCGCGCGTAGAGGCCAATGCCGGCGTGATGCTCGCCACGCTGGCGCGCGATTGCATCGAGCGCGGCCTGGCCGGCTTTGAATGGGCGATCAACGTGCCGGGCACGGTGGGCGGCGCGGTGGTGGGCAACGCCGGCGCCCACGGGATGGACATCGCCGCCAACCTGAACCTCGCCCGCGTGATGCGCCGTGGCTGCGCGCCGGAGTATTGGACGCCGCGCCAGCTTCAATTTGGCTACCGCACCAGCGCGCTCAAACGCTATGCGCCGGCTGACCGGCCGCTCGTGCTGAGCGCCACGTTCGACCTGAAGCTGGATTACCGGCCTAACCTGGAGCGCCGCGCCAGCGAGTTCATCGCCAAGCGCAGGGCCACCCAACCCGCCGGCGCTTCCATCGGCAGCATGTTCAAGAACCCGCCAGGGGACTACGCCGGCCGGCTGATCGAAGCCTGCGGCCTGAAGGGCAAGCGCATCGGCGGCGCAATGATCAGCGAGAAACACGCCAACTTCTTCGTCAACGTATCGGGCGACGCCAGCGCCAGCGACGTGAAAGCGTTGATCGACCTCGCCCACACTGAAGTGCTCAAGCGGTTCGGCGTGGATCTGGAGCTGGAGATCGAGTTGCTGGGCGAATGGCCCGCCGAAGCGCCAGACGGACGACTGAGAGCAGGAGGGATGACCTGATGGCGCAAGGCAAGCTCAAGGTCGCTGTGCTCTACGGCGGCCAATCCGGCGAGCACGAGGTGAGCCTGATGTCTGCTGAATCGGTGATGGCGCACCTGGACCGGCAAAAGTACGACCTCACGCCGGTGTTGATCAGCCGGCAGGGGGAGTGGAGCCTGCCGCTGGAATCGCTGCGCCAATTCGACGTGGTCTTCCCGGTGTTACATGGGCCGATGGGTGAGGATGGCACGGTGCAGGGGCTGCTCACGCTGCTGGGCGTGCCGTTCGTCGGCGCCGGCGTGGTCGGCTCGGCCGTGGGCATGGACAAGGCGATTTTTAAGGACGTCATGCGCGCGCATCACCTGCCCGTGGTGGCCTATCGCGTCGTTCGTCACCGCGAGTGGGTGACGCAGCCCGAAGACGTGACGGCCGGCGTGATGGACGAGCTGGGTCTGCCGTGCTTCGTCAAGCCGGCCAACATGGGCAGCAGCGTGGGGATCAGCAAGGTGAAAACCATCTCCGAGTTCAGCGCCGCCATGGCCGAGGCGTTCACGTGGGATCGCAAGGTGCTCGTCGAGCGGGCCGTGCCGCACGCCAGGGAGCTGGAGGTGAGCGTGCTGGGCAACGACGAGTTGCAAGCCTCCGTCGTCGGCGAGGTCGTGCCCAGCCGCGAGTTCTATGACTACGCGGCCAAGTACCTGGACAAAGGCGCGTCGGCCTCCAAACTGCACATCCCAGCGCCGATCGCAACCGAGGTGGCCGAGCACATCCGCGCCCTGGCGCTGCGCGCAGCAGAAGTGACCGAGGCCCGCGGCATGGCCCGCGTGGACTTCTTGATGGACGCCGAGAGCGGTGAGGTGTTCATCAATGAGATCAACACGATCCCTGGCTTCACCGACATCAGCATGTACCCCAAGCTGTGGGCGGCGAGCGGCCTGGCCTACGAGGCCCTGCTCGACCGCTTGATCAGCCTGGCGTTGGAGGCACATCGGCATGGTTGACGAGATGGGGATGCGCTACCGCCCTAGGCGCGACCGCCGGCAGCCGCGGACGCGCTTCGAGGCCACCTCGCCGTCGCACGCTCGCGGCAGGAGGATCGGCAAGCGCGGCCTGATCTTCGGCCTGTCGCTGCTCGGCCTGATCGCAGCGCTGCGCTGGTATAGCGGCCCGGATTGGCGGATCGAAAGCGTCGCTGTGCAGGGCAACGAGGGCATCCCCGCCGAGGTGATCATCGCCGCCAGCAACCTGCAAGGCGCGCACTTTCACTTCGCCGACCTCGACGCGGCTGCGCGGGCTGTGGATGCGCTGGCCGGCGTGGAGGCGGCCACAGTGGTCTGCCGCTGGGAAGGGCGCGCCACATGCGCGATCACAGTCCGGCCAGCGCAACCTCTGGCACTGTGGCAAAGCCAATATGGCAACGTCTGGAACGACGAGGCGGGAAACGTCCAGGTCGCCCACGAGAGCCTGTCGGCCCGCCTCGTCATCCAGGTTGAGGAGGGCCGGCCACCGCTCCCTGGCGCGCAGCTCGACCCACGACTGCTGCGCGCGCTGCGCGAGCTGGCCGCCCTCCAACCCGAGGTCACGCGCTACGTGTATTCACCTCGGTTTGGGCTGATGTGGGTGACCCCGCAGCGCTGGCGGGTGCGACTAGGCGACGCGCCGTATGACGGCGCAATGCA
Organism: Chloroflexota bacterium; assembly: GCA_017743375.1. Taxonomy (GTDB): domain Bacteria; phylum Chloroflexota; class Anaerolineae; order J036; family Brachytrichaceae; genus JAAFGM01. The sequence continues at coordinate 17,874 of JAGHYX010000037.1, forward strand.
ACAGAAGCTGGGCCTCGCCCGCGCGCTCCAAGCGCAACTCATGACTCAGGGCAGGCGCATCAAGGCGCTAGACGTGCGCTTTCCAGAAGCGCCGTATTACGAGACAGCGGATTAGGCGGACATGGCGGACACAAAGACGATCACAGTCGTAGACGTAGGCAGCACGAAGGTGGTGGCGCTGGTGGGAGAAGCCGCTGACAACGAGGCCGGCTTCATCGTCACGGGCGTGGGCATCGCGCCCGCGCGCGGCATTCGGCGGGGTCAAATCGCCAGCATGGCCGAGGCAGCGACCTCGCTTCAAGAGGCGCTGGCCGGCGCTCAGACCACATCCGGCGTCAAGGCTACCCACGTGCTGATGTCCGTGAACGGCGCTCACATCGCCTCGCAAAACAGCCACGGCAGCGCGCCGATCGGCCGCAGCGAGCGCGGCGTCTCACAAGAGGATATTCAGCGCGGCCTGGAATCGGCCCAGATGATCAACCTGCCCAGCAATCGCGAGATCGTGCATGTTATCCCGCGGCGCTTTCGCGTGGACGACCAAGACAGCGTGCGCAACCCGATCGGCATGTTGGGCTATCGGTTGGAGGTGCAAGCGCACATCGTCACCTGCGCGACCACGACGGTCCAAAACCTGCTCAAGTGTGCGCATCTGGCCGGCGTCGAGGTAAGCGAGTTTGTGTTGGCCTCGTTGGCCTCTGCAGAAGCCGTGCTGACGCCCAACGAGCGCGAGATGGGCGTCGCGCTGGTGGACATCGGCGGCGGCGTGACCGGCCTGGCATTGTTCATTGACGGGGCGGTCTGGCACACCAAGGTCATCGAGGTCGGCGGATGGCATTTCACGAATGACCTGGCCCAGGTGTTGTGCCTACCGCCCGATGCCGCTGAATACCTGAAGGTGCACTATGGCCACGTCAACCCCGACGAAATCCCCGCCGACCAGCTCTGCAACATCGCTGGCTTTGGCGACGAGCCGTTGGTGCGCGTCTATCGCCGCGAGGCCGCCGAGATCCTGCGCGCGCGCGCCGACGAGCTGTTCAGCCTCATTGAGCAGGAGATTCACCGCAGCGGATACGACGGCCTCCTGCCGGCTGGGCTGGTGATCACGGGCGGCGGCTCGCTGCTGCCGGGCCTCAAAGACTCCGCGCGCCAGATAACGCGACGCTCGGTGCGCCTGGCGCGCCCCGTCCAGCTCTACGGCTTGGTGGACGCCATCCGCTCACCAGCCTACGCCACGGCCGTCGGGATGTTGCACTGGGGATTGCAAGGGGCGATGACCAGGCCGGCCAAGCGCCGCCGACCCAGCCCGCGCCTGACGTTCTCAAGATGGTTGAAGAACCTGTTGCCTACCTAAGCACAAATGAGGCGGCGCATGTGGATACTTTGTGGACAACTCACTTGACACTGTGGATAAGCGGCTTACAATCTGTGGGCCGATGGTGGAACAAGTGAGGGGGTTAATCTATGCCAAGGAGGAGCAAAAAGATGAACAATCAAACCGGAGGATCACAAAGAGGAATTCAAGCTGAATCGCCAGCGCAAATCAAGGTCGTTGGTGTGGGTGGCGGCGGACAAAACGCCGTCAATCGGATGATTGACGAAGGCCTGGCCGGCGTGGACTTCATCGCCGTCAACACCGACCAGCAGGCCCTGATGCTGAGCAAAGCGCCCGTCCGCATCCGGATTGGCGAGAAGATCACCCGCGGCCTGGGCGCAGGCGGCAATGCCGAGATCGGCGAGAAAGCCGCCGAGGAATCGGCCGACGAGCTATATGAGGTGCTCAAGGGCGCGGACATGGTGTTCATCACCGCCGGCATGGGCGGCGGCACGGGCAGCGGCGCCGCACCTGTGATCGCGCGGATCGCCCGCGAACTCGGCGCGCTGACGATCGGGGTGGTCACCCGCCCCTTCTCGTTCGAGGGCACGCCGCGCATGCGCACCGCAGAGGCCGCCATCGAGCGGCTGAAGGAACACGTGGACACGCTGATCGTGATCCCCAACGACCGGCTGCTGGAGATCGTCGGCCAGAAGGCGACCTTGCCTCAAGCGCTCCGCACGGCCGATGACGTCCTGCGCCAGGGGATTCAGGGCATCAGCGAGGTGATCACCGTGCCCGGACTGATCAACTTGGACTTCGCCGACGTGCGCACCATCATGTCGGAGGGGGGAGCAGCATTGATGGCGGTGGGCGTCGCCAGCGGGGAGAGCCGCGCGCGGATGGCCGCCGAACAGGCGATCACCTCGAACCTGCTGGACGTCACGATTGACGGCGCACGTGGGATCCTCTTCAACATCACCGGCGGGACCGACCTCAGCATGTTCGAGGTGAACGAGGCAGCGACGATCATCAAGGCAGCCGCCCATCCAGATTGCAACGTGATCTTCGGCGCGGTGATAGACGAGAACATGAAGGATCAGATTCGCATCACGGTGATCGCCACTGGCTTTGACCATTCAGGCGGCTTGTCGCGCCGCGCCTCGCGCATCAGCAGCGCAATCCGCACGACCACGATGAAGCCATTGGCCAGCGAAGGCGAGCCAGCGGAGCAGCCGCGGCCCGTGTCTATTGATCACAACAACCTAGAACTGCCTTCGTTCCTGCGACGCCGCTAGCGCGGCGACAGGCGCCAGCGGCAACAGGGTGATGCGCCGAGGTTGCCGCTGGCGTCGGGGCGGTCTTTTCTTAAATTTTTGGCAGGTCATTGACTTGATCTCGGTTCAACTTTACAATCCCCGCCCTTGTGCGGCCATGCCCAGTCCCGAACAAACGTTCTGGACGCGACATGGCTGTATCGTCCAACCTATGAAGTGCCCGACCTGTGGCTCACACGACACGCACGTGATTGACACCGTGCGTGATCCGGGGGGCAACATCCGCCGACGGCGGGTCTGTCGCGCGTGTGGGCGACGCTTCAACACCATCGAGCGCGTGGTGGATTCCACGCCGCTGGTGGTCAAACGCAGCGGTCGGCGCGAGTCGTTCAACCGAGACAAGATCCTGGAGGGCATCCGGATCGCCTGTGCGAAGCGGCCGGTCGCGGCCGAGGACATTGAGCGCCTGGTCAGCCAGGTCGAGTCGCGCGTGCTGGCGATGAACAAGAGCGAGGTCGCTGCGCGCGAGATCGGCGACTTGGTGCTTCAGGGTCTGCGCGAGCTGGATGAAGTTGCTTACATTCGTTATGCTATCGTTTATCTCAATCTAAAGGACTTAGAGAGCGTCAAGCGCGAAATCGAGCGTTTGCTGAGTGAGAGATAACGCTGACTATCTAAGTAA
>JAGHYX010000173.1 GCA_017743375.1 Chloroflexota bacterium
TCGCGCGCGCCCGCGTCCTCTCTTGAGAACCAGAACAACAGAATGCGCGACTACCTGGACCACGTGCTAGACCGTTTGGAAGGCCACGATCCAGCAGAACGCATAATCCGCGCGTGGTCTCTCCCCCCTCACCTTGAAGCGCAATGTCTCGCCTTTGCCCGCATCTTTGAAGTGATGCCTACCAAGTCCGACAAGGCGCGATGGGCAAAGGCCGCCGAGACGCTTCACGAGTTGCGCTGCGACGAAACGCGCCTCAAGGCAGCGCGCGATGAAGCGCGAAGGGCCGGCCTAACCTGTACTTGGCCAGGAGCGGTGATAAACCTCCAGGCCATTCGCTCAATCCAGCAGGAATACGAGCTAGTCTATGACGAGGAGCGAGGAGGATATGTACGCAAACCGAAACGGAACTAAGCCAACCCAAGTTGACATCACGCCAATTTACAACCAAGAAGCAGAACAGGCGGCCCTTGGGGCAGCAATCATTGACCAAGAAGCGCTGGCTGTGCTAGCTGATATGCTCAAGCCAGAGCATTTTTGGGAAGAGCGTCATCAGCACATCTTTGAAGCGATGCTAGCGCTGTTCGGGCGCGGCTGCCCGGTCGACCTTCTCTCGCTATCCGACGAGTTGCGCATACGAGATCGACTGGAAGAAGCAGGGGGCGAACCTTACATCGCCGAGCTGTGCTGTGTTACGCCTAACGCGCTGAACGTCCAGTATTACGCTGAGATCGTTTACCGCGACTGGCAGCGCCGCACAGCGGTGAACATCGCGCAGGACATCATCGAGACCGCTAGGCGAGGGCACGATGACCTGCCCACCTACGCCGCTAACCGGCTGTCTTTGCTCACAACCGGCAAAAAACAATCCGTCTCGCTCGCAGACGCCCTTCTTCACTGCATCGCTGACTACGACGCCGCAGGCGAGCGATTACCCGGCATTCCTACTGGCCTAAGCGCGCTTGACCGGATTTTGGGCGGCTTGTGCCCTGGTCGGCTGACCGTGATTGCCGGTAAGCCTGGAGCTGGCAAGACCACGCTGATGCTTCAGATGGCATTGAATGCGGCGCGCGCTGGTCATCCTGTCCTCATCGTCTCGTGCGAGATGAGCGAACCGGAAGTTTGCCGTGTGTTGCTTAGTCGTCATGCCGGCATCAGCTTGTCGCCGGCGGACGTTCTCGCGCTGGATGACCGAACGCGCGCCGACCAGCGTCGCCGGCTGATGGACGCTGCCGACCAGATCGCCAAGATGCCGATTGCCATCGAGTATCGGCCCGGCATCTCTGTTGGCCAGCTACGCCACCTTCTGCGCCATCATGCGCAGTGTGGGGCGAAGCTCGCTGTCGTGGATTACATCCAACTCGTGGACGGTCGCATTCGCCGCGACCAGAACCGCGAGCAGGAAGTGGCTGAAGTAGCACTTGCGCTTAAGACGCTTGCTGGCCAACTTGGCCTATCCATCGTCGCCGGCTCCCAGGTCAACGACGCTGGCGAGGTGCGGGAGTCTCGCACCATCGAGCAGCACGCCGACGCCCTTCTCGTTCTCGAACGCGCCGATATTGGCGACCTGTTGAACCCGCCGCCCATCCGCACCATCGAAGTTCAAATCCGCAAAAATCGCCACGGCGCGGTCGGGAAGATGCAACTGGGCTTTTACGCTGCTAAGGCGTCGTTCGCTGAAGTCTTTGACGGTCCGATGGATGTCCGGGCGAAGTAGCGCGCGCCAGACGGGTTCGCCGACCCCCAAAAAACATGGCCTGTAACGCATCCAGAGGGCGTTTTTTAGGGCCTTTTGACTCCCACAGGTATCCAGATGCCTGTGGCCCAGCTTCCGCGGCTCTACGGCCCGCTTTTTGAGTTCTCAGGGGGTGTAACGCGCATCGCCGGCTGGCCGCCCATCAACCTTGGCTGTTTGTCTGGCCGGCTGGCCGGCGACCCCGGAAAAATATGCCCTGTAACGCATCCAGAGGCCCATTTTTGGGGCGTTTCGGCCTGCCCAGGTATCTGGATACCTTTGAGCGTCAAAACGCGGCTCTACGGGCTTCCTGTGCGTTTTGAGTTATGTTAACCCCTGCTTCTCATTGCTGTTATACTGCTCCCGAGCAGTGCTCTTCGCCCAGGTCTCTGCCATCGCCTTCAACCTCGGCCTGCCTGCGCCAGAACGCGAGTATCGCTTTGACCCTGAACGCCGCTGGCGATTCGACTTCGCCTGGCCGTTGATAAAGGTTGCTGTCGAAGTCGAAGGGGGTGTGTGGATTCGTGGCCGGCACGTCAGACCGGTCGGCTATCTAGCCGACCTGGAGAAGTACAACCGCGCCGTCGTGCTTGGCTGGCGCGTGCTGCGCTATGCGCCGCACCAGCTTGGCCAGCTTGAGCGCGACCTGCGCGCCCTGCTTGCGTAAAGCGAGCGTGTCTGGTAAAATAGTCATCGGTCCATCTGTTTCCTCCTTCCTCTAAGCCAACCGCAAAGCGCGGTTGGCTTTGCTTTAAGAAGGCAGATATAATCCTGTCGTGCAATGGTCAACCCGCAGGCGCGGACTCGATGTTCTTTACATTGACATCACATTGCAACGAGACGAAGAGATTTATCTGATGCTCTCCTCTGACCGGCATTACGACCACCCCGCCCAGCGGTCTGAGCTTGAAATCCGCCACCTAGAACTCGCGCGCGAGCGAAATGCCATCATCCTGGACTTGGGCGACTTATGCGATGCGATGCAGGGCAGAGGCGACCCCCGCGCGTCCTATGCCGGCCTTGCCAATCAGCACAAGCGCGATGACTACTTCGACTCGATTGTCAACCGCGCCATCGAGCGCTACGCGCCCTACGCCGGCAACTTCGCGATGCTGGCGATGGGCAACCACGAGCAGAGCGTCCTTCAGCACTATGGCACTTTGCTTACTGAACGCATCGCTTCTGCGCTGCGCGACCGTGGTTCAAAATGCTCCTCGATGCCTTACGCCGGCTGGGTCCGCCTGACTTTCCATACCAGCACCCCGCGTATCGGCACGCTCACGATTCGCTACTCGCACGGGAGCGGTTCAGGCGGCATGATGAGTTTTGGCACGCTGGATACCCGCCGCATGCAAAGCTACATCTCCGCCGATGTCATCGTTCAGGGCCATACGCACGACTGCTACGTCCTGCCTGTCGCGCGTGAAGAGCTATCTGTTAGTGGCATACCCCGCCGCTCCTTCACCTGGCACATTCGCTGTCCTTCCTATCTCGACGATTACGCCGAGCGTGGCTACTCAGCGCGCACTGGCAAACCTCCGCGCATGTACGGTTGCGTGTGGGGACGCTTGACCATCAGCAAGACCACAAACCGTCTCGCCGCCGAGTTCTCGCTCGACGTTGAGCCTTAGCCGCCTGTAATACGTGTACAATCAGGGCATGGACATCACACAGGTTCAGGCCTTTCTCAGGTACATTGCTGAACTGCCGGAGGTGCAGTTCATCGCCGCGTCGATCTTGGTCAACACCGCGCTTGCCGTGGCCGCCAGCATCAGAAACGACGACTTCCAGCTGCCGGCACTGGCGAATTTCTTGTGGCGGCATCTGCTGCCGTATGTCGTCGCCTACGTCAGCATCCGCATCGTAGCCGACGAGCTCGGGTTGCAGGCTGTGGCCGCTGCGACTTGGGTCATCATCCAAGCGTCGCTTCTCGGTCGCATCGCTGCGAGCTTGCATGAGCTGGGCATACCGCTGCCAGATAACCTAGCCAAGCTCCTGCGCAAAGACCACTGATGCGCATGGACGCCTTCTCTGCGCTGTTTGCTGTTTCCGCCGTTCTGTTGGCTGCGGTGACGGCCAAACAGGCCGCGGAGATTCGCGCGCTGCGCAATGAAATCCAGCAGCTTAAACGTGACCTAGAGCGTCATCAGCGTGCCTTTGAGTTGCTGGAGCAGGCGATGGAGTCGTTCAAAACATGTCGCTGACGTGGACGAACGAGCGCGTGAAGCTGCGCGATCTGAAGCCTTGGGAGCATAACCCGCGGCAGATCACCAAGCGCGCCGCTCAGCGTTTGCTGGACTCCTGGCGCGACTACGGCCAGGTGCAACTCGTGGTCGTAGGCCCGGACAATGAAGTCTACGACGGTCACCAGCGCTTGAGCGCTCTTAAGGCCGTCTATGGCGAGGACTACGAGCTTGATGTAAGACGCGCGTCTCGCGCGCTGACCGACGACGAGCGTCGCCGGCTGGTCGTCCTGCTGCATTCTGGCGCAACCGGCCACTGGGACTGGGATGCTCTTGCCGGCTGGGAAGCCCAGCAGCTTATCGAGTGGGGGTTGGACGAGGATACGTTGAACCAGTGGCGGCTCGACATCGCCGGCCTATCATCGCTGCTAGACAGCGAGCAGGCAAATTCAGAATGCGGCGCGCCTGACGCCAATCCGGCCAACTCGCCTTATCGCACAATCAAAGTTTGTTTTGAATCAGAGGAAGCGGTAAAATCGTTTGCTGAGCTTGTCGGCCAAAATATTACAGCTAAAACAAAATCAATCTGGTTTCCTAGCCGCGAGGATGGTTGAGTTATGGAGCAGGAGAAACCGCGCAGGTTTGGCAAACCGTTCACAAAAGGCGACCCGCGAATCAACCGCAAGGGTCGTCCGCGCACCTTTGACCAGCTTCGCAAGCTCGCCATCTCGATTCTGAGTGAGCCGGCAAAGGGCGCAGACGGCCAGCCCATCGTCATTGACGGGCATGTCGCCA
>JAGHYX010000038.1:0-20000 GCA_017743375.1 Chloroflexota bacterium
TCATCCTCGCCCCCGACGGTCGTGGAGAAGCTGGAGAACGTCGCAAATGGCTAGACACCACCCCATGAAACAGGCGCTCATTGTCTATGGCGGCTGGGAAGGTCATCAACCGGCTGAGGTCGCAGCCTTGCTGCGCGACGCGCTGATCGCGGAAGGGTTTGCGGTGCGCTGTGCCGATACGCTCGACGCCTTTTGTGACCTGCATGCCCTCCGCCAACTCAATCTGATTGTCCCGATCTGGACAATGGGGACGATCAGGCGCGACCAGCTTGAGCCGCTGCTGGCAGCCGTGCGCGATGGTGTGGGCCTTGCCGGCTGTCACGGCGGCATGTGTGACGCCTTTCGCCACGAGACCGAATATCACTTTATGACCGGCGGACAATGGGTCGCCCATCCGGGCGGCGATGGCCGGCACTACTGGGTCAGGATCGTCCACCGCAACCCAATCACTGAGGGCGTCGCAGATTTTGACGTGCGGACTGAGCAGTACTACATGCATATTGACCCAGCTATCCGCGTGTTGGCGACGACGACGTTTGAGGACTACGATAACGTCATCATGCCGGTGATCTGGACGAAGACCTACGGTCGCGGGCGAGTCTTCTATTGTTCGCTGGGACATCAGGCGAATATTGTGGCGCTGCCCCCAGTGCTGCTGATGATGACCCGCGGGATGCGCTGGGCCGCAGGCGAATGGGAAACCTCGCTGGGCTTGACCTTGGGACAGGTTTACGGCGCATAGTCATCGAATGAAACGTTTATCGTGGAGCAGCGATGATCACGACTGAACAGCTACGCGAAGAGGCGCTCGCCATGCGCAGCCAGCTCGTGGCCACGCGCCGAGACCTTCACCAACACCCTGAGCTGGCCTTTCAAGAAGAGCGCACTGCCAGCATCGTCGCCCGGCGGCTCGGCGAGCTGGGTTATGCCGTAAGAACCGGCGTCGGTCAAACTGGCGTGGTGGGGCTGATGGAGGGCAAGGCGGCACATCCAGGATGCCGTGTGCTGCTGTTGCGCTTTGACATGGACGCCTTGCCCATCCATGAGCAACTTGACCTGCCGTTCAGGTCCGTTTATGAAGGCCGAATGCATGCCTGTGGGCACGACGCGCATACCGCGATTGGGCTGGGGGTGGCCGAGCTGTTGGCGCGGCACCGAGATGAGTGGCGCGGGGTGGTGAAGTTCGTCTTCCAGCCGGCGGAGGAGATCGTCAGCGGCGCGCTGGCCATGATCGAGGACGGCGTTCTGGAAGATCCCAGGCCAGATCACACCCTGGCCCTGCACATGTGGGCAGAGGAAGAGACCGGCACCATCGGCGTGACCGATGGGCCGGCCTTGGCCGCCAGCGGCGCATATCGCATCGTGGTGCGCGGACGCGGATCGCATGGGGCGTCGCCTCATCTGGGCCGCGATCCCATCGTCGCAGCAGCGCATATCATCACCGCTCTACAGACCATCGTCGCCCGCAATCTCAATCCGTTAGAGCAGGGCGTAGTGACCGTGGGGAGCGTCCACAGCGGCACAGCGCCGAATATCATCCCGGATAGTGCGGAGTTGCAGGGCACAATCCGCGCCTTTAGCGACGACGTGATGGGCTTATTGCGGTTGCGCGTCCAAAGCGTCGCTGCTGGCGTCGCCGGCGCGCTGGGGTGCGAAGCGCATGTCAGCTTCTCGGAGAAGAGCACGCCGGCGACGGTGAACGATCCCACTATCGCGGCGCTGATGCGTCGGGTGGCGGCCGAATTGGTCGGCGCTGCGCGCGTGCGCAGCGACTATCGCACCATGGGCGCAGAGGACTGCGCGTTCTTTTTGCGCGCCGCGCCCGGCGCGTATGTATTCGTCGGCGCGGGCAACCGAGACAAGGGCATTACTGAACCTCACCATAGCCCGCGCTTTCAAATAGATGAGGATGCGTTGCCTCTGGGCGTTGCGCTGATGACGGCCGGCGCGCTGCGCATTTTGAACGATGAGTGCCAGAATCATTGATGGCTCAGCCATTGCCGCGGCCGTGCGGTCTGAGATCAAAGCAGAGGTAGAGCGCCTGAAGGCTGAGCATGGCGTCATCCCCGGCCTGGCGACCGTCCTCATCGGCGACGACCCGGCGTCCGCGACCTATGTTCGCAATAAGCGACGTGCCTGCGCCGAGGTGGGCATCCAGTCGTTTGGGTATGAGCTGCCGGCCACCATCTCGCAGGATGAACTGTTGCAGTTGCTGAGCGAGCTGAGCGCGCGCTGCGACGTGCACGGCATCCTGGTCCAGTTGCCCTTGCCATCGCACATAGACGCTCGGCGCGTTGTGGAGGCTATCCCCATACAAAAAGACGTGGACGGTTTTCACCCGGCTAACCTCGGACTGTTAGGGGTGAAGGGAGCACACGTGCCGTTTGCACCGTGCACGCCTCAAGGTTGTGTCGAGCTCTTAGAGCGCAGCGGCGTCCAGATCGGCGGCCGGCGAGCGGTTGTGCTGGGGCGCAGCACGATCGTGGGGTTGCCGACGGCGCTGATGTTGCTGGCGCGCGACGCCACGGTGACGATTTGCCACAGCAAAACGCCCAACATCGCCCAAGTGACCCGCAGCGCGGATATCCTGGTGGCTGCGATCGGCCGACCGCGCTTTGTCACCGCCGATATGGTCAAGCCGGACGCCGTGGTGATTGACGTGGGCATTAATCGCCTCGCTGACCCGAGCGACCCGCGCGGGTTTCGCTTGGTGGGCGATGTGGATTTTGACGAGGTGCGCGAGGTTGCCTCGGCGATTACGCCTGTGCCAGGGGGGGTTGGGCCGATGACAATAGCGATGCTGCTGAGGAACACGTTGCGCGCCGCGCTCAATCAGCTCACGGCCGCTTGTTAGCTCCTCGAACAGGACTCGAACCTGTAACCTACCGGTTAACAGCCGGTTGCTCTACCCATTGAGCTATCGAGGAATACATTCCTAATTATACACAAGGGTAGGGGGCGTTCATTCGCTGGGGAATGTTCCAAAATGAAAGGCTTACATCGTTGGGCACACATGTCGGTCATCCCACAAGCGCATCGCTCACGTCGTCACTGCGAAGCAAGCCAAGCATCGAGCAGGTCGGTGATGCTTAGCATGTTGAGCGCACCAGGGTCGCCGGACCCTGCCTCCCCCTGTCATTTCGAGCAATCTAGACACACGCAAGTTGTCGCAAGGCGGCCAAGGCTACGCATCCATCATGTCTCTTCGATCACACGCTTGAGGCGCGGGATAACGCGGTTGACGGCGTCGCGCATAGGTCCGGGCAGGGTGCAGCCGGCAGCGGCGGCATGGCCGCCTCCGCCGAACTCCAGGGCGACCTGAGAGACATCGAAGCCAGGTTGGGCGCGCAGGCCGATCTCAATCTCGCCGCTGGTCAATTCGACGAAGACAGCAGCAACGTCCACCTCGTAGGCTGTGATCAGCGTGCCCACCAGGCCGCCGTCGCCGCGCTCCTCTTGTACCCCCAGCTCGCGGCGCAATTTCTGGCTCAGGGTGGCATACGCCAATCGCCCCTCCAGTTTGGCGCTGCTCAGCCCGGCTCCCAGCAAACGCAACGAGTCGAACGAGCGCATCACCAGCGCACGACGGATGATCTCGGGCAGGGGCGCGCCGTGCTGCATCAGCTCCATTGCAGCGGCCAAGGTGTTGGAGGTGGTGTTGGAGGTGCGAAACCCTAACGTGTCCGTGATCACGCCGGTGAGAAGGGCGCTGGCGATGTCGGGCGTGAGCGGCACTCCCATTTTCTTCAACAGCGCCAGCACAATCTCGGCAGTTGACGAGGCGGTGGGCTCGACGATGTTGACCGTGCCGAAGTTCAGGTTGGTGACGTGATGATCAATCACCACCATCGGCAGGCGGCCGTGTTGCGCCGGCAGGAAGATCGTGCCCAGGCGAGCCAGGTCGCTCGTATCCAGCACGACGAGCAGGTCGAAGTCTCCCTCGGCCGATTGACGAATGTCGTGTACGCCTTTGAGGTATTCAAAGCGCGGGTGAGGGGGATCTTGGCATGCCGGCGTAACCGTTTTGCCCAAGCCGCGCAGCGCGTGGGTCAACCCCATGAGGCTGCCGATGGCATCCCCGTCGGGCGAGACGTGTGTGACGGCGAGGATAGCGTGGGCGCGGCGCAATAGCCCTTCTGCGTCCGCCCAGGCGCTTGGGTTACTGAGCATCTGATTGCGCTGGTCTATCAGACTTTAGCTCATCCAGCAGGCGCGACAGGCGGTCGCCGCGTTCGAGCGATTCGTCGAACACGAACGTGATGTGCGGGGTGTGGCGCGTATGCAGACGCTTGCCGAGCTCGCGGCTGACCCAGCCGGCGGCGCTTTCCAGGCCGCGCGCCACCTCTGCCTTGGTTGCTTGGTCGCCGATCAGGCTGTAGAACACCTTGGCATGTCGCGCATCCGGGGTCACTTCGACATCAGTGATAGTCACCTGCGTCGCTCGCACGCGCGGGTCATTCAGCTCGCGCTCCAACAGCTCGGTGACGTGGAGGCGGACCAACTCGCTAACGCGCCGTTCGTATTTCTTGCTCATGATGTCTGCTCTTCGACAAAGAACTCAAGCAGGTCGCCCGGCTTGAAGTCACTGAATCCTTCGATGCTTAAGCCACATTCAAAGCCCTGGCGCACTTCCTTCACATCCTCGGTCAATCGCTTGAGCGAGGCGACCACACCGGTATGGACGAGCTGGCCGCCGCGCCGGACGCGCACTTTGGCGTTGCGCGCGGCGATGCCGCTGGTCACGCGCACGCCGGCCACGATGCCCACCTTGGCGATCTTGAAGGTCTGCTTCACCTCCGCTGTGCCAATGACCTTCTCGACGATCTTAGGGGCGAGCAAGCCTTTCATCGCCTTTTCGACGTCTTCAAGCAGGTTGTAGATCACGTCGTATAGGCGTATGTCCACATGATTGCTCTCGGCCTTGCGGCGCGCGGCGGTGTCCACGCTTACTTCATAGCCCAGGATGACGGCGCCGGACGCAATCGCCAGGTTCACATCGCTCTCGGTCACGTCGCCGGTGCCCTGATGAATGACCTCCAGGCGCACGGCCTCGCTGTTCTGGGCGGTGTCCGGAGGGTTGAGCTTGTAGAGCTGTTCAACAAGCGGCTGGAGTGACCCTTGTGTGTCGGCCTTGACGATGAAGAACATCTTCCGCGCCTTGCTGGCCTTGGCCAGGGCGAAATACTGCTCCAAGTTGGTGATGCGCCGTGCATTGCTCTCTTTGGCTGCCTTGGCCTGGTTTTCTTCGGCCAGCGCACGGGCCACCCGCTCGTCCTCCACGACTTCGAGGATGTCTCCGGCGATGGGCACTTCGGAAAGTCCGGTAATGCTCACCGGCGTAGATGGGCCGGCTTTCTTCACGCTCTGTCCGCGGAAGTCGAACATCGCCCGCACCCGTCCATACGTGCTGCCGGCGACGAACGCATCCCCGACGTGCAGCGTGCCGTTTTGCACCAGCACAGTGGCGATTGGCCCTTTGGACTTGCTGAGCTGGCTTTCGATGATTGTGCCCACCGCTCTGCGGTTGGGGTTGGCTTTAATTGTGTCGAGGGATTCTGCCACGAGCAGGATGCCCTCCAGCAAGTCTTCTATGCCGATGCGCTGCTTGGCGGATACCGGGATGAACAGCGTGTTGCCGCCCCATTCATCTGGCACGAGGCCCAGTTCGCTGAGTTCCTTCTTCACCATCTCGGGCCGCGCGTTGGGCTTATCTATCTTGTTCAGAGCGACGATGATTGGCACCTGGGCGGCGCGCGCATGGGCGATCGCTTCGCGGGTTTGTGGCATCACGCCGTCATCGGCAGCGACGACGAGCACGGCGATATCGGTCACCTGTGCGCCACGTGCGCGCATGGCAGTAAAAGCCTCGTGGCCCGGGGTGTCTAGGAAGGTGATCTTGCGGCCTTGATGTTCGACCATGTAAGCGCCGATGTGCTGGGTGATGCCGCCCGCTTCGGTGCTGGCGACGTCGGTCTTGCGGATCGCGTCCAGCAGCGAGGTTTTGCCGTGGTCCACGTGGCCCATGACGGTGACCACCGGCGGACGCGGTTTGAGCGCGTCCTTATCCCCGGCCTGCTCCTCTGCCAGCAAGCGCTGCTTAAGCGTGACGGCCTTGGCGGTGGGGGCCGGCTTGCTGTCGGTAGGCGTCGGCGGCTCCGGCGCTGGGGTTTCGATCGCCGCTGGTATGGGCTTGGCCTCCCAGCCAAAAGCGCTGGCGACGATGGCGGCTGTGTCGAAATCTAACTGTTGATTGATCGTGGCCATCACGCCGTTTTGCATCAGCTCGCGAATCACATTGATCGGGCTGACGTTCATGCGCGTCGCCAGCTCTCGCAGCGAGATAGAAGCTGGTAGCTCGAGCACCTTTGGCGTGTCGGGCGGGACGCTGGGTGCCGGCTGTGGCGCCCGTGGCCCTTCGCGCCGTCCATCGCCGCTGCGTCCGCCACTCCGGTTGCCCTGGGACGAGCGGGCGGGGGTTCTGGTTTCTGTTGCCATCGTTTCACCTCCGGTCGCGCTGCGCTCCGCGGCTTCGATTTACAGCTTCGATCGGAGGAGAGGCCTGAGCCGGCCATCGTTGGCCGATCGTCGGCTCAGATCTCTGCTCCATCTCGGCGAGATTCGCGCTGCGGAGCAGCAGCAATAAGAACGCAGGCTAAAGCCTGCGTCCGTCATCCTAGAAATATCGCGGTCAGCCAGTGCGATGGCGGTCAATCGAACTGGCTGAAGAACGCCAAGATCGCCTCTTCATCTTCCTTCAACACCGGCTGGCCAAACGCGGCTTCGAGTCGTTTATGTTTGATCGCCAGTTCGGCCGCCTTGCGACTCTTCGAGAGATAGGCCCCGCGGCTGCCGCCTCGCTTGCCGGTTTGGTCAATCACGATATGACCATCCTCTGTTCGTATCAGCCTGATCATATCGCGCTTTGGATGCTGGGTGCGGGTGCCGATGCACGTCCTCATCGGGACGTGTCGGGCGGGGCCGCGCCCACGAGGCTGTTTATTTGGTTGTTCTGTGCGTGTATCCTGTGCCGCAGTGTGCGCTTTTGTCATCACGATTTATCCTTCGCGTCTGGGCCGCTGTTGCCTATCTCTCCGAACGCCTCGTTCATCGCTTCGATGAAGTATTGCTGGGCTTGCTCGGTCGTTTCTTGAGCAGCCTCGGATTCGCTCGAAGCGAGGGAGGATTCCGCTGTGGCGCTGATGGCTGATGCCGGCTGGGCGGCGTTGGCAACTTGCCAATGCCCAAGCACTTTGTCGAGTGCTTGTTTGATCTCACTGAGCGCTTTGGGTCCGATGCCCTCTATGGACAAGAATCCCTCGTCGCCGCGGATGCCGTATTCCAAGAGCTGGCCTACCGAGGCGATGCCGGCGGCCAGGATGTGCTGCGCCACGCGGGGCGATAGGCCAAGTTCGGAGATCGGCATGTTATAAGCTGCCTTGGGAATGGCGGCGAGTGCTGCCTGGCGAGCGTGCTGGCGTTGCTCGCTTTGCGCTGTCTCTCGCTGGACGGGCGTCGCGCTCTCGGCTTTGACGCTGGAGCGGCGCGCCGTTTCATAGGCGAACACGCCATCCACCACCCGTCGCACCAAGGCGAACTCTTCCTGGGTGAATGCTGTGGGCAGGGTGCGTTGGCGCACGAGCAGCTCGCGCAAGGCCGGCATGGCCTGGATGATCTCCTCGCCCATCCACGCCTGGAGGTCCGGATCGTCCGATATCTTGGTTAGCGCTTCGCCGAGCGCTTCGCTGCTGCTCTTGATGTCAATCCGCCAACCGGTCAATCGGGCGGCCAAGCGCGCGTTCTGCCCCTCGCGCCCGATGGCCAGCGAGAGCTGGTCGTTGGGCACAATCACCAGGGCGCTCTTGGCGTCGATGGGATGGACGGAGAGGACCTTAGCCGGTCCAAGCGCCTTGGCGATGTAGATCGTCGGGTCGGCGTTCCACTCGATCACATCTATCTTCTCACCGTTCAGCTCGTTGATGATGTTCTGGATGCGCGATCCGCGCTGACCGATGCACGTGCCGACGGGGTCAACGTTGGGCTGAAGGGCTGCGACTGCGACTTTTGAGCGCGAGCCGGCTTCGCGGACGATGGCTTTGATCTCCACCAGCCCATTGGCGATCTCCGGCACTTCCACTTCAAGCAGCCGGCGCAGGAAATTTTTGTGCGCGCGCGAAAGGGTAATTTGCGGCCCGCGCCCGCTGCGCTTGACCTCGACGACGTAAGCGCGGATATGTTGCTGTGGTTCGTATCGTTCGCCGGGGATTTGTTCTTTGCGCGGCAGAGTGGCTTCCACGCGGCCTAAATTCACCACGACATCGCCCCCGCGCATGCTTTGTACCATGCCGCGCACGATCTCCCCTTCGCGCTCAACAAATTGATTATATTGGAAATCTCGCTCTGCTTCGCGGAGCTTTTGTATGATAAGCTGTTTTGTATTTTGTGCAACAATTCGACCCAGGTCTTTGGGCGTCACGTCAACCATGATGCAGTCGCCCAGCTCGGCGTCCGGCTTGTGTTTGCGCGCCTCCGCCAGCGATATCTCGGTGCGCTCGTCCAGGACTTCCTCAACGACTTCCTTCTCCACGAACAGGCGCATCTCGCCGCTGTGCAAGTCCACAGTCGCCGCCACCTGTTGGCTGTTCATAATGTTGGCGTGCTTGCGAAAGGACTGCACCAGGGCGTGCTCGACGACCTTGGCGATCACCTCGCGCGGCAGGCTGCGCTCGGTGCCAATCTGATTCAGCGCCAGGATAAACTCGCTCTTCATCGCTGCGACCTCATACCTGCATGGAAAGAAGAAAGTGGGCTATGGACCCACTTTCTCATCCGTGCCGTGCGCACAACTGACACTTAAAGTTTACCTCGGGTTTTTAAGGTTGTCAATGCTGGGATTGGCGTTCAGTAATAGAGGCGAAGCGAATGTGTCTTCGCGCTTTCCCTGCGTGCGGCCCCTACTGTATCCCTGCGAGCAGAAGAAGAAAGGGAGGCGTCGTGCTGCGCGACAGCCAAGCCCCTAAAGCGGCTGCGCGAGACTCCCACATGCCCGCCACGAGCGGGCGACCTGTTAGAATCTCGGCACTGTCCACAAACTGACGCGGATGCGCTTTTTGAGGAGGGCGATAGAACGATGAGTGACGAACCGAAGGCGATGAGCAACCAACCGAAAATCACGCTGAACGAATACAGCGCACTGGAGGAGAAAGTGCGCCAAGCCTTGCGTGAGGTATATGACCCGGAGTTGGGCATGAGCGTGATCGAGCTGGGCCTGATCCGCAAGCTGGAGTTCACGCCGGACAGCGTGAACGTGACGATGATCCTCACCACGCCGTTTTGCCCCTATGGGCCGGCGCTTGTGGAGCAGGTTCGTCAAAAGACGCAGGAGGTCGCTCAGCGGGTCGCCAAGGTCACGATGGGTCTGGAGACCTGGGATCCGAGCATGATGGAGGATCAGGCGGCTGCCAATTGGGGCTTGTATTACTAGGCCGTTGGGTCGGCCGCCAGGGAGAGGCGCAAAGTCAGCACACCTGACGCGGCCCGCACCGCAGCGCAGATCAATAGCCCGACGGCAATAGACACGCCGTCATCCACTAGCGCCGACATCACCAGCGGGCCAGCGAATAGCGCGAAGTTCGTCACCGTTGAGTGCGCCCCTACATATCCTTCAAATTTGTCCGGCGGCGCGCACTGCACCATCAGCGCATAAGAGGTCACCTGTAGCGCGACCGAAGTTGCCCCGCCGATGAAGCCGGCCAGCCAGGTGACCGGCAGCGACGGCGCGATCGCCAATGTCACCAACTGTAACCCCGAGCCGAGGCACGATCCGGCGAATACTTTGGCGTTGCCAAAGCGGTCGGTGAGCTGGGGCACGAACAGGCCGACCAGCGCCAGGCTGAGCCAGTAGATGGCCAGGTACCAGCCATACTCCACATTCGTCGCCTGCAGCACGCGCACCATTTGCAACGTGATCAGCGGCCCAGGGGCGCTCACCCCAATCTGCGCGAGCAAGGTGATGATCAGATAATTGCGCGCTGGGGCGTGGGCGAGGAAAGCCCGCGCGTCGGCGCGCGACCGCGCGGCGGACGGATGGGCAGGCGGCGCGACCTGTACCTTGCTTAACACAGCGATGCTCGTCGAGCCGATGCCCAGCGCCAAGGCGCAGGCCGCGATAAAGTTGACCGGCAGGGGGAAAGCATCGAGGATGGCTGCTAGGAACACAGTAAAGATCGCCATTCCGACGCCCAGCATGGTCCAGCGCATGCTGACCAGTCGGGCGACGCGCTCGGGCAGGGTCATGCGCGCCAGAAAGGTTGTGATCGCATAGACGCCGAGGCCGGCCGCGAAGTGTAAGATGACCACAGCGGCCACGATCGCCTCGGCCTGATACGCCGGAAGGAACAAGCAGAGCGGCGTCAGGATCAGCACGGTGCGCCAGATCAGCAGCGGGATGGTCATGTTGCGCGGCCAATCGGGCACGCGGCGCAGCCAAGCCGGCCCAAGCGCCGAAGCGAGGGTGAGCATCAGCGCGGCGCCGGAGGTGAGGATGCCGAGCAGCAGCGGCGAAGCCCCCAGCCGCGCCACCAACACGGGCACATACTGCGTCACCATGACGATGAACGGCGTCGCCAAGGTGACCTCAATCGCGTTCAGCCGCTCGTTGCGCAGCGCTTGCTGATAAGAAAGTGACATCAGGGTAACCGGATTGGCCGTTTAGCAAATGCACACTGTGTGATACGCAATACGAAATACGCAATACGCAATACGAAATACGTATTCCGTATTGCGTAGTGCGTATTCCGTATTCCGTTCCGTCTCACGCTTGTTGGGTCAGGCGGGCGAGGATGAATGTCTCAAATGCCTCGGCTGTCCAGGGTAGGGCGGGCTTGAAGAAATGCTCGTAGATGGTGCGCGCATAGACGCGAATCTCATACTGGGCGTCCTCGGCCATCCGTAGGCTGAGGAAGTGCATGAGGTTGTGCGCATCGACCTTGGCCACCCAGGTGTAATACACGGCAAACCCCGGCAGAAAGAGGCGCGCCTGCTCGCGCGCGACGCCGGCTGCCAGCGCTTGCCGATAGAGCTGATAGCTGCGCTCGTAGTGGTCTAGCAAGGCCTGGGTGAGTGGTTCACCCGCATCGGGCGTCAGTTCCCCCAGGCTGGCTTGCTTGTTGGATGGCGATTGCCGACGCCAAGCGGCCGGCACGTAGAAATCATCTTCCTCAAACGCCACGTAGCGCCCGGATTGGGCGTTAAACTGCCAGGTGCGGTGGCGCACCCATTGCCACCACGTTACCACCGGCGCACGCACGCGAAACTTGAACTCCACCTGCTCGAACGGGCTGGTGTGGCGGTGCTCCATCAGGTAGAACAGCAGCCTTTTGTCTTTCTGGCTGCCCTTGCTCTCGCCAAGAAACGAGACCCGCGCGGCGTTGACGATGGCGAGGTCATCTCCCATCAGGTCTTGTAACTCCACCCAACCCTTGTCCAAGACAGGTACCCGCTTGCCGAGCAGGGCAGCGCGATCGGGGGGTCGAAAGGCGTCTCCCTCGTGGTCGCTTTGCAGTAGGTGTGTGGTCATTGGATGAGTAATGGTAACATTGTGTATGGCAAGCACACCTCTGGATGCAGCACTAGAAGCGTTTGCCCAAGAAGTCAACCGGCCCGCCGAGGCGATCAACCTGGCTCGTGCGGCGCTGGTGATGGGGCAGTTCGAGTATCCGGATTTGGACGTCGCGGCTTATCTCGACCGCCTGGACTATCTGGCCGAAATCGCCGGCCGCACGATCGCATCGGCGGACTTACCCGCGCTGATGTTGGCCCAGTTCCTGTTTGACAAGCTTGGGTTTACCGGCGATAGCGAGAACTACACCGATCCGCGCAACAGCTTCCTGAACGAGGTGCTTGAGCGGCGATTGGGCATCCCCATCTCGCTCTCCGTCTTGTTCCTAGAAGTCGCTCAGCGCACTGGCGTGCGTGCCGAAGGGGTGGGGCTGCCCGGTCACTTCATCGTCCGCGTGGTGCTCGATTCCGGGCAGGTGATCTACCTCGATCCTTTTCATCGTGGCGCGATCCTCTCCGAGGATGATTGCCGCGAGCGCGTGCGGTCGCTGACCGATGGACGCTTGCCTTTTAGCGAGGCATTCCTCAATCCGGTGAATGCGCGCTACATCCTCATGCGCATGTTGAATAACCTGAAGAACTTCTACACGGCCGCCGGCGATTTCTATCGCGCCTCAAAGGTGGTCGAGCGCCTGCTCATCTTGAACCCCGGTAATCCAAGCGAGACGCGCAACCTGGGCCTGCTCTATGGCCTGTTGGGGAAGCGGCGTCAGGCTGTGGCCTTGCTGGAGGAGTACTTGCGCAACTGGCCAGACGCGGCGGATGCCGCGGTGATCAAGCAGCACATCGTGGAGCTGGCGGGCGCGGCCTCGCGCTGGAATTAATCCGGCGCGTTGACGCGCCGCACGGCGCCGGCGTAGCAAACGGCGCTGCTGATCAGGTGTATAGCGATAAAGAAGACCAGCGGCGTCGGGAGGACGGCGGATCCTGAGAAGCCGACGTTAAGCCAGATATTTGCGTCTGAAGCAAGCCCAGATAAGGCAAACACGGTTGTGCTGATCGGGCTGACGCCGAGGCCGGCATTGATCGCCGCGTCGAGGAGCACGGCGAGCACGGCGCTGATGTCCTGTGGGCTTGTCGGCAGCCGGCCAAAGAGAGTGGCCGCGTTGAGCAGCGCGATCAGCGGTGTGCCGATCGCCGTGCTCAGGACGATGGTGTAGGTCAACGCAAGCGCGCTAGCTGTCGTCTTCGCGTGTGCCGAGACGCATATCCCTATCAGCAGGTAAGTCAGCATTGAAATCAAGACGATGCCAACGGCGATGCCCAGCTCCCGCAGCTCTACGCCGCCCAGCATGAAGGCTAAGCTGAACAACGGCAGCATCACGATCAGCAGCAACACCGCAAAGCCGAACCTGGCAGCCAGTTTGGCCCGCACGATGTATCCCCCGCCAAATGGGGTCAGCCGCAGCAGATCGAGCGTCAAGCTCTGCCGTTCTTCGCTGATTGCGTTCGCGGCGATGGCGGGCACGATAAAGGTGGTCAGTATCAACAGCACGCCGACGAGGAAGTAGAACACCGCTGCGCCGACCGCGCCGTTGCTCCCCACCGTGCGTGTGCTGCTCAGGAAGCTGGTGGTGTATAGCAACACGGCCAGGCTGCCTACGACGACGAGGTAGACGGTGAGCGCGAGATGGGTGTATCGGCTGCGCATCTGCCGCTCAAACTCGTGAACGAGGATCGGGTTAAGGCGCAGCCCTATGTCGGCGGACATGGGGTTCACTCCTCTTGAAAGCTCACCACCTGAACGCCGCTGTGCATCAGTGCGCGAAGCAGTGCGCTGGCGTCGGCGTAGCCGCCGTCGAAGGTGACGTGCATCTCCTTCAGCAGCGCGAGGGCTGGGCGGGCGCCCGGAAGTGGTGAGCCGGCGACGAATTGCGCCTCCACGACGCCGTTAACGGAGAGGGCAAGCCTGAGCGCAGTCTGTGGGTCGCCCAGCAGCTTGATGACGATGCGGCGGTGCGACGGCGTGATGGACTCCAGTGGGCCGGACTCGACCAGCTGGCCATCCCGGAGGATCGCCGCGTGCGTGCAAATATCCTGGACTTCGGCCAGGCTGGTGGAGGTCATCACGATTGTCTTGTTCATCTCGGTCAGCGCCTTCAACGTTTCGCGCAGCTCCACCTGGGCGCGCGGGTCGAGCAGGCGCATCGGCTCGTCCAGCAACAATACCAGTGGGTCATGAACCAACGCGCGCGCCAGCCCCAGCCGCTGGCGCATGGCAGGGCTGAGGCGGTCAACCGGGTCGTCGCGGCGGTGATACAGCTCTACCAGGCGGAGCAAGTCCGATACCAGCGCGGGGCGCTCGCGTGCGGGTATGCCATAACACGCGGCGAAGAAGGCGAGGTATTCAGCGCAGGTTTGGTCAGCATAAACGCCCAGCGCAGCCGGCAGATAGCCGATCAACGGGCGAACCTGCGCGCGCTGGTGGTTCACGGAATAGCCCGCGATGAGCGCATCGCCCGCGGTGGGCGTGTCCAGCGTGGCCAGGATGCGCAGCAGGCTGGTTTTGCCGGCCCCGCGCGGTCCGACTATCCCCAGGATGGCACCGCCTGGCGCGGAGAGCGTGATCTCATCCAGGACGCGCTGTCCTTTGCGTTGCTGACTGAGATGTTTGATCTCGATCACGAGAGATGGCGCGCCGCAGCCATGCTCATCTTCTCTTGAAAGGCTGAGATGGTGCGGCGGATGCCTTCCTCCAGCGAGACCTGCGGCGCGTAGCCCAGCCGCTCTCTGGCCCGCCGCAGGTCGGCGCATAGGCGCGTGACCCCGCCGCTCTCTGAGGTCACATGGAGGGGGGTGAGCTGCTTGCCCAGCACGCGGCCTACAGTCTGCACCAGCTCGTTCACGCTGGTGGGGATGCCGCTGCCGACGTTGATGATCAAGCGGTTGATGTTCGGCGCCACGGCAGCCGCCATGAGCGCGTTGACGACGTCATCCACGTAGACAAAGTCGCGCTGCTGCTGGCCGCTGCCGTGGATGACGATCGAGCCGCCGCCGAGGGCTTGGCGCACCACCGCCGGCACGACCGGCGGGTGCGATGGCCGAAATTGCTGCCCGGGTCCGTAGGCGTTGAACACGCGCAGGATCACCGTCTCGATCCCCCACAGCGCGCCGATCGTATTGACGTAATATTCCGCTGCCAGCTTGCTCACGGCGTAGGGCGAGCTGGGGTTAGGGATGGCGTCTTCACAGGCGCGTTCCTCAGGTTGCTCCCCGTATACTGCGCCAGATGAGGCGAACACCAGCCGGCGCACCCCCGCGTCGCGCACTGCCTGAAGCAGCGAGACCGTGCCCCCGACGTTGGTGGCGTTGTATTCGCGCGGATACAAGATGGACTCCGGCACCGATACCCGCGCAGCCAGGTGGTAAACGCAATCCACGCCCTGCAGCAGCGACCACAACTTTGGCACGTCGTTTACGTCGCCGCGCGTGAAGTGCACGGATGGGTCGAGTTGGCTGGGGTCGCCGGCGCTGACGTCGTCAATCACGCGCACGACGTGGCCGCGGCGGGCCAGCGCATTGGCCAGCGCCGCGCCGAGAAAGCCGGCGCCTCCGGTGATCAGAAATTTCATGTTCGTCTCGCCTCAATGGCTATCCCGGCGGCCAGGTCATCTTGCGACCGCCGAGTAAGTGCACATGCAAGTGATACACCGATTGTCCCCCGTCGGGGTTGCAATTCAGCACCAGGCGATACCCGCCTTCGGCAATGCCGAGCTGTTCGGCCAACTTGCGCGCCGTGAGCAGCAGCTTACCCAGCAGCGCGGTGTCCTCCTCGGTTGCCTCGTTCAGGGTGGGGATGACCTTGTTGGGGATGATCAAAACGTGAATCGGCGCGACGGGATGGATGTCCCGGAACGCCGTCACCAGCTCATCCTGATAAACGATCTCGGCGGGCAGCTCGCGCCGCGCGATCTTGGCGAAGAGCGTGTCGGGTGGCATGATTCAGATTTTATCGGTAATAATGCGCCCCATGCGCCGGCCTGTTCTGACGCGCTTTTCTCTCCTGGCGGTGCTCGCCGCGATCCTCACGATCGGCCTGAAGCTGCTGGCCTACGCCTTGACTGGCTCGCTTGGTTTACTGTCCGACGCGCTCGAATCGTTGGTTAACCTGGCCGGCGCGCTGGTCGGGCTGGCCATGGTGCATTTGGCTGCCCGTCCGCCCGATGAGGAGCACGCATACGGGCACAGCAAGGCGGAGTACTTCGCCAGCGTCTTCGAGGGCGGGCTGATCACGCTGGCGGCGGTCGGCATCGGCATCGCTGCTGTGGACCGCTGGCTAAACCCGCGCGCGATTGAGCAGCCCGCCGCCGGCTTGCTGGCCGCGCTGGCGGCTACGCTGGTGAATCTGGCCTTTGGGCTGGTCTTATACCGGGCAGGTCGGCGCTATCACTCCATCGCCCTAGAAGCCAACGCCAGGCATCTGTTCACCGATGTGCTCACATCGCTGGCCGTGCTGGCCGGCGTGGCCCTGGTGGCGCTCACCGGCTGGGCTTGGCTTGACCCGCTGGTGGCGTTGCTGGTCGCCATCAACATCATTCGCATGGGCGTGCACTTGATCAATCGCTCGGCGAACGGCCTGATGGATGTCGCGCTGCCGGACGCCGAGCTGGCCAAGATCCGCCAAATCCTGGACGCCTATTCCGCCCGCGATGGGGTGCGGTATCATGCCCTGCGCACGCGGCAGGCTGCGGCCCGCTGCTTCGTCTCCGTGCATATTCTTGTGCCTGGGAGCTGGAGCGTGCTCGATGGTCACCGCTTACTCGAGCGGATCGAGGCGGACATTCGCTGCGCGGTGCCAAACGCGATCGTCTTCACCCACCTTGAGCCGCTGGAAGACATCGCCTCGTGGCGCGACCAGGACTTGGAGCAAGCGGAGGGCACCCTGGCCGAGAAGGCGCATTGAGGGCAGGATGGACTACTTGTTTATGATGAGGCTCGCATTGGTCGGCGCAGGGGGCTGTTGCGGCGCTGTGCTGCGCTATCTGGTCAGCGGCTATGTGCAAGCTGCCTTGCGCGACGCCCAGTTCCCCTATGGCACACTCGCCGTCAACCTGACGGGGTGTTTTGTCATCGGCCTGCTCTCGCAGTTGGCCGACGCGCGCGGCCTGTTCACCACCGAATCGCGCCTCTTTCTCTTCACCGGCGTGCTGGGTGGATACACGACCTTCTCGACGTTTGCGAACGAGTCCATGAACCTGCTGCGCGATGGCCAAGCGATGGCGGTCTTTGCCAACGTCGCCGTCCAGGTGCTGATCGGCCTGGCCGCGGTGTGGCTTGGCCGCGCTATCGCCGCGCTGATGTGGAGGTGAGCTGCTGTGCGCCTGCCTGAGGAAGGCTACCTGTTGCGCATCTTCATCGGCGAGAGCGACCGCAAGGAGGGCCGGCTGCTCTACGAGTGGCTGGTGCTGGAGGCGCGTCGGCAAGGGCTGGCCGGCGCGACGGTCCTGCGCGGCATCATGGGCTTCGGCGCCAACAGCCGCGTCCATACTGCCAAAATCGAGCGCCTCTCTGAGGACTTGCCCATCATCGTCGAGCTGGTAGATACCCAGGAGAAGCTGGAGCAGTTCCTGGCGAGCGTCGAGCCAAGCATCCGCGAGGGCCTGATCACGCTGGAGAAGGCGCACATCCGCTTTTATCGCGCCGGCCAAAAGCCCTGATCGCTTGAGGATGACAACAAAAGGGCTGAGCCGAGGGGCGGCGGTGCGCTTCATCGTGCTGCTGGGGCTGGTCAGCTTGTGCGCTGACGTGACGTACGAGGGCGCGCGCAGCATCACCGGCCCGTTCCTGGCCGTGCTCGGCGCAAGCGGGACCGTTGTGGGTGTAGTGGCCGGCCTGGGCGAGCTGCTCGGTTACAGCCTGCGCCTGCTCTCCGGCCTCCTCAGCGACCGCACCCGCCAATACTGGCTGTTCACCCTGACGGGCTACGCGGTGAACCTTTTGGCGATCCCGCTGATGGCGCTGGCGGGCCGCTGGGAGGTGCTCGCCGGGCTGATGCTCGCTGAGCGGATCGGCAAGGCGCTCCGCACGCCGGCGCGCGATGCGATGCTCTCGCACGTCACCCAGGTCACTGGCCGCGGCTGGGGCTTTGGCCTGCACGAGGCCATGGATCAGATCGGCGCGGTGGGTGGCCCGTTGCTCGCCTCGCTCGTGTTGGCGAGCCGGGGTGACTATCGGGCTGCATTCGCCTTTTTGGCCATCCCCGCCGGCTTGGCCATCGCGGCGCTGCTCGCCGCGCGCCGGCTTTACCCGCGCCCGCGCGATCTGGAGATCGCCGCGCCGCGCCTGGCCGCGCGCGGGTTGCGGCGGACATACTGGCTATACCTGCTGGGCGCAGCGCTGGTCGCGGCGGGCTTCGCCGACTTTCCCTTGATCGCCTTCCACTTCGAGAGAGCCGCGGTCGTCTCACCGAACGCGATCCCCGTCCTCTATGCTGTGGCGATGGGGGTGGATGCCTTGTCTGCGTTGGTCTTCGGACGGTTGTTCGACCGGCTTGGGCTGGGGGTCTTGGCCGGCGCAACCGCGCTGGGCGCGCTGTTTGCGCCGCTCGTCTTCCTCGGCGATGCGGCGCTGGCGCTGGCCGGCATGGTGTGCTGGGGGATGAGCATGGGCGCACAGGAGTCCATCCTGCGTGCTGCGGTGGCCGAGATGAGCGATCCCGAGCGACGGGGCACTGCGTATGGCATATTCAACGTGGGCTATGGCTTAGCCTGGTTCGCGGGCAGCGCGTTGATGGGCGCGTGCTACGATGTCTCTTTGCCGGCGGTGCTCGCCTTCTCCCTCTCGCTCCAGGTGTTGGCTGCGTTCGTCTTCCTGCGGCTGGGCGCGCTTGCGCGTTTGCGGGCCAGCGTGGACAATTAGGGCGATGGCCGCCAGGTTGGTGCTCGCCTTCGCGTTGGCGCTGGGCCTGTTTGGTGGAAGGGTCAACGCATCCGCCGAAGATGTGCGCGGCACGGCGCGCGGCGGCAAGTGGATCGAGGTCATCCTGTCCGAACAGCGCTTGATCGCCTGGGAGGGCCGGCGCGCGGTGATGTCCACGCCGGTCTCCACCGGCAAGCGCGCCACGCCCACGCCGCGCGGCACCTTTCGCGTCTTTCGCAAGTACATCAGGCAGCGCATGCGCGGCCCAGGCTATGATCTGCCCGGCGTGCCATACGTGATGTACTTTCGGGCGGGCGGATACGCTTTGCATGGCACATACTGGCACAACGCATTCGGGCGGCCGATGAGCCATGGGTGCGTCAACCTGCCCACGCGCGCGGCGCGCTGGCTATATCACTGGGCGCCGCTGGGCACGCCCGTCATCGTCCGCTAAATCCAAACATGCGAGGTTCTCATGGGACAAACGCACAAGGTCACGCGCCGCAGCGTGCTGAAGGCCGGCGTGCTGGGAGCGCCGCTGCTGCTGTTGCGCATTGCGCATGCCGATGCTGAGCCGGCGGAAATCCCGACGGCCACCCCTGAACCTAAGATTCGGGACAGCAAGTTGCAGCCGCTGGGGTACCGCTTCGGTCGGGTGTTTCATGATGGCGCTGTGGTGCGCGAGCAGGCCAGCGCCAAGGCCGTGCCGCTGCGCCGGCTGAGCGCCAACGAGGTCATCCCGCTCTTCGGCCAGGTCGTCGGCGAGGGGCCATGGGCCTACAACCCGTTCTGGTATCTGACCACCGACGGCTATGTGCATTCGTCGAACGTGCAGCCGTGCAACCAGGTGCTCAACCAGCCGTTGGCCGAGGTGGGCGAGGATGGCCTGTGGTCGGAGGTGACGGTGCCGCTGACCGAGGTGCGGGCGACCGCGAACCCGACGGCCAGCGTGCGTCACATCGTCTATTACGGCTGTACGTTCCGCATTTTGCGCGTGGTGGAGGGCAGCGATGGCCGGCCCTGGTATTTGATCGCCGACGGCAACGCCGGCAACTACGGCCTGGGCTACGTGCGGGCGGAGCACCTGCGCCCGCTGGGGCCGGAGGACTTCGCGCCGATCTCGCCCGACGTGCCGCCGGAGCACAAGCGCATCGAGGTGGATCTAAAGGCGCAGACCGTCACCGCGTATGAGTATGACCGGCCGGTGTTCACGGCGCGCACGGCGACCGGCGGGCAGTTCCGCACGCCGGAGGGGGTGCGCAGCTTCGCCACCAACCGCGGCGAGTTCCGCATCTTTCGCAAGAACGCCGGCACGCGCATGACGGGCGGCACGCGCGGCTACGATTATTACGACCTGCCCGGCGTGAGCTGGGCCTCGTACTTCACCGGCAGCGGGATCGCCTTTCACGGCACCTACTGGCACAACGACTACGGCCGGCCGCGCAGCCATGGCTGCGTCAACCTGTTGCCGGAGCAGGCCAAGTGGGTCTTCCGCTGGACGACGCCGGCCTACCCGCACACCCTGC
>JAGHYX010000174.1 GCA_017743375.1 Chloroflexota bacterium
AACCCCCTACGCGCTTTGCGTAGTGTTGGAACGCTTTTGGTTACATCAGGGGCGTTCATGGTCTGGGCGGGCGATGGCAAGGCTGTCGCCCACCCAGCGCTTTGCCCCTATCGTGAATGCACCCGCAACATCTGATGATGGCACGGCCGTCATTTAGCTTGGGGAAACAGCGGCTTCTGTCGCTTCGCTCGGGGATGACAAGACATTGCTGGGGTGACCCTCATGTGCTCAGTACTGGTCACACCAAACGTATGCGCCCCAAATCATGAACGTATCCCGCTGGGAGTGAACCAATCAGAAGAGGTTTAATTCCTAATTTGAGCACTCCCAAAGGGGCGCATCTGTCATGCTGTGCTGAGTAACTGTGGCAGCGATTCGTATAATCCGCTGTGCCTTATGGCCAAGTGCATCGTCGCGCTGGTGGATAACGTGCTCATCCAGCCCCGCATCGAAGCTGCCGCCGCCCATCTGGGCTATGCGGTTGAGTTCGTCGGGCCAACTGACGACCTGGTCGCTTACCTCGTCGCCCGCCAGCCTGTCTTGATCCTCGTGGACCTGAGCACCCGCGCAGTGGACTGGGAAAGATGGGTGATGACGGTAAAGGCCAACGCCGCCACGCGCAAGATGCCCATCCTCGCCTTCGGCCCGCATCTGGACAAAGCTTTGTCTAATCGAGCGCGGCGCGCCGGCTGCGACACCGTGCTTAGCAATGGCGCGTTCTTGTCCGACCCCGCCGGCGCAATTGCCCAACATGCCCGTCCGGACGAGAGCGAACAGCTCCGCCAACAAGCCCAACAGCCCCTGCCGGCGCTGGCCTTGCAGGCGATAGAACAGTTCAATCGCGGCGAGTTCTGGGAGCAGCACGAGACGTTTGAACACGTCTGGCGGGATGAGCCGGGGCCGGTGCGCCAGATGTATCAGGGCATCCTCCAGGTGGGCGTGGCGTATTATCAGATTCAGCGCCGCAATTACGTCGGCGCGCGCCGGCTCTTTCAGCGCGCTTGGCAGTATCTCAGCGCCCTGCCGGATGTGTGCCAGGGCGTGGACATCGCCCAGTTGCGCGCCGACGCGCAAGCGGCGCAGGCCGAATTGGAGCGGCTAGGGCCTGAGCGCATCGCCGAGTTCCCCCCCGAGTTATTCAAGCCCATCCGGCTGGTCAAATAACGCGCACTGCTGAACGGACATGACATACGACTTCTCAGGCAAGATCGCCCTCATCACCGGCAGCGGGCGCGGCATCGGTCGGGCCACCGCGCTGCACTTCGCCCGCCTCGGCGCCGACGTCGTGGTGAACTATCTGCGCAAGCAGAGCGCAGCGGAGGAGACCGCGCGCGCCATCGAGGCGCTGGGCCGACGCGCCCTGGTGGTCAAAGCGGATGTCGGCGACCCTGATGAGCTGGATCAACTGTTCGACACCGTTGAGCGCGAGTGGGGAGGATTGGACTTTCTGATTAACAACGCGGCATCGGGATATATCAGGCCGATCAGTGAGCAAAAGGTAAAGGGCTGGGACTGGACGATGAACATCAACGCGCGGGCGGCGCTGTTTGCCTCGCAGCGGGCCGCCGTAATCATGCGCCGGCGCGGCGGCGGCGCGATCGTCAACGTCAGCAGCATCGGCAGTGCGCGCACCCTCCCGGATTACGTCGTGATCGGGGCCTCCAAAGGCGCGCTGGAGGCGATCACGCGCTATTGCGCGGTGGAGTTCGCGCCGTGGAACATCGTCGTGAACTGCGTCGCCCCCGGCATCATCCACACTGATGCGCTTCAGTTCTTCAAGGACAGCGACCTAATGCTCAAGCTGGCGCTGGAACGCACGCCGGCTGGCCGGCTGGTCACCCCAGAGGACGTGGCGAAGGTGATTGCCTTTCTGTGCAGTCCCGACGCGGCCATGATCCGCGGCCAGGTGATCATGATTGACGGCGGCTGGAGCATAGACGTGGGCCGGCAGTGGGTTCACCAGGCCGCTCAACCTTCTGAATGATGCTGACCGCGCTGGCGCTGCTGTTGCTGGCCGTCCTGCTTTGGCTCGCGGCGCGCTGGCTGCGGCGGCGCAGCGGGCTGCCGGCAGGCCAGGTGATCTACAGCGACACCGACGCCTGGCAGCGCAATGACCGCACCCTCTTTGCCCCCGCTTATCAGCTCATCGGCAAGCCGGACTATCTGGTGCGCCGCGGCGATGAGATCACCCCCGTTGAGGTGAAGTCGGGGCGCGCCCCAAGACGACCCTGGGATAGCCACGTCTTGCAGTTGGCCGCGTATTGCCTCCTGGTCGAGGAGGCGCTCGGCGCGCGCGTCACGCAGGGCATCCTGTGCTATAGCGACAAGCAGTTTGTCATCCCCTACACGCCGGCGCTGAAATCCGCGCTGTTGAACACGCTGACCGAGATGCGAAATGCGCTGAGCGCGGGGGAAGCCCATCGCAACCATAACCAAGCAACGCGCTGCGCTCACTGCGGGCTTCGCCAATCGTGCGATGAGCGGTTGGCTTAACTTTCCCTCATCACGTTTTTAGAACAGCTTAAGTCTAGACGCCCACAATACTGGCTATGAATACTTCAGTATGGGGACGCGCTTTACGTGGCGTGCCGAGGTTGAGTCATGAGGAATGGAACGGGCTGGATGCGATTGCCAAATGGTTGATCGCCACGCGCGCAGCAGTGTTGATCATGACGTTCATCTCCGCAGCGATCGCCGGCATCTTCGCAGCGCGCGCGGGCAAGTTCGACTTTGGGCTGTGGGCGCTGGTGACGATCGGCCTGGTCATGTCGCATGCCACCAATAACTTGCTGAACGACATGACCGACTATGCCAAGGGCGTGGATCGCGGCAACTACTATCGCGCGCAATACGGTGTGCAGCCGCTGGAAGCCGGCTTTTGGACGATGCGCGATGCCTGGCGTTACGCCATCTTCACCGGCGGCGTCGCGGCGTTGTGCGGGCTGGCGCTCGTGATCGCGCGCGGCGGCCTCACCTTGCCCTTGATGCTGGCCGGCGCGTTCTTTGTGCTGGCCTACACCTGGCCGCTGAAATACGTCGGCCTGGGCGAGGTGGCTGTGCTGTTGGTCTGGGGACCGCTGATGATCGGCGGCGGTTACTACGTCATCACGGGCGAATGGGACTGGAATGTCGTGCTAGGCGGGCTGCCCTATGCGCTGGGCACGACGATGGTGATCTTCGGCAAGCACATTGACAAGCGCGCCGCCGACAAGGAGAAGCGCATCTTCACGCTGCCGGTGATCTTGGGCGACCAACTCGCGCGCGCGGTGGCGATCGGCTGCATGGTGCTTCAGTATGTGCTGACGGCTGCGCTGGTGATCGCCGGCTTCTTCACACCAGTCATGCTTGTGGTTGCCCTGGCGCTGCCCACCTTCGCGTTCACTCTGCGCATGTTCCAGCAGCCCAAGCCGGCGGAGCGGCCCGAATGGTTCCCAGCCGACGCTTGGCCTACTTGGCTGGCTGCGTTCGCCTTCTTGCACAACCGGGCCTTCGGCTTGCTCTTCTTGCTCGGGCTGATCGTCGAGGGCGTGCTGCGCGGCGCGGGCGTGCTCTAGGCCTACATCGAGATTCGCTCACCGCCGTCCACCACGATCACCGCGCCGTTGATGCGCTCGATCTCCGGATCGCACAGCGCGCGGATCGTGACGGCGATGTCCTGCGGGGTGGTGAGCCGGCCGGTGGGGTTGCGGCGCAGGGCGATGTCCACGATCGTCTCGTGACCTGGGATCTTGCGCAAGGCTGGCGTGTCCGTCACGCCGGCCATGATGCAATTCACCATCACGCCATGTTTGCCCAGCTCCAGCGCGAGCTGGCGGGTGTGGCTTTCTAAGGCGCTTTTGGCCGCGCTGACCGCCCCGTAAGTGAGGAACGCCTCTTCGCTGCCGGCGCTGGTCATGCTGAACACGCGGCTGCCTCTGCCCAGCAGGCCGGCATGCCACAAGTCTTGCACCCAGTACACCAGGCTGTTGGCCATCACGTCGAGCGTCATCTCCATCTGGGCTTGGGTGAGCTGATGCTCAGGGTCAGGGCCGATGAAGGGCTGAAGCGAACCAAAAGCGACCGAGTGCATCACCAAGTGCAATTTGGCCTCGCCGACCCATTCCTTGATCTGCGCGACGGTCTCTTTGCGCTTCTCGGCGTTGGCGATGTTCACGTTTCTGTAGTGAACGTGGACGCCGAAGGACGCGATCTGAGCCACCAGGGTCTGCACTGCTTCCAGCGCTGGGCCGCGGTCTAGGTGTAAGCCGATGATGTTGACGCCGTACTTCGCCAGCTCCAGAGCCGTGGCCGCGCCGAAGCCCGAAGAGGCACCCAGGATCAATGCCCATTTGTCCTTCAAGTCGTGTGCTGCCATAGATCTTCCCTTGTAGCGCTAGGCATTGTTGATGATCTGCATGATCTCCTCGTGGCAGCGACCACAGCCCACCGCGGGCGCTTGCACCTCGACCAGATGTTTGGTGCATACAGCAAAGACCGCGACCCGTTCGCGCAGGCCCAGGAACGAGCGCTCAACCTTGGCTTCCAGCGCGAGGTGTGGGCAGGCATTCTGGCGCAAGATGTCCGGCACCAGGCAGGTTCGACAATGGCTGGGATGCCAGCGCCCCCCGTCAGGATTGCGCGCTATCAGGCGGCACTCCTGCTTTTGGCTGCCACGATGATAGTCGGCGTAGTAGAACCGACATTCTTTGCCGGCTGGCGTTCGCACGAT
>JAGHYX010000175.1 GCA_017743375.1 Chloroflexota bacterium
CCCCTACCCTCCCCCACCCAGCAAGCTGCCGCGCATTCGCAGCGCCCAGGAGCTGCGCGCCCTCAACCAGGCCGCCCACGCCCTGATCGGCGAAGGGCGCATGCGCCCCGCCGTGGTCTACCTGATCGCCCGCGACACCGCCATCCGCCTCCCCGAGCTGGCCGCCCTCACCCCGGAGGAATACCTGCGCCACCCGCCCGCGCTGCGCATCAACGCCGAAGAGCCGTTCCGCCGGCGAACCATCCCGATCAGCGAGGAAACCGCGCAGGCGCTCGACGCCTACCTGCCCACCCGCCATCACAAGACGACCACGCTGATCGACGCCGTGCAGTACACCATCCGCACCGACGTGTATGAGGTGTCGGATCGGGCGGGGATCAGGCCGCGCGTGCACTACCAGGATATACGCTGGACGGCGGCGCTGGCGATCTACCGCGCCGACCCGCAGAGGGCGCAGGCCGCGCTGGGCTACAGCGATGAGGGATGGTCGAGCGCCGCGACCACCCTGCGCAGGTTGGCCGCCGCGCGGGCTTGTTGACAAACCGCAACGGTTGTGGTATAGTAAATACAGAGGAGGACAGCCATGGACAGAGTGACACAGATCGCACTGAGAATGCTCAGGCAGGCGCCCGAGCGCATCATTGCTGACGCCCGCAAGGGGGCGCAGGTGAACAACTCGGTCATAGGAAGCCTGATCTCACTGCAGTACCGCGTCCCGCGCTGGGCTGCAGAGCGAGCGGTGAGGGAGGCCCTGGCAATTATCGACGCCAAGGAGAAGGACGATGAAGATAAAAGTACACGATGAGCATGGCCCGCTCGAGAGCTACGTGGTGGTGGACACCAGCCGCGCTACCCGGGTCTGGGAGCCGGCGAGGGATTGGGATGGCCGGAACTGGATCTACCGGTCAACCGGTAGCGAGTGGGAGTGGGAGACGCTCTACCGCTCGCGGCGTGGCCGCTACTACATCGTCGAGCGATCAGCCTGGCAAGGCACTCGCCCAACGGCCCGCTTTGTGTCACCGCAGCAAGCGGCGGCTTGGCTGATACTCAACGACTATGAGCTCCCGGAGGAGCTGGTGGAGCACGACCCCACTGAGTAGCGATGTTGCCTAGTCGCCTGCCCCTGCCGTTGAGGTAACTCGGCGGCAGGCGCGGGGCGATTAGCTCCGGAGGAGGAAACTATGGCCGAACAAGAACCACTACCACCAATTAAGCAAACCGAGGCCTGGCGCAAGCTGGTCGCGGAGAGCTGCGGGCCGGACGACGAAGAGACCACCAGCCCAGGACGGGAAGAGGAGGATGAAAATGGATGATTTGCTATGGTGGGAGGACGGCGGTAGCCCAGGGGAGGTCTTCATCCCTTACGACAGGGATTTTATCCGCAAGGTGGTGATGTGTGCATCGGTGTGGGGGCGGTGCAATGCCATCGCCATCACCCGCACTCGAGATGTCCCCACCGACGCCTACCTCCTCGTGCGACGCGACGGGACGCTCGCGGAGATGCCAAGCCGCGAATTGCTGTTCAGACCGTTGGTCGTGGTCAACAGCACGGACGAGGCGCTCGCCCAGGCCGCGATGCAACTGGCCTACCACCTGGGTTGCCCGGCCTGCGAGGTGTGGCCGGAGCGAAAGGAGATCGTCCGGGTGATGGTCGTGCAGTGGGTGCGGTATGTGAACGGGCGGAGGGCATAGGCCGCGCCCAACCGCGTCGCGCACCTGCCGCTCGGCGCAACGACCAGGTGGGCGCTAGCGCATCGCGCGCCGGCGCGCAGAACAAGCAGGGCCGCCGGCGCGCCGCTCCGCAAGGGGTAGCCCCCGCTGTGGTATAATTAGTACAAGGAGGGCGATATGTTGAAGGAACTATTAATGAACACGACGTACACCGAGAACGGGGCGCTGACCTTCCGCTCGACGCTCGACCCCGTGCTCGACTTCTACTACCACGCACCTGCCAAGCGCGGGCGCGTCGAAGAGGTGCGCGCGCTGTTCGAGCGCGCCTACGCCGAGCAGCCCGCGCTCGCCATCCTCGCCCTGTTCAACCTGCGCGACGTGCGCGGCGGGAAGGGCGAGCGCGACAGCTTCCGCGCCTGCCTGGCCTGGCTGGCCGAGCACGACCCGCAGGCGTTTGAGCTGATCGCCCAGTTCGTCCCGGAGTACGGGCGCTGGGACGACCTGCTCGCCTTCAGCGCGCACCCAACCGTGCGCGCCCTGGTCGCCGAGCAACTGCGCGCCGATTGCGCCAGCGCGCACCCGTCGCTGCTGGCCAAGTGGATGCCGAGCCTGAAGACGAGCTCGGCGCAAACCCGCGCCCTGGCCCACGCCTGGCGCAAGGCGCTCGGCATGCGCGAGGAGGACTACCGCCGCACCCTCAGCACCCTGCGCGCGCGCCTGCGCGTCGTCGAGCGCGACATGTCGGCAGGGCGCTGGGGCGAGATCGACTACCCGCGCGTGCCCTCGCGCGCCGCCATGATCTACCGGCGCGCCTTCAGGCGCCACGACGCCGAGCGCTACCGCGCCTTCCTCGCCGCCGTCCAGCGGGGCGAGGCGAAGATCAACGCTGGGACGCTCTATCCATACGAGCTCGTCCGCGCCGTGGAGGACGACGACGACCCGTCCATCCAGGCCCTGTGGGACGCCCTGCCAGACTACACCCAGGGCAGGGTGGGGCTGGTCGTCGCCGACGTCTCGGGGTCGATGCGCGATTGCAACCTGCCCGGCTCGCGCGCCCGGCCAATAGACGTGTCGATCGCGCTGGCGATCTACTACGCCCAGCGCAACAAGGGCCCGTGGGCGGGCATGGCGATCACCTTCACCGACCGCCCGTCGGTCATCGCGATCCCCCCAGACCTGCCACTGGGCGAGGCCAGGCGGCGGATGACCCTCCGGGTCGGTTACAACACCGACTTCCAGGCTGTCTTCAGGCTCATCCTCAGCCTGGCCCAGGAGAACGGCGTCCTGCCGGAGCAGATGCCCGCCGCCGTGTGGGTAGTGTCGGACATGGAGTTCGACGAGGCGGGCCCGGGCACGACCAACCTGGCGGCGGTGCGGGAGCAATACGCCAAGGCCGGCTACCCGATGCCGACGTTGGTGTTCTGGAACGTCGCCAGCCGCGGGCTTCAGACGCCTGCGACGGCGAACGAGCCAGGGGTGGCGCTGGTCAGCGGCTTCAGCCCGTCGGCCTTCCAGGCCGCGCTGGAGAACCGGACGATCACCCCGCGCGAGGCGATGCTGCGCACGCTGCTGGACGCGCGCTACGCACCGGTCGCCCAGGCGCTGGGCTTGACAAACACGGAGATTGTGGTATGATGAAGACGTTGGGCGCTAACAGCAATAACGGAACAGTGAGTATCCAAAACGCGCCCAGGAGATCATCGCCCCGGTCAACCGGGGCTTTTTATATGCCCAGCACCGGGCATGAACGATGCTCCCCATCGCCGTCAAGCAGGACAGCCCGTACTACCGGGCTAAGCTGCCCATCGGCCACACGCGAACCTGCGGCTGCCCGCCAAACCACCTAAACTGCCTGTCACCAAAAGAGTGGCTGCAACATCAGGTGGGCGTCTGGCGGGTCGCCTACGAGGGCAGGGACATCCGCGACAAGGCCCTCCACCCCGCCGCGTTCCCCATCGCGCTCGCCAAGCGCGTGATCGCGCTGTTCACCCACGAGGGCGAACTGGTGCTCGACCCCTTCGTCGGCAGCGGCACCACGCTCGTGGCGGCGCAAGACCTGGGGCGGAACGCCGTGGGCTTCGACCTCCAGGAGAAATACATCGACCTGTGCGCCAGCCGGCTGGTGCGCAACGGGCTGTTCGCCCAGCAGGTCGCCGTCCACGACGACGCGCGGAACATCCCGCTGTACCTATACCCACACACGGTGAGCTTGATCTGGACCTCGCCCCCCTATGCCAACCTGCTCAACCGGGCTAGACGTAATAAATCAAGAAGGGAGCGGAAAAACGAACAGCTCGGAAAAGTGGAGCAGTACTCGCAAGACCCGCGAGACCTCGGCACGCTGACGCCGGAGGAATACGCCGGGGCAATCGGCGACCTGTTCGCCGCCCTGCTGCCGCTGCTGAAGCCCAACGGCCACTGCGTCGTCAACGTGGCGGATATGTGGTGGGAGGGGCGCCGGATCGCGCTCCATGCCACGCTGATCGCGGCGCTGAGCGCGCGCGGCTACGAGCTGAAGAACATCATCATCTGGGATAGAGCGAACGTCGTGAACAGGATAGGCATCTTCGGCTATCCCAGCAATTACATCACCATGGGGACGACATACGAATACCTGCTGCACTTCCAACCGTGCTGACATTTGCACAAGAGCGTGACAGGTGATATAATCGCGCGCCGTGAGGCCAAAGCAAATCCGCATCCGCGAAGCCGACCACGCCGCGCTCACCCAAGCCGCAGAAAACCACCAGACGGACGCCGTGAGCATCCTGCGCAGCCTGAGCGCCCGCGCCGATGAGCTGATGTGGCTGCTCAAGCTGCTGCGCCTGGCCAACGACAGCGCCTACCCCCAGCGCATCACCCTCGCCGTCCGCGCCCTCACCGCCACCCAGCCCGGCGAGGTCGAAGCCGCCGCCTGCCAGCTCGCCGACGCCCTCGCCAACCACCCCGAAGAGCCGGAGGCCAGCGCCCTCGCGCGCGCCGCCATCGCCAACCTCGCCATCCTCAGGCTGATCCGATCCCCGTAAACCATGCCCG
>JAGHYX010000176.1 GCA_017743375.1 Chloroflexota bacterium
ACCGGCGGCTGCGGCGCGGGGATCCAGGATAACATCTTCTTTGCGCCTGCGCTGGGGTTCCGGCCGGTCATCACGCTGAGCAGCCCGCTGCCGCCGATCAGCGACACGCGAGCCACCAACATCATCGGCGCATTCTTGTTCAACAACGTGCAACCTGTAATCAACGCACAAAACATCGGGACGGGCCAGGATGGGCTAGTGGTCACCTCCGACAACAACGGCATTTTTAGCATCTCCGTGATCAATGCGCCACGCGACGGCATTGTGCTGAGAGGCAACCGGAACACCGTGAGCACTTGGACGATGGTGCGCAACAACGGCCGTATAGGGATTTTCATAGCCGGCCTGACGAACACGGTGAGCAACAGCTACATCGGCGTGTTCTCCAACACCGTCACCAACAGCTTCGACTGCGCCGGCAATAACCAACAGGGCATCTACGTGGCTTCGACCGCGCGCGCCACCACCATCCGCAAGAACCAGATAGGGTGCAATGGTTGGCCCGGGATTTCAGTCGTCAATTCGTCGGATAACATCATCGGCGGGCCGACTTACATCACAGATGGAAACTGGATCTATCAAAACGTTCTTGAAGGTATTGCTCTTATTGGGAGCAATGCGCAGCGCAACGTGATCCAGGCGAACACTATATACAGCAACAGCACCGGCGTGCGCATCAACGCCGGCCAGCAGAACACCATCACTGCCGGTTTGTCGCCCTCCATTGATTTCAACGCGATCTTTCAAAACGCGTCGGACGGCGTGCGCTTCGAGAGCGGCGCGCAGAACAACCTCCTGGCAGATGCGTGGATTTTCGACAATGACCGGCACGGCGTCAACCTGATCAACGCCAACACTCAATTCAACGTCATCAGCCGGACGAAGATCTTTGGCAATGCCAGGGATGGCATTCGC
Source organism: Chloroflexota bacterium (assembly GCA_017743375.1). Taxonomy (GTDB): domain Bacteria; phylum Chloroflexota; class Anaerolineae; order J036; family Brachytrichaceae; genus JAAFGM01. The sequence continues at coordinate 916 of JAGHYX010000176.1, forward strand.
CAGGACAACAACGCCGGCGCGAACATCTGGCGCGAGATGTCCATCTACGACAACGGCGGGCTGGGCATTGACACCGCTGCGCCGGACGACACGTCGAACACCCCGCATCCGCCTTCTAATTTCTTCATCACCTCGGTCAACCAGAACACCGGCCTGGTGCAGGGCAAGGCCAATGGCACTGCTCTTCCAGTAATCACGATCGTGGATTTGTATCGCATCGCCCTGGACCCAAGCGGCTTCGGAGAGGGATACCAGTTCGTGGGGTCAGACACGACCGATTCGAACGGCAACTGGAGCATCACCGACCCCAATCCCTCCGCATCGCGCGGCTGCTACACCGCGGTGGTGCGTGGCCTGGCATTCCTGGTGCCATACGCGACCGAGTTCACGCGCAGCAACTGCTCTGCGTTCGCGCCGATCGTGCGCCGGCCATAGCATCCACAGCCCAAAAGAAGGGTGGGCAAAGGCGGCGCCTTTGCCCCTCTTCTTGTCAGCGGCAGCGTATCAACAGTTGCCTCTCTGTAAACGTGCCCCTCACGGCTGCCCAAAGCGCCTTACCGCTTCGGCCAATGTGGAGTCACCAAACACCCCACCCCATGTCATGCTGAGCGCGAGCGAAGCATCTCAGCGGCCGCGTTCACCAAAGCCGCGCCGGTTGTCCCGCTCACCCCCGCCGGCGGAAGAGCAGATACGGCCCGTTCTCGCCCACGTATTCGTAGTTCGTCTCGACGTAGCGATGCACGTCCGTCAGGCCCTTCCAAGTCTCAATGAAGCGGGCGGAGTCCCAGGGGAAGCCATCCCGGCTGAGCACGAAGAAACGCGGCGGGTGGCGGGTCAGGTCGCTGAGATACATCTCGGCCAGCGCAGCGCGCACTGCGGGGTCGCGCGCCTCGTCGGCCCAGCGCAGGTAGGGGAAGCGCGCCGCGTTGCGCCGGCTGGCGAGCACGTACACCGCCGGCGTGTCACTGAACACGGCGACTCGCTCGTCGGGTGCCGTGTTTGCGCGCAGGAAGTCGGCCAGGTCGTGTTGCGGTGCTTCTTTGGACTCCTGATACAGCACGCGGGGCGGCTTGCCTTGGACGATCACGTTGTCGAAGGCGTCGCGCATCCATGGCCACATCGCCAGCACCTGGCCGGCGACGGCGATGCTGAAAAGCGCAAGCGCGATGGCGCGCACGACCCCACCACGGGCCACGGCCGCGCCGGCCAGCAACGCCAGCGGCGGCAGCCAGATGATGAAATGGTAACGATAAGAATGGCCCTGCCAGAGATTGAGCACGAGCGCAGTGAGCAGCCACAGCGCAGCCAGCCGCTCCCCCGCCCCCCCTTCTGCCCGCCTGAACGCGCCGGCCATCCCCAATGCGGCGAGCAGCAGGAAGAACGGATAGCCGCGCCCCAGCAGATAGACCTGCGGCACGGTGTCCTTAAAGCCGGCGGTGGGCGTGCTGCCCACCTGCGCGAAGGTCATGATCTCCACCGAAAACACGCCGGTCAGCCATGCCCAGCGCTCCGCCAGCGGTCGGTCATGGAAGTTGGCGACCGCGTAGCGCAGGTGCAACGCCAGCTCGCCCAATGCCCCACCGAGCGCGAAGTACAGCCCGCCCAGCGCGAGCGCCAGCAGCCCACCGGCAGCCATCCCCGCGACGGCAAGGCGATCGCGAACGCGCAGCCATAGCCAGGCCGCCAAGACCAGCCCGTAGAGCGCAAAGGGATACTTGAACCAGAACAGCGCGCCGGCCAGCGCGCCGGCGGCCAGCGCCCAGCCCAAGCGCCGGCCCGCGCGCGGCTGCGCTGCTTCCCAGGCGCAGGCCGCCGCGGCGATGAAGCCCAAATTGGCGAAGCCCTCCGCCTGGCCCACCGACCAATAGTTGAGCGTGGCCATGGTCAGCCAGAGCAGGGCGCCGGCGACCCAGCCGGCCAGCGCGCTGCCGAAGGTCCGCCAAGCCAGGAGGCCGAGCAGCCCCGCCGAGGCCGCCTGCCAGGCCAGGGTGACGGCGAAGATGGCGACCGGCGTACCGCCGAGCGCGAGCGCCAACGCATAGAGCGCTGGCGTGAGCGGCCCGCGCACGTCCCAGCAATCCCGTAGGAAGATGCCCCCGCTGCGCAGGACGTCCCCACAGGCAGCGAACGCGCCCTGATCGAACCACAGCGGATACCAGATTTGCGGCAGGCCGACGCTCAGCAGGCCCAGCGCAGCCAGCGCGATGAGCGCAACGCGGGCAGCGGGCATGGTCAATCCTTGCGGCGAAAGAGCAGGAAGGGGCCGCTTTCCCCCTCGTAGCGGTAGTTCGCCTCGACATAGGCGTGCAGGTCGCTCAGGCGCTTCCAGTTGTCAATGTGCCGCACGCCCAGCCAGGGATAGTCGTCACGGGTGAGGATGAAATACGTTGGCCGATTGCGGACGATCTGCTCGTAAAACTGCCGACCGAACTCGGCGTTCGTCCATGAGCCGTGGGCCGGCGCCCATACGTCGGCGAAGGGGAAGCGCGTGGCGTTGCGCCGCTCGCTGAGCATATACACCCACGGCGCGTCTGCGAACAGGCTGATCAGCTCGTCGGGCTGTGTATGCGTAGCGATGTACTCTGCCACGTAGAGCTGGGCCGCCACGCGGCTCTCCAGGTGCATCTCGCGCAGCGTTTTGCCCTGGACGATCACGTTATCGTAAGTATCGAGCACCCAGGGGACCATCCGCAGCGCCAGCAGGATAAAGGCCGCGCCACTGGCCAGGACGCCGGCTGCGCCAAGGGCGCGCTGGATGAGCGCGCTCGCCTGGCCTTCGCGCAGCCAGCGCCAGGCCGCGCCCGCGCCAATCCCCGCCGCGATCGCCAGCGGCCCGTGGAGGAGGGTGAAGTGGTACTGGACATACTTGGCCTGGATCACCACCACGGCCAGGCCGGCGATGAACAGGCCGAGCAGGGAGATGAGCGCGGGCAGCAAGCGCGCCCGCTCAACAGGGAGGGCGAGCAGGCCCAGGCCGGCTACGATGAACAGCAGCGGGAAGCCGCCGCCGAAGAACGTCCATTGCTGGATGGTGGGCTTGTAATCGGCGGTGAGGTCGGCGCCGTTGTCGGTGAAGCGCCAGAGCAGTTGGGCGATCTCGGGGAGGGTGCGCGGCGGGCCAAGCGGGAAGAGTTCGCGGAAGACGTTGAACTGCTCCACCAGGGCAGGCAGGCCGCCGGCCAGGGCGAAGTAGGTCAACACGGCTGCGTTCGTCACAAGCGCGCCGGCGGCGAAGGCCAAGCCAGCGCGCAGCGCGCCGTTCGCCGAGCGCGTCCCCAGCCAGGCGCGGGCCATCAGGCCCAGCCCGATGACGGCGACTTGCAGGGCAAAGACGTACTTGAACCACAGGAGCACGCCAGCGGCTACGCCGGCCGCAAACGCCAGCCGCCAATCCAGCCGAGATTCGCGCACGGCGCGCCAGCCCAGCAAGACGCCTAGGATGACGAACAAGTTGGAGAAGGTCTCGGCCTGGTTCATGGACCAGTAGTTGATGCCGGCGTAGATCAACCAATAGAAGGCCGCGGCGGGCAGGGCTGCTGCTGGATGGAAGATCGCGCGCGCCGTCCAGCCGACGGCTAGGGCGGTGAGCGCTTGCCAAGCCAGGGTGAAGGCATGCACGGCGATGGTGCTATGGTGAATGGAGAGCGCGAGCGCGTAGAGAACCATCACGCCCGGCCCTTTGCTCTCGAAACAGTCGCGGATCGGCACGCCACCACGCCGGATCACGTCGCCGCAGGCCGAGTAGATGCCCTG
>JAGHYX010000177.1 GCA_017743375.1 Chloroflexota bacterium
AAGATGCTCGTCCTCGACGTGAACCACCCCGACATCGAAGAATACATCGCTTGGAAGGTCCAAGCCGAGGACAAGGTCGCCTCACTCGTCGCCGGCAGCCGCGTCCTCAAGCGCGCTGTGGACAGCATCCGCAAGGCCATCGCCGACTACGACGGGAATGGCGACCGATATAACCCAGCTGAGAATCCTCACCTCAGGCGCGCCCTGAAGAAGGCCATCGCCGACGGCGTCCCACAAGGGCGGCTTATGCGCACCATCGCCGCCATGCGCGAAGGGCATCGCGACGAGGTGGCCGAGTACGACACCTGGTGGGAGGGCGAGGCCTACCGCACCGTCAGCGGCCAGAACGCCAACAACTCCGTCCGCGTCGACAACCGCTTCATGCGCGCCCTCGAGGCGGACGAGGAATATCCGCTCTACTGGCGCACCGAGCTGCGCAAGGCAAGCGCCGAGGGTCGCCAGCCGCAACCCATCCGGACCGTGAAGGCGCGCGACCTGTGGAGGCAGCTCACCTACGCCGCCTGGGCCTGCGCGGATCCTGGCCTCCAGTTCCACGACACGATCAACGAATGGCACACCTCGCTGGCCGACGGCGAGATCCGCGCCAGTAACCCGTGCAGCGAGTTCCTCTTCCTCGACAACAGCGCGTGTAACCTCGCTTCGCTGCGCCTGACCGCCTTCTACCGCGAGCGTCGCTTCGACGCTGAAGCCTTCAAGGACGCTGTGCGAATCGCCACGCTGGCGCTCGAAATCAGCGTCCTCATGGCGCAATATCCAAGCGAGGCCATCGCCCGAAACAGCTATACCCATCGCCCACTCGGCCTCGGCTTTGCCGACTTGGGCGGCTTGCTCATGCGCATGGGCGTGCCTTATGACTCAGACCTCGGGCGCGGGATCGCCGCCGGCGTCGCAGCCATCATGCACTGCACGGCGTACGCCACCAGCGCGGAGATCGCCGCGACCGTTGGGCCTTTCCCGGCCTACGAGCGCAACAAGGAGCACATGCTGCGCGTGATCGCCAATCACTGGCGCGCCGCCCACCAGCGCGACGACTATGAGGGCCTGACCATCAGGCCATACAACGCCCTCCAGCACTGCCCTGAATACCTGCTGCGCGAGGCGCGCGCCGCAGCCGACGACATGCTCCGGCTCGGCAAGCAATACGGCTTCCGCAACGCACAGGTCACGGCCATCGCGCCAACCGGCACGATCGGCCTGCTGATGGACTGCGACACAACCGGTATCGAGCCGGACTACGCCCTCGTCAAGTTCAAGACCCTCGCCGGCGGGGGATTTCTGTGGATCATCAACAGCGCTGTCCCCGCCGCCCTTGAAGCGCTCGGCTATGCCAAGGACGAGATCGAGGCGATGCAGCGCTACTTGCTCGGCCACGGACAACTTTCCGACGCGCAGCGCCAGGCCCTCCGCCGCGCCGGCTTCACCCAAGAGGAGATCGCGCAGGCGGAGCGCGCGCTCGCCAACCGCGCCACAGTCCGCGAGGCGTTCGCCCTCCGCGGCTATCACGACGGGATGGCCTGCCTCAAGGCATTTGGCTTCGATGAGGCATTCGCCGACGCGCTTGAGGCGTTCGTCACAGGCCACGGCACGCTCGAAGGGTGCCCGCTCCTCAAGCCGGAGCACCTCAGCGTGTTCGACTGCGCCAACCGAACCAGCAAGTGGTCCACTCGCGCCATCGCCCCGCTCGGCCACCTGCTCATGATGGCCGCCGTCCAGCCGTTCGTCAGCGGCGGGATCAGCAAGACGGTGAATTTGCCGGCTGACGCCACCATCGCCGACGTCGACGAGATCTATCGCCAAGCCTGGAAGCTCGGCATTAAAGCGGTCGCCATCTACCGCGACGCATCCAAGCTCAGCCAGCCGCTCAGCGCTGGCTTCACGCTCGATGACGCAGACATGGATGAACAACCTGAGGAAGGGAAAACTCCTTCGCCGGTTACCACGTACCCGCGCGGCGTCCAAGAGAAGCTGCCACCTGTCCGCAACGCTAAAATTTTCAAGGCCAAGATCGGCGGTCAAACGGTCTTCCTGCAGACCGGCGAGTATCCGGATGGTCGGCTCGGCGAGATCTTCGTCGACACCAGCAAGGCCGGCTCCAGCTTGCGCAGCCTCCTCGACTGCTTCGCCATCGCCGTCTCGGTTGGCCTCCAATATGGTGTGCCGCTGGAGGAGTTCGTCGAGCAGTTCACGATGACGAAGTTCGAACCGGCCGGCTTGGTGAATGACAGCCCGCACGTGAAGTTCGCCACGAGCATCGTCGACTACATCTTCCGCGTCTTGGCCATCGAGTATCTCAAGCGCGATGAGTTCGCGCACGTCAAGCAGCAGGACGCGATCGCCGTGGGCGAGATGGCGCCCGCCTTGGCCGTCCATGGGATGAATGGGCATGCCTACACAGGTGATGTCTGCCCGTCATGCGGTTCGGCGCGCATGGTGCGCAATGGCACTTGCAAGGTGTGCTTGGAATGCGGGACAACCACGGGATGTTCGTAATAACCTGGCGCATGGGGAATCATCCCCATGTGCCGGGATGTTGAGATGTACAGGGGAACGCCTACAAAGGAGTTTCCCATGAATTTGAAATTCATACATCCCGTCAAAAAGCCAGACAAAGTCACGTACAATCACCTTGCAGCCCTCGCCCGTCAGGGCCTGGGCAAGAAACGCCTTAGCCCAGATGAGGCTGCCGAAGTCCGTGCAGCGCTCGAGCGGCACAAGCAGCGCCGGCTTGCCCGCAAGCAGACACCCCGCGACCCGCTGGCTAAATCGGGCCGATTCCTGCGCCGCCTGGAGCGCATCCTTCAGGACGAGGGAAGCCCGATATGGCGGATACTTTGCAGGCACTATCGCCTGCCGTTTTCCCGTTGGATACACGGAGCAGGCACGGATCTAGAAGTAAGGATCGGCATGCCGGAGATATATACGAGCAAGAGTACCGTTTGGCATGACCACAAACCTTGGCAAGGTACTGCGCTCGACATAACCCTTTTCGTACCAGCTAACTGGCGGTCAAGCGTGCTTGCCGCAGGTCTTGCCGACGCCGGCGGCTTTCTCACCCTCTCGGCAAAGCAAGTCGCCGATGACGCCTGGGAGGCGTCCTGGCTGGTGCAAGGGCGTGGCTATGAGTTCTACGTCGAGAGTGGTTATATCGTTCGCGCGGTAGATGGCACATATGTTCACTCGCGCTCACTTGAGCGTGCTCGTGCCATCGCTGAAGAGCGCGCTAAGGCTTGGGTTGAGAAGATTTGTCTGCGCGAGCTGCGCGACACGCTGGCCGGCATGACGCGAGAACAGATCGCTGTTACGTTCGGCGACGTGCCGATCACCATGAAAGACTCGGTTAAGGCAGGTAACTGCTCAGTCGGTACGCGCCAGTGGTGCAATAAGTGGGCCGACGGACGCACGTCCGGCACGGTCCGTGACGTGCTCGAAACTGGCGCGCCACTGGACGAGTATCTTCTGCGCGCGCTAACCGTCGCTATCGCCCGCCAGCACACCAACGCCCTGGCATACCATATCCCCCAAGGGCAAGCCATGTCGCTATAAGTCGTCATCGCCCGCTAGCGCCTAGCCACCCGGCGCGCTGCCTGATGGCAGGCAGTGCGTCGCTCCTCGCGATATTTCCCGCGCTCGCCAGGACGACGCGGTCGGCTACCTGGTCTGGGACGGCAACTGTGGGTCGCACATCCTCAATCGGTCAGCGCGCCCGATGCCTAGCCTGGATGACTATCTGCCGCACGGCTGCATCTGGGCTGAGAACGAGGTGGACTTGCCTAAGCGCGTGCGGGCTGCGCCCACGTTGGGTGAGGCGGCAGAGTGACCCAGCGCGACAGGGAAAGTCGCTGACCAAGGTCACAAATGCGACCCACGGTTTTTACTACAATTGAGCACAAAGGAGGTTGACATGACCATGAAAAATGTTCTACTTTCAGTGACTCCCCTCGAAGCGATGGACAGTGGTGAGACGATTCATGAAGCACTGGAGCGCGTCCGCCAACGCGCGACACCCAAAATAAAGTGTGCTTGGAATGCGGGACAACCACGGGGTGTTCGTAGGGGATATATAATGTTTAGGGATGTTGATGCACGAGGAAACACCCATCGCTGAGGTAAACCGCCGGGCTTGGGAGGCGCTCGTTCGTGAGCTTGGGATTGCAGATGCCGTCCGCTTCGTCCAACAGTTTGCGCCAGACCTCGGTAATTACATCGAGACCCGACAGGCGCTGTTTGACGGCTATGACCTTGACCGCTTAATGGACGAGATCAGCCAGTTTGTGAGCGCCAAACAATCGCGCTGAATCACGCTTGCGCAGTGTCTACGCCGGCATGATCCCGCCCGCTCCTAGAGCCGACGGGCGAGGCGGCATGCTGCCGCTGAAGTACTTCGTCGCTACGGTCAAGGAGATGGGGCCAGCGCACGGCTCGGTAGGTTGATCGAAGCCATGCTCGGGCGCCCCTGTATCTGGTTCAGCGGGCGCAAGCACGGCTCATATGACATCCCAGAAGGATGGACGTTCAGCGAGCGCATTAGAGATGCGCTCCTGGAGTGAGCAAGTATGGGACGAGGACCATGCTCCGCTTCCAGGCTGAACAAGCTACTCTCTATTGCATCCATCTCGATGGGCGAACGTTGACCC
>JAGHYX010000178.1 GCA_017743375.1 Chloroflexota bacterium
TCCGCGTAGAGCGCCTCGATAGCGGTCGGCGCTTGATCCGAGCGACCGACAACGGCAGCGGCATTCCCACGGCTGAGGTCGCCCTGGCGCTCGCTCACCATGCCGCCAGCAAACTCGCCAGCGTGAACAGCATCAGCGCGCTGGGCTTTCTCGGCGAGGCGCTGGCCAGCACCGCTGCAGTAAGCCAGGTCGCCTGCCTTAATCCAGCGGCGCTTTGATCAGATCGGATGGCGGCCAGGTGATCGCTCAGGAGCGCGCCGGACGCACGCCCGGCGCGAAGATGACCGTCGAGCGCTTGTTCGCGCGCGCGCCAACCCGCTTGAAGTTCCTCAAGTCAACGAACGCCGAGCGCAGCCACATTGAACGGCGCCGTAGTGCGTTACGCGATGGCTTATCCACACATTCGCTTCAGCTTTCACCATGATGGCCGCCGGAGTTTCCAGTCGCTGGGCAACAGCGAGCTGCGCGATGTCCTAGTGGAGGCTTACGGCCCCGACGTTGCTGCGCAGATGGTGGAGGTAAATGCGCCGGCAGCAGAAGAGGGAAGCATTGCGATGTTTGGCTATGCTGGCCAGCCGCCGCTTGACCACGCCAACCGCAGCAAGATCACGCTCTTCGTCAACGGCCAGCCAGTACACGATGCCAATCTCAGCCATGCCATCGTCCGGGCTTACCACACCCTGATGATGACTGGCTGCTATCCGGTGACGGTGATCTTGGTGCGCCTCCCGACTACGGAAGTGGACGTAAATGTGCATCCAGCTAAGGCCGAGGTGCGCTTTCGCAACCCGGATGCCGTCTTCAGCGCAGTGCAGCGTGCTGTGCGCTGCGCCCTCTTGGATAACCTTTCGTCGCCGCAGCCGCCGACAGTGCTGAGTCGTCCTCCCGAGGTCAGCGCCAAGTCGCAGGCCGCGCAACCGCCTATCCCTGGCAGTGTCGTTTGGGAGCGCGTCGGCATCGCCCGCCAGACGCAGGCGTGGCATGTAACCCATGCTGAGCTAACAGAGATGCGCACGCAGTAGCAGCGGTTGATGCGGCAGGAACGAGTCTGGATGGCGGCCTGCCGGCGCTGCGAATCCTTGGACAGCTTGCGCAGACTTACATCTTGGCTAGAGGGGTTGTATTTTATTGACCAACATGCTGCGCAGCTCTGGGGGCGCATCTTGGCGCAACATGCCCGCGGCGACCTGTCATCGCAGCCACTGCTTGACCCAGTGGCGGTGACTTTGCCGACCGAGAGCGCATACCTGCTGGCCGATCAACTTGACATGCTGCGCACGTTAGGCTTTGAGGTCGAGCCATTTGGCAACAACACCTTTCTGGTTCGCAGCGTCCCTGCCCTGATGATCCAGGACGACATTCCCGCAACACTGCGCGAGATTGTGGATGAGCTGGAGATAAGGCAGTCTTGCGCCGTGACCTAGAAAAGAAGGTGTTGCCGCGGGTGTGTAAGCGGATGGCCATCAAGTCTGGTCGCGTGCTCTCGCTGGCGGAGATGCAGGCGTTTGTGCGCGACCTAGAGGCGTGCGAGTCGCCGCGCACGTGTCCACACGGCCGGCCCACTATGATCTACATTGGGCTGAAGCAACTGGAGAAAGAGTTTGTCCGGCTAGGTTAGCGCAAGCCGTGGCCATCAAGGCTGCCGCATGCTTGCGCAGGACGTTGACCTTGCTGTTCAGCGGGAGATGTGCGGGCACATACGTCGTTGCGTCCAAGCCAAGGATGTCTGCGTGCGAAGCGCCCCTCAGGTCGGCAGCGCGAATCTCAATCAGCCTGCGCAGGCTGTCCTTGAGCAGGTTCACCCGCTGCGAATGAATGCTTGCCCTGCTCCAAATCTTCACGCAGGGAGCAATTGTGCAGTTTGGCATTGACGAGGGGGACGGTCAGCCAGCGCGCCACGTCGTTAGCGCGGTGTGCAACCTGCTGGAGGCGGCCAAGACTGCCAAGCACTTCGGGCTGGGTTGGCGCAGCGCGACAGCCACCGACGAGCTAGATCGCTACCATTTTGTGATGGACGAGCTGGACACACGTCACCCGCTCACGCTGGTGAAAGCGCGCGCCGGCATCGCCCAAATCTTGCAGGGCCAGATGAAGGGCAGCACGCCGGCAAACTACCAGCAATGGTATAACCTGAAGTATTGCACCTGGTAGGAACAACATGGGGGAGTGTCACAACAAGAGGTCATCACTCTTCTGAGTAGTGCTCGGTAGCATCATGATTCCGATGGTGGTGGTCCCGATGAGTCAATTCCCAGATCCCCCCTACCCTCGCTATAGGGTCATCCATGTGACATGTGATAAAGAACGGCAGTAGTGGAAGCGGACGCGAATCACAGCAAGTGGGGGGCTCTCGCCAGAAATTGCCGGGGTGATCAACGCCGCACGCGCCGGCAGCAGACGCGTGATCGCGGTGAACACTACATCGGCGCGTGTCCTGGAGACCACTATCGGCCAAGCCGAGGATGGCCAGGTGCACCCATTCGAGGGCTTCCCTTCGCTCTACATCACGCCGGGTTACCGTTGGCGGGCCATGAATGCGCCGATTGCCAACTTTCACCTGTCGCGCAGCACGCTGCTGAGATCGGCACATTCATGGGGCTGAACTTCATGCACGAGAGCTACGCGCTGGCCATCCGCGAGCGCTACTGCTTCTACTCGTTCGATGACGCGATACTGATCCGATAAGATGCTGTTGACAATCGCGCAGGCCGATCACCAAGCAGCGACACAGTAATGTCAGCTTAGATATGGCAAAACAGCCGACTTTTATACGTAGAGCAACACCTTTAGGAGTGAGGAATCAATGCGCTGGCTGGCATCTTCGACTTCTATCCCTATCGGGCGGCCCTCTTGATCGAAGTCCAACACGATGCCTGGCTCGATCTCTTCGGATTCGACGCTTGTCCCCTCAGCAAGCCGGATGTAAAGCATGTCTGTGTCAGAATGGTATTCGATCATTTCTCGCTCCTGGATAGTCACTTCTTTTGGCATTGATAATACTTGAAGGTCAAGAACTCTTCCCAGATCCAGATATGATCGATCAACCTGATGGCCATCGCTGGCGGATACGGCAGCCCTCTCCCCCCTTCCCGCATAGCCAATTGCGCTCAAACAAACAGAGGATCACCAGCGCATCCCAGGTTCTTGTCGCCTTCGCAGGTCTTACGTATCAGCGCATTCAACCGATCCTCATGTACCGGATTCCACCGCTCCACCCAGAACTTGACGCACTTCCACGCGTACCATCATGATGACGCTTGACCGCCTACGTCAACCCCATCTCGGGCGTGAGCGCCAAGGGCGGACGCCCCCCGCTTTCCCGTCGGTTGCGTGTCCCGATAGACCTGACGAACCACCCGTCGATAGACCAGCCGTCCATCACTGATAGATCATGCTCTTCCCGCTAGATGTGCGCTGGCGGGTCTGCGCCACCAGCGACCACTACGAGAACACGACCAAAGTGAGGTGCATTCGGGCGCAAAATGGCCTGTATCTGTAACTGCCTAGTCGCCTGCAAGTAGGGAGACTGGCTGGCGGGCGAAGAGGTCGCGCAGTGTGGCGAAGACGTTGCGCCCCTGTTTGCGACAAGTAGAGATCACTGCCTGCAGGCGGGCATACACCGCTGCCCCCTGGTCAGTGCGAAAACAGCCACTCACTTTCTGTGAGGGATCGTTCGGCCTGGTTATTGGTGAAGAGAACACCCTCTACCATTGCAACGGCTTCCTCATGCGCCTTCAGCAAGTTGCGCCCCGCTGTGCTTCTGGGGCAGCCTCGGCCTGCCTGCTGTTCAGGCGACGGCTCCGCCTCACTCACGAAGCGATTACAACCGCCTCCCCTCGCGCCTGTTCATACCAGGAAGGCATGCATCACCCCTGCCCATGCCGACCCTTGCTCCACCAGGCCTTGCAGTTCGCGCAGGATGTGCGCCAGGCACGCCCCATGTTTGGCCTGCTCAAACTGGTAGTAGGCCGGCAGGCAATCATGAATCGCTCGTCCGCCAAAATCCTTGAGCACCGACGCAGCGCTGCGCAAGGCCTCGCCCCCGCGCCTGGGATGCACAAACAGATGGGTATACAGGCTGTTGCTGGCGGTGTGCAGCCAGCGCAGCCGCCCCGCTACCCGCAGCCCCGTCTCATCAAAATGCACCACCTTTGCCCGCTTCAACTGCTCCACCGTGGCTGCTTCCACCGCCGCTGCCAGTTCATACCCCTGTTCCAGTGCCGTCTCTACGGTCTCACTGTTCAGCGCGTATCCAAACAAGTCCTCGAACAAGCGGCAGATCTGCTCCAGCGGCATTTTGTGATCCACCGACAACTGGGTGACCAGCGCCCGCACTACTGCACGCTGCCTGTCACATCAGCCGGGTATACGCCGCGCTGCGCTAGCATGTGATTTCTCCCAGCCGATGTTCGGTCACTGCCAACCGAGGCCCTGGCACATCAAACACCTGTCGCTTGCCCACCACCTCGTGCGATTGAGATGACCCGCCCACACACAGCGCAACGCTTTGGCAAATGCACCTGCACCTGGTCGGGTTTCTCCACCGCCTGTAAGGTTCGACCTGTGTGCCCAGGCTGTCCGCCGCGTGGCTTCTTGTCTTATTCGCTTCTTCCGATACCCGTCGCTGCTGGGTGGCT
>JAGHYX010000039.1 GCA_017743375.1 Chloroflexota bacterium
GCCACGAACAGAGCAGCAATTGCTGGCCAGCGGGTTCAGAGTGGTCTGCCATGAGGGCGATTGTAGAAGCATCCTCGCCATACAATACGCTTATGCCACCTGCCGATGGCAAGCGACCCAAGCTCATGCTGCTCGATGGGTACTCCCTGGCCTATCGCGCGTTCTTCGTGGTCTATCCGCCTAACCGGCCGGACACCGGCCTGGCCCAGCTCTCCATCACGAACGACCGCGGGGAGAAGGAGTTCACCGGCGTGGTGTATGCCTTCGCCAGCATGCTGTTGCGGGTGTGGCAAGAGCAGCAGCCCGACTACATCGCAGCCGCCTTCGATGTCGGCGCGACCTTTCGCGATGCGATCTATCCGGAGTACAAGAGCACCCGCCAGAAGGCCCCCGAGACGCTGGAGCAGCAGGTGCAGCGCATTCAACACCTGCTCAAGGTGTTCGACATCCCCATCTTCACCGCTGAAGGGTTTGAGGCCGATGATGTGATCGGCACGCTGGCTCGCCGGGCCAGCGCGGAGGGCATGGACGTGGTGATCGTCACCGGCGACCGCGACGCGCTGCAACTCGTCTCGCCGGCGATTCGAGTGCTCACCTCTCGCCAGCGCTTCGAGGAGACGATCATCTTCGACGAAGCGAAGGTGATCGAGACCTACGGGGTGCGGCCCGACCAGTTGGTGGACTACAAAGCGCTGGTCGGCGATGCCTCCGATAACATCCCAGGGGTGCGCGGCATCGGTGAGAAGAGCGCCCAGGCCCTGCTTCAGCAGTTCGGCAGCCTGGATGGCATCTACGCGCATCTGGACGCGATCCCGCAGAAGCGAGTGCGCGCTGCGCTGGAAGCCGGCAGGGACGCCGCCTACCTCAGCAAGCAGCTCGCTACCATCCGCACCGATGTGCCGCTGGACGTGGACTGGGAGGCGTGCGCGGCGCAGTTTGACCATCAGCGCGTGCTCACGCTCTTTCGTGACCTGCGCTTCGAGAGCCTGATCAAGCGCATCCCTTCACCATCCACTCCGGCGCGAGAGGCAGGCGCCGGCCAACTGAGCATCTTCGGCACTTCAGCGCTGCCCGCGCCGCCGCTTGCGACTCCTGCGCAGGCCACCGCTCACTTCCCCACGCGCCTGCGCTTAGTGGATAGCGACGATGCTTACCGCGCCCTGCTCGCTGCGCTGAACAGCGCTGGGCGCATCGCCTTCGACACCGAGACCACCAGCACCGACCCGATCACCGGCGAGCTGGTGGGCATGTCTTTCGCTACCCAGCCCGGCGAAGGATGGTATCTGCCGTGCATCGCGCATCCCACCGCGACCGGCCAGCCTATCCATTGGCTGCTCGACCCTCGCTCGCCCAAGTTCGAGCCGATCATCCTGGCGCTGCAGCGCAAGGACGCCGAGTTGGTCGCCCACAACGCCAAGTTCGACCTGGCCGTGCTGCGCCAGATTGGGGTCAACATCAACAAACCGGTCTTCGACACGATGATCGCCCAGTTCCTCTGCGATCCAGGTGGGCAAAGCCTGGGGCTTAAGCAGATGGCGTTCGTCCACTTGGGCTGGCAGATGACCGAGATCGGCGAGCTGATCGGGCGCGGCAAGAAGCAGATCACCCTGCGCGAGGTGCCGCTGGAACAAGTGGCCGCTTATGCTGCGGCGGATGCCGATGCCACCTTCCGGCTGCGCGACATCTTGGCCCCCTTGCTCCACGAGCGCCGCCAGGAGGCGCTCTTTTACGATGTCGAGCTGCCGCTCATCCCTGTGCTGGTGGATATGGAACTCGCTGGCGTCGCCCTCGACGTCGAGTATCTCAGCCAACTATCGGGCGAGATCAGCGAGCGGTTGCGCGAATTGGAGCGGCGCATCTTCAACATCGCCGGCACGGTGTTCAACGTCAACTCCACGCGCCAGCTCAGCGATGTGCTCTTCGGCAAGCTCGGCCTGCCCACGCATGGCCTGCGCAAGACCGAAGCCGGCAGCTTCTCCACCGCCGCCGACGTGCTCGACGGCCTGCGCGACAAGCACGAGATCATCCCGCTCATCCTCGAACACCGCGAGCTGAGCAAGCTCCAGGGGACGTATGTCAACGCCCTGCCGCAGCTCATCAACCCCAAGACCGGCCGCGTGCATACCGACTTCAATCAAGTTGGCACGGTCACCGGCCGGCTGTCCTCGTCAAACCCCAATTTGCAGAACATCCCTGCCAAGACCGAGATGGGCCGGCGGGTGCGCAAGGCGTTTGTGCCGCGCAAAGGATGGCAGCTCATCAGCGCCGACTACTCACAAGTGGAGCTGCGCATCCTGGCCCATCTGTCCGACGATCCCACGCTGAAGGAAGCGTTCGCCAACAACGAGGACATCCACGCTACCACCGCGGCGGCGATCTACGACGTGCCGATCCGCGACGTGACCCCCATGCAGCGCAGCAACGCCAAGCGGATCAACTTCGGCATCGCCTACGGCATGGGGGCGATGGCCCTGGCCGCCAACACCGGCATGACGCCCGCCGAGGCCCAGGAGTTCATCAATCGCTACTTCGCCCGCTTTCCCAAGGTGCGCGAATGGCTGGAGGCCACCAAGCGGCTGGCCGCGGAGCAGGGCTACGTGGAGACCGTGATGGGCCGGCGGCGTTACTTCCCGGAGCTGGTCGCGCGGACCTCGCCAGAGCCGATGCGCCGGCGCGCCGAGCGCGAGGCGATCAACCATCCCGTTCAGGGGTCAGCCGCGGACATCATCAAGATCGCCATGGTGCGCATCCACCGCCAGCTCCAGGCCGGCAACTACCAGGCTCGCATGACGCTGCAGGTGCACGATGAGCTGGTGTTTGACTGTCCGCCCTCCGAGCTGGACGAGGTGGCCGGCCTGATCAAACGCGAGATGGAAGCGGCCTATCCGCTGCGCGTGCCGTTGCGGGCGGACGTCGCTGCTGGTAAAAACTGGGACGACGTAATCCCTGTGCGATGAGATGCCTCGCGCCACTGGTCATATCGGCGGCGGCCATCTTCGCGGCCGCGTGCGCGCCGAACGCGCCGGCGCAGCCGCTGGTGATCACGCCCCAGATCTTCAGCGTCACCATCAACCCGCCGCCTTCCCCCACAGCGTCGCCCACCCCTATGGCGACGCCGACCGCCATCCCGCTGGCCGCG
Source organism: Chloroflexota bacterium (assembly GCA_017743375.1). Taxonomy (GTDB): domain Bacteria; phylum Chloroflexota; class Anaerolineae; order J036; family Brachytrichaceae; genus JAAFGM01. The sequence continues at coordinate 3,140 of JAGHYX010000039.1, forward strand.
CGGGTCAACGGCCAGCCGATCCCCCTCTCGGCCTATCAGGCTGAGCTAGGGCGCTACCTCCGCACGCTGCCTGGCCCGCTCGACCCCAACGACGAGCGCGATCGACAGACACTCGCCCAGCTCCAAGAGGCGGCGCTGGAGGCGCTCATCGAGCAAGCATTGATCGAACAAGAGGCTGCGCGGCTGAACATCGCCGTCAGCGAGGATCAAGTCGCAGCCGAACTCGCAATCGTGAAGGCCCAGATCGGCGGCGAAGCGCAATTCCAAGCCTGGCTCGTGGCGACCGGCCAGACCGAGTCCGACGTGCGGGCGCAACTGCGCCTGGAGCTGCTCACCGGCGCACTGCGCGAGCAGGTGTTGAGCACGTTGCCGCGCACGGCGGAGTATGTCCACGCCTACCACATCGTGCTGGCCACCGAGCGCGAAGCCAGACAGGTCCTCGCCCGTCTGCGAAATGGGGCGCAGTTCACTGCGCTGGCGCGGTCGCTCTCGCTGGACGAGAGCACGCGGCCGGCCGGCGGCGACCTGGGCTGGTTCATGCGCGGGGGCAACGCCATTCTCTGGCCGGAGGTCGAGGAAGCCGCCTTCGGCCTGCAGGTCGGCGAGACCAGCGACGTCGTGCCCAGCCCGATCGGCTATCACATCATCCGCGTCATCGGCCGCGAGGTGCGCCCGCTGACCGAGCTGGACGCCGCGCACCTGCAGGCGCGCGCCATGGCCGAGTGGATGGATGGCCTGAAGGCCCGCGCGCAGATCGAGCGCTTTATCGCGTCCCCCTCGTGAGGTAATAGACAAATAGCACGCGCTCCAGGGCGGTAAACGACGTCAAGAGGGCCAGCGCCCAGACCATCACGACCAGCGACGCCGGCCAGAGCGGCGAGGACAATAACCCAGCTGCGAGCAGCACAAAGCGGCCCAGCCGGCTGAACACGCCCACCCGACAGTCCAGCCCCAAGCCCTCGGCCCGCGCGCGGGTGTAGCTGACCATGAAAGACCCTACTAGAGCCAGGAACGTGCCGGCGACCGAGAGGGCATCCCCGCGCAGCGCGAAGGCATAGCCCAGACCAGCCAGCAAGGCGCCCTCGGCGCAGCGATCCAGGGTGCTATCCAGGAACGCGCCGAACGCGCTCTGCCGGCCCAGCTTGCGCGCCACGCCGCCGTCGAGCGCGTCCAGCGGCATGGCCAAACCGGCCATCACCACGCCGCCCCAAAATGGCCAGCCCAGCGCGATGAACAGGCCGGCCAACGCATTCAAGCCGAAGCCGGCCAGGGTGAGCGCGTTGGGCGAGAGGCCGGCGCGCGCAGCGAGGTCAATCAACGGCTCTAACAGGGGACTCAATCGTTTGCGTGCCCAGTCTTCCATCTGTCAACCTTTGCGAGGATTGGCGAAGACAATACCACCGCCCGCTCAGTGGCTGTGCCGGCGAGGGTGTAGATGCTTCGCTGGCCGCAGCGAGCGAACGACCTGTGGACGATTGACCTTGTGTGAACGCACCCGCCCCGTTCGACGGCAATGCGAACCTTATAATGCCCAGCCATGAGGGCCCTGCTGTCGGTGTCCGACAAGACCAACCTGCTCGATTTCGCGCGCACCTTGTATTACTACAACGTTGAGCTCATCGCCAGCGGCGGGACAGCCCGTTTCCTCCGGCAGGCCGGCTTGCCCGTGACCTCCGTGGAGCAGCTCACCGGACTGCCGGAGATGCTCGATGGCCGCGTCAAGACGCTCCACCCGATGATCTTCGCCGGCATCCTGGCGCGCGACACCGCCGACGACCGAGCCGACCTGGCGCGCATGAACGCCCAGATGATCGACCTGGTCGTCGTCAACCTCTACCCCTTTCAAAAGACCGTGGCGCAGCGCTTCGTCACCCTGCGCGATGCGATCGAACACATTGACATCGGCGGCGTGGCGTTGCTGCGCGCAGCAGCCAAAAACTTTGAGCGGGTAGCGGTGGTCTGCGATCCCGCCGACTACGGCCTGATTCTGAACGACTTGGCCCGTCATGGCAGCGTCTCATTGGAAACCCGCGAGGTGCTGGCGCTGAAGGCCTTCGCGCACACCGCAGCCTACGACGCCGCCATCCGCGACTATCTGATGGGTCTGCGCTCGGTGGATACCCCCGTCGTGACCTTGACCTTGCACAAGGTACAGGACCTGCGCTACGGCGAGAATCCCCATCAGCAGGCGGCCTTCTTCAGGTTGAATGGCAACGGCCTCGGCGAGCCGCTCGGCGGCCAACTGCTCCAAGGCAAGCCGCTCTCGTACAACAACTTGCTTGACTTAGACGCTGCCTGGCGCGCCGTACATCGGTTTGAGCAGCCTGCTGTCGTGGTCGTCAAGCATCTCAGCCCATGCGCTGTGGCTTGCGCAGACGAGTTACATCGCGCCTGTGCCGCTGCGCTGGCCGCCGACCCTGTCTCTGCGTTCGGCGGCGTCATCGCAGCGAACCAGACCATTGACGCAGCCACCGTCGAGGCGATGGGCGACCTCTTCATCGAGTGCATCATCGCCCCGGATTTCGCCCAGGATGCCCAGGCCCATCTTGCGAAGCGCAAGAATTGCCGGCTGCTCAAAGCCACGTGGACGCCCAATGCTATGACCTACGAGTATCGCAGCATCCTCGGCGGGATGCTGCGCCAGACCATTGACCAGGGCGATCCGGGTGACGCAGCATGGCGGGTGGTCACCCAGGCCCAGCCCAGCGAAGCGGACATGCGCGCCCTGCGCTTCGCCTGGAAGGTCTGCCAGTACGTCCACAGCAACGCGGTGGTGCTCGCGCGAGCAGAGGCCGATGTCTTGACGACGGTGGGCATCGGCGGCGGCCAACCGAACCGCGTAGATAGCGTGCGCCTGGCCATTGCGCGCGCCGGCGAGCGCGCCAAGGGCGCCGTCCTCGCCAGCGACGCTTTCTTCCCCTTTCCCGATGGCGTGGAAGAGGCGGCGAAGGCCGGCGTGCGCGCCATCGTCCAGCCCGGCGGCGCCCAGCGCGATGCCGAGGTGATCGCTGCCGCCGACAGGGCTGGCTTGGCGATGATCTTCACGGGTGTCCGTCATTTCAGGCACTGAGGTGCGGTGGGCGATATGCAGTGCGCGGTATGGGTTGAGATGTGTTTATGTTCTGTATTTCGTATTTCGTATTCCGTATTCCATATTTCGTATTGTGAGTAGGAGATGATAAGTCGTTTATCCATTCGATACTTGGTGATCTCGTTCATCGCTACGGCGGTGGTGGCGGTCTTGATACAGCTTTCTCTATTGAGCTTGCTGGAGCGCAATCAGGGCCTGCTGGCCGGCGCGGCGCTGGTCGCCGGCTGGTGGGGCAACTTGGCCACGGCGGGGACGGTGGCCATCCTCGCCGCGCGCAAGTCTGCCGAGGGCTTCACCGACCCGCGGATCGGCAGGTTGCTCGGCCTCTCCATCGGCGTGTGGGTTGGCGTGGGCGCGATCGCCGGCCTGGTCGCTTCTGCGCTGATACTCAATAGTCAAGTGCCCAACGCCAGCATCCGCCCAGGGCTGATCGTGGTCTTCGGGCTGGTGAGCATGTTGGTCTGCCTGATCGCAGGAGCGCTCGCCGGCCGCGAGGCCGCCCATCCCCCTGAAACTGAAGAAGAGGCTTGAGGACTCGGCGCAGCGACGTGGGCGCGTGGGGCGAGGCCTTGGCCGTTAAGCATCTGCTCGCCAATGGCTATCTCATCCGCGCCCGCAACTGGAGGCACGGGCACGGCGAACTGGACATCATCGCCGAGCGCGGTCAGACCATCGTCTTCGTCGAAGTGCGCACCCGCCGCAGCGACGCGTACGGCGCGCCCCAGGAGACCATCTCGCCTCATAAGCGCGCCACGTTGATCGCCACTGCGCAGGCTTACCTAGAGCAGCACGACCTCCAAGATGCGCAGTGGCAGATCGACGTGATCGCCATCGAACTTGACTGGCGCAATGCGCTCTCCCGACTCGACCATTTAGAGTGCGCCATCGAGGGAAGCCCCTTCCAAGGTTAGACGCTTAATCGAATTGTGATGGGCAGCCAAGCGCAAAACGACGCGGCAAGCCGGTTCGTTCCTCTGGGCCTGCTCCAGGTCACCTCGGCTGCCGTATTGTGGGGCACGGTCGGCATCGCCAGCAAATCGCTCTACAGCCTGGCTAACACCGACCCGCTCTCGATTGGATTCTTCCGGCTGGCCTTTGCAGCGCCGGCGCTGCTGATCGCCGGCCGCCTGGCGACGGGTGATCGCTTGCTGCGCGTCTCAGGCCGAGACCTGGTCAGGATGGCTGGCATCGGCGCGATGATGGCGCTCTATCAGGCCACCTACTTCGCTGCCATCCCGCGCGTGGGGGTAACGGTGACGACGTTGGTCACCCTGTGTACTGCCCCGCTGTTCGTGGCGCTCTTGGCGACCGGCCTGCTCGGTGAGCGCCTCAGTCGTTTCACCCTGCTGGCCTTGCCCGCCGCACTGCTTGGCACGGCGCTGCTGATTAACGTCAATCCGGTTCAGGTCAGCTCAGCAGAAGCAGTCGTCGGCATTGGCCTGGCGCTGAGCGCGGCCATGTCCTATGCAGCGCTGGTGCTGTTGAGCAGAACCCTGGCCAATCGCTACCATCCGCTTCAGCCCATCGCCATCGGCTTCACGCTGGGCGCGGCTTTGTTGCTGGGATTGGCCTCGCTTCAGCCGGGCGGCCTGGTGCTCCGCTATTCCCCGCTTGGTTGGCTGCATCTGCTATACCTCGGCCTGGTGCCGACCGCGCTGGCCTACTTCGTGTTCTTGGCCGGCATGCGCACCACGCCAGCGACGACGGCCAGCATCGCCACGCTGGCCGAGCCGCTCACCTCTGCGCTGCTGGCTTGGCTGCTGTTCGATGAGCGGCTGGGGCCGACCAGCGGGCTGGGCGCTGCGCTGCTCATCGGCGGTTTGCTATTGCAATACGTCGATCAGAGGCAGAGATGATGTCTCAGCTCTCGCTCGCCCCTGCGCAGCTCGGCGCGATCGTCATCGCCCTGCTCACCTTCGTCGCGCTGGCCCTGGGCGAAGTGCCCGGTCTGCGGCTGAACCGAGCTGCGATTGCCATGATCGGCGCAGGCGCAGTGCTCGTGTTCGGCGTGCTCGACTTCCCCGCCGCCGAGCGCACGCTGGACCTGAGCACGCTGGTCCTCTTGTTCAGCATGATGGTCATCAACGCGGTGTTGGAGCTATCGGGGTTCTTCACATGGGTAGGTGAGCGCATCATCGAGCGGGCGAGCCACCCGCTGAGCCTGCTTGCGCTGGTCATCGGCACGTCCGGCGTGCTTTCAATGCTCTTCCTCAACGACCCGGTGTGCATCATGCTCACGCCGCTGGTGTGCGGCGTCGTCATCCGCCTCAGGCGCGATCCAATCCCTTACCTGATCGGCCTGGCCTGCGCGGCCAACGTCGGCTCAACGGCCACCATCACCGGCAACCCGCAAAATATCCTGATCGGCGCGTCGTCGGGCATCAGCTACACCTACTGGCTGGCCCGCCTGGGGCCGGTGGCGCTCGCCGGTCTCTTTGTGATCTTCGCCGTGCTGTGGCTGCTGTATCCGGCCGAGTTTCGCGCCGGCCGATCGTCGGCGCGCTCGCCCTTGCTCAGCGCGCCGCGCTCGCCGACAGGCCCGCTGCCGCTGGCGCAGGCGGAGGCCCAGGTCTATCTCTCCACCCTGCGCAGGAGCTTGGTGGTCATCGCGCTGATGCTCATCGCCTTTCTGGCCGGCGTCAACATCACGGTGGCTGCCTTCATCGCTGCCTGCGCCGTCCTCATTGGCCGGCGCTTTGAATCGGCGCGCATCCTGGCGCTGGTGGACTGGCCGTTGCTCGTGATGTTCAGCGGCCTGTTCGTCGTCACCGGCGCGCTTGAGCACACCGGCGTCTCGGCCTGGCTGTTCGAGCAAGTGAAGCCGCTCGCTTTCGCCGGCACTGCGCCTCTGGCGATCGTCACGCTGTTGCTCAGCAACCTCATCTCCAATGTGCCGGCGGTGTTGCTCTTCCGGCCGCTCGTGCCGCAGTTTGCCGACCCAACCCAGGCTTGGTTGACCTTGGCTGCTGCGTCCACCCTGGCCGGCAACCTCACCCTGATCGGCTCTGTGGCCAACCTGATCGTCGCCGAGCAGGCTCGCAAGTTCGGCATCGCGCTCACCTTTCGAGCATATCTCCTCCCCGGCGTGATCATCACCATCCTCACGATGGGGATCGCTGTGCTGTGGTTAGGAGGATGACGCTGCGCTCATTCGCCGGCCCGCGCGTCGGCTTGTTCGATGAGTTTGCCGGCCAGCGCCAGCAGCGCATCCACGCGCCCGCGCGGCGTGTTCTTGCTGACGAAGTAGCGCTCCAGCAGCTCAAGCGGCGTGAGTGACTCCGGGTTCTGCAACCCAATGCGCGAGCGCGCCTCGCGCTCGACGTGGCGCGCGATGCCGGCAATGAAGTAGGCATCGGCCAGCGCCGACTCGATCTCGCGCATGCGCAGCGCGGCCTCCTGGTGCTGGAGCAGCTTGATCTGCACGCGCACCACGGCGTCTTTCAGGTCGTGCTGCGCAATGCGCCGCAGCACGGCCTCGGTGGGCGCATCGCCTTCCCGCGTGGCGTCAACGTAGATCGAGACAAATCGGCGGACGCTGGCCAGGGGCACAAACGACCAGCGCGCCTCGCCACGACGCAGCTCCACCCAGCAAAAGCCCTTCGCCTCGTCCGCCTCGCCAAAGTCAACCCGCTCCAGGCTGCCGGCATACACCACGGGCGGCATGTTGTTCTGATTCAGGCTTTGGTGCTTGTGAATATGCCCCATGGCCACGTAGTCCCATGCGCTCAAGTGGAGCGCGCTCAGCGGCAAAACCAGGTCGCGGCCCAGCATGACGTTGCGCTCAGAGCCGAACACCGCCCCATCCAGCGTGAAGTGGCCGGTGAGGACGGCTGGCAGGCTGGCGTCCAGCTCACCGGCCAGCCGACCGATCTCCGAATCCAGGATCCTCACCATCTCCTGATCGAGCTGCTCGACGGTCATGCCGCGATACTCCTCGAACTTCAGCAGCCGGTTGCGCTGTGGCCAGGGGACGGTAGCGACCTGGAGCGTGCCACGCCGCGTTTGGATGCGGTGCACGGCCTCAGCGCGTCCAACGATCACGTTGGGGACTTCGAGCGCGCTGAAGATATCCAGGCTGCTGGCGCGTTGCTCGATGATCGGCATGTCGTGGTTGCCCAGCAACAGCACCGTCGGGATGCCGGCGCGCGAGAGGCGCATGACCTGGCGCGCAAAGGCGCGTTGATAGGTGGGGTTGGGATCGCGCGTCTTGAACGCATCGCCGGCGAAGATCACCAGATCGGCTTCGTGTTCAAGGGCGTAGTCCACCACCTCCTTCAGGCGCGAGACGAAGTCCAGCACCCGCTGGTTCAGGCCGCTCGAAGGATCAAGCCGGCCGTAGTTCTCCATGCCGATGTGCAGGTCGGCAAAATGCAAGAGGCGAATCGGTTCGCGGCTCATGGCTGTTGGACGGGGAGCAACTCTAAATCAAAAGGGGTGTCCACGTAAGCGCGGCTGACCCAGCCGACCATGCCGCCGGGCGTGCGCACGCGCAGCCAACTCGCCGCCGCGTCGCGCGCGAGCAGCTCGACGCGCTGGCCAGGCGCGAGCTGGCCGATGATGCGGAAGCGCGTGCCAGGCCCAGCCCGCATGTTCAGCAACGTCTTGGCCTCGCCGGCTGGAACATCGCTCGGAACCGTCTGTGCGCCCAAGAGTTCATCCGTGATGGCCAGCGAGGCGATCAATCCATCGAGCACGCGCAGGGCGGGCGTGAAGGACTCAGGATGCGCGTCGAGCTGCTGCGCGATGCCCTCAGCATACGCGCGATAGTCCCTGCGAAAGAGGTCGCGCGTCGGCTTGTCCACCTCGGCCGGCTTGCTCGGCAGCAGGGTTGTGGTGATCGGGAAGTATGCTGCGATGTAATACCGACCGTCCTCGGTCAGGCCCTGAAAGGTGTAGGTCAAGCTGCCGGCGGTCAGCAGCCCAAGTTCTGTGGTCAAGTGCGTCACGAAGCGCACCCCTCGCCCGCCTTCGAAGCTCAGATAACGCACCTGCGCCCAGATCGCCTGGCTCAGCCCTGAGGCGGGCAACAGCAGGATGTCCTGCTCGAAGCGCGCGGGCTGGGCTGTCAACAGCGCTTGAAAGTCGCGAAGCGCCGCGTCGAACGCCTCTGCATCGGCGGAGCGAAATAATGCGCGATAGCTCGCCAAAGGCAAGACCAGCAACTGGCGCTGGCGTGGGTCGAAGTTGTCGCTGGGGAGGATGTCATCGTCGAACATCACCCGCACGTGCTCAGGCCAGCCGTTCCATTCGAGCGGCGAGCGCACGTGTGGCCGGCCGGGCACGATCTCAGCGCGCGCTTTGGAAGCCAGGCCGTTGATCGTCAGGCGCAAGCCGGAGAGCAAGTGAACGGTGAGCGCGGGGATGCGCACAGGCTGCCGGATGGTGGTGTCGGCGATGTGCACCTCCAACTCCGCCGGCCCAGGGAGCGCCATGGTGTAGCTCACTGTCGTGCTGAAGGTTGCCGGGGATTCAGGGATGATCCACTGGCCATCGGCGAGGTCCTCGCCATCCAGGCTGCGCAGCCGGTAGCGCAGCGCGCTGTCGGCCGGCAGCCGCCCCACCTGTCCGGCGAGCGTGAACGGGTTGGGGAGGGGCGCGTCCGGGAGAGGCGCAGTGATGACGATGACCGGCAGCGGCGTGGGCGTAGGCGCAGGCGGGGGCGCTGTCGGCGAAAGCGTTGGCAGAGGCTGGGTTGGCCTAGCCGTGGCAGGGGGCGATGTGGCCGTGGCTGTCGGCCCACACGCCACAGCGCAGCTCAGCGCAAGCGGGAAGAGCGCTTGCGCCAAGCGCCTAATAAAACACCCGAAGCGGGTTGCTTCGGGTGTCCACGCACGAACGAGCACTGGATGCAAGCTGGAGTTATTTCTCCTCTTTGTATATCACGTGGCGGCGCACAAAGGGATCGTAGCGGCGCAGCTCCAGCCGCGATGGATCGTTCTTGCGATTCTTCTCCGTCAGATAGAAGTGGCCGCTCGCTGTGCTCTTCAGGCGGATCAGAACGCGATTGCCCTTCTTCTTGGCCATGACTTACCCTCCTCTTAAAACTGCTTTCGTGCCGGGCATCGGCAGCAAGGCCAGATGGCGGGCGCGCTTGATCGCGCGCGCCAGCAAGCGCTGGTTCTTCGCGCTCAGGCCGGTGCGCCGGCGCGGGAGGATCTTCCCCTGCGCATTGATATAGCGGCGCAGTTGATCCACGTTTTTGTAATCCGGGGTGGTCTTGCTCGCCGCAAACTCATCAATGCGGTTGCTTTTGACGGCGGGTGGTTCGATCACCACCGCGCGCGCAGCAGCCGGCGATTTGCGCCGTTGGGATGCGCTCGTTGCCTCCGCCGCATCGGTTGTCATCTTCTCGATCAGGTTATCTTCCACGGTCGTCCTCGCTGAACACCAGCTACGTAGTAGGACTGATATTCTAGCACACGCCCTGCAGGAGGGGGTATGGTGGAATGCTCCATTGGACAGGCGTTTGGACGCTTCGCCTTGCTTGGCATGAAAGGTTGGCGCGCCGAGCGCGCAGCCTACGCCCCATCGGTGGACACAACCCGTCTGCCGAGTGCGTTTATGCCCAAACCTTGGTGAGCATGGCGATGCCGCCGCCTACTGGACTGCTGCTTTTAACATCAATGCACCTTCCTCTCATCAAGCGCTGGGTATACTGCCTTTTGGTGTCGTTTCATGTGGTGGCTGAGGAAGTACATCGCCTTAGGCAAGGCCGGCTGGGCGCTCATCATGGAATATCGCGCCCAGGTCGTGATCTGGATGACGAGCAGCCTGCTGATGGTGATCATGCTGCTGGTGTGGCTGAGCATCAGCAGCGAGGGGGCGGTCAACGGCTACAGCTCCGCCGACTTTATCACTTACTTTATGGTCGGCTGGATCGTGCGCAATCTCACCGCGGTATGGGCCTCATGGGAGTTGGACTTTAACATCCGCGAAGGCCGGCTCTCGCCGATGCTGCTTCGCCCGATTCATCCTATCCATAACGATATTGCGGTCCATTGGGTCGAGAAACTGCTGCGCCTGGGCATCGTGGTGCCGATCGCGGCTATCGTTCTCCTGCTCACACCCGAAGTGCATCTGGATTTTAGTCCGCTGAATATTTTGACCTTCCTGGTTTCGCTCATCGGCGCCTGGCTGATCGTCTTCCTCTCAGATTACCTGGTGGGCATACTGGCGTTCTGGACGTCGCAGGTGGGCGCGTTCATCAATGGTTTCTTCGGCATCCGCTTGGTGCTCTCCGGCGCAATCGCGCCGGTGGCGATGTTCCCGCCGGCGGTCCAAGAGGTGCTGCGCTGGTCGCCCTTCCCATACATGCTCAACTTCAGCGTGGACGTGGCGATGGGCCGCCTCACGCCAGAGGCGTTGTTGACGGGACTCATCGTCCAGTGGGGTTGGGCGCTCTTCTTCATCTGCGCCGCTTGGGCCTTTTGGAAGATCGCCGTGCGCAGCTACAGCGCCGTAGGGGCCTGAGCGAGCATGCGCTACATACGTCTGCTGGGCTTGTTCCTCAAAGCCAACCTGCTGGTGGAGTTGGAATATCGCGCCAACTTCGCGGCGCAGTCGGCGCTCGGCGTCCTGTGGGCCGGCCTGACCTTTGTCAGCGTGGCGGTGTTCTTCACCCAGACCGACGCGCTGGGCGGTTGGACATACGAGCAGGCGCTGATCATCGTCGCCTTGTTCACCATCATCAGCGGCGCAGTCCGCTTCATCTTGGAGCCAAACGTGATCAAAATCGTCGAGATGGTGCGCACCGGCGCGATGGACTTCGTGCTGACCAAGCCGGCCAACAGCCAGTTCCTGGCCACCCTGCGCTATGCCCAGTATGCCGGCTTGGCCGACATCGCCGCTGGCGGCGCGATCATGGGGTTCGCGCTCCATCGCATGCAATACCTGCCCACCCTCCCGGCAGCCATCCAGTTTGCGCTCATGCTCATCTCCGCGCTGGCCATCGTCTATAGCATTTGGCTGGTGATGGCGGCGTTGTCCTTCTGGTTTGTGAAGATTGAAAGCTTATCCGAGCTGTTCTACGCGCTCTTCGACACCGCCCGCTTTCCGGTAACGACATACCCTGGGTTGGTGCGCCTGCTGCTGACCTTTGTGCTGCCGGTGGCATTCATGACCACCTTCCCGGCCCAGGCCGTGCTCGGCCTGCTCGACGGCACGACGCTCGCCGCCTCGCTGGGCCTGGCCGCCCTGCTCGTCCTGTTCAGCGCCTGGCTATGGCAGCGCGCCGTGTTAGGCTATAGCAGCGCCAGCTCATAGGGGTGGGTTCATCGCTGGAGGGGAAAGTCCGATCAGACGCGAGAGCATGCAAAGAGATAAAGCGCGGCATCCTTGGCTAGGCGCATTCGCACATAGGAGCGCCGGCTGCTCGCTCGCCGCAGCGGCGCGTCATGTTGAGCGGCTACGTTGACTAAGGCCATGTATGTGCCAGCTCATTCTGCTTTGGTTGGGCGTGAGTCTAGATTCTTTGCCGACGCTCAGATGACGGGATTGCTGGCGACCCTCGTGCGCTCAATGCTGACACGCTAAGCGTAAGGGAATTACCCACTCCACTCACTCGATACAATCGTTTCTCGAGCGATGAGCAAGCTCCAGCAGCCGACCGGCATCCTGAACGAGGGCGATCAACTGCGCGCGCACCTCGCTGAGTGCGAGCGGGCACTGGCGTCTCTGGATGCGCAGCGCGCGCAAGCCCTCCTGCGCAACGCTGCCGAGGCCCATCGGCTGCTTGACAAGTTACGCGCCGCCGGCGCAGACGTGCGCGCCGAAGCCGCCCGCTGGCAAACCGTGACCGAGCGCATGGTCAAGGATGCCGAAAGAATCGTGAACGCAGCAGGCGGGACTCGCTCATTTGTCGCTCTGCGCAGCCAAGTTGCGCCGCAGCTCGATGAACCTTGGTGGGCGCTGGAGGCCATCGTCGCCGCTAGGCGCCGCCGGCTGATCCGGCAAGCCATCGCCGGCTTCGCCATTTTGGCTGCGATTGGCCTGGTCGGCTTTTTGCTGCGCGACGTGCTCTTCCCGCCCAACCCGGTCGGCGATGCGATCTTTGCTGCCCAGTCCGCCCTCCAACAGGGCGATGTATCTCGCGCCTTGCAGGCCATCGAGGAGGGCCTCCAGGCCGCACCCAACCACCCCACCTTGCTCACCTGGAAGGGGACGCTCCTGGACGCGCGCAACGACCCGGCAGCCACTGCGATCCTGGCCGCCGCGCGCGCCGGCATGGGCGAGCGCGACTACCTATTGGAACAGTCGCAGGTCAATTTGCTGCTCGGTCGCTATGAGCGGGTGGTCGCCGACATGACCTACGCCATCGAACGATTTGCCGACCCAGCCGATGCCTACATGATGCGCGCGACAGCGCTCGAACAGCAGGGCAACTTGCCACAGGCCATCCGCGACCTTGAGGCAGCAGCGGCGATCGCCGAGCGGATAGGCAACGACGCGCTGTTCGCCACGGCGCGCGTGCGCATGGGGATGCTGCTTCAGGTTGCGCCTGCGCTCAGTTTGACTCCCGCACCCTAGCCGGCCTGGGCCAGGAACGCATCAATCGCGTCCAGCAGCGTCTGGATCTCCTCCTCGGTCGTGTCGGCCATGTGCGCGATGCGAAAGGTCTTGCCCTTTAGCGCACCGTAGCCATCGGAGATGTGCATGCCGCGCGCAGCGAGAAAGGCGTTCAACGCGCCCACATCGATGTTGCGCGTGTTCGCCACACAGGTCACCGTGTCGGACTCGTAGCCAGGCTCGGCGAAGAGGGCAAACTGCCGGCGCGCCCATTCGCGGACGCGCTGCGCCATGCGCGCATGGCGGGCGAAGCGCCCCTCCAGCCCCTCGGCCAACATATCGTCCAGTTGGCGATCCAGCGCGAACATGAGCGAGATAGCTGGCGTGGCCGGCGTGTGGTTTTTCTGGAGGAACTTCTCCAGCTCAACAAAGTCAAAGTAGTAGCCGCGGTTTTTGACCGTCGCAGCCTTGGCCAGGGCGCGGTCGCTCACCGCGGCAAAGGCCAATCCAGGCGGCAGGCCAAAGCACTTCTGCGACGAGGTGAGCAACACATCCAGCCCCAGGCCGTCGAAGTCAATCTTGACCCCACCCAGCGAGCTGACCGCGTCCACCAGGATGAGCGTTTGCGGCGAGAGCGCTTTCACCACGCTGACGATCTCGGCCAACGGGTTCATCACCCCACAGCTCGTCTCGTTATGCACGATGGCGATCGCCTCAAACGGGCGCTTATTGGGGTCGGCGGCGCGCGCCAGCAGCGCCTCGCGCACCATCTCCGGCTTGATCGCTTGTCCTTCGGGGACGCGCAGCCAGGTGGTGGCCTTGCCGTTGCGCTCGAAGACATCGGCCCAGCGCTCGCTAAACGCCCCGCACACGGTGGCCAACACACCGCCGGCTGGGTCGTCGCTCACGCAGTTCCGCGCGGCGGCTTCCCATAAACCCGTGCCCGATGAGGTGCTGATGAACACCCTGCTCTGCGTGAAGAAGACCTGGCGCAGTTTGGGCTGGATGCGGGCGAAGAGCGTTTCAAACGGCTTGCCGCGATGGCCGATCATCCACTGCGCCTGCGCCTCCAGGATCGGCCTGCGCACCTCGACCGGCCCTGGGATGAATAGCTTGATGTGATCGCTCATAGCTGGCAAATGTGGCTATTCTACGGTCACGCTCTTGGCCAGGTTGCGCGGCTGGTCCACGTCACAGCCCAGCCGCACCGCCATCTCATAGGCCAGGCGCTGCATAGGGATGGCCGTCAAGACCGGGGTGAGCAGCGCTTCCGCCGGCGGCACCTCGATCACGTAGTCCGCCTTGCCGCGGATGAAATCGTCGCCTTCAGTGGCAACGGCGATCACCGTCCCTCCGCGCGCCTTCACCTGCTCGATCTGCGAGATCATCTTCTCGTAAACGTTGTCTCGGACGGCCACGCACACCACCGGCATCTTCTCATCGATCAGGGCGATGGGTCCATGCTTCATCTCGCCGGCGGGGTAACCTTCGGCGTGAATGTAGCTGATCTCTTTCAGCTTGAGCGCACCCTCCAGGGCGATTGGATAGTTCACCCCGCGACCTAAGAACAAAAAGTGTTCGCGGTTGTGAAAGCGGTTGGCCAGCTCCTGATAGATCGGGTCATCGTCTAGCATCCGGCTGACCAGGCCGGGCAGATGAGCCAAGGCGCGCGCCAGCGCGTACGACTGCTCATCTTCGGCTGTGTGAGCCGACTGCGCCAGCGCGCACGCCAGCAAGTATTGATCCACGATCGAGGTGAGGAAGGTCTTGGTGCTGCACACACCGATCTCCGGGCCGGCCCGCATGTGGATCACGCCGCTGGCCAGGCGCTCGGCCTGCGCGCCGACTGCGTTGACGATGGCCCACGCCGGCGCGCCGCGCTCGCGGCCGGCGCTCATCGCCGCCAGCGTATCCGCCGTCTCGCCAGATTGGGTGATGCCGAGCACGACCGTGTCGGGCGCGATCAGCGGGTCGCGATAGCGATACTCGCTTCCGTAGTCCACCTCGACGGGCACGCGCGCGATGCGCTCGATGTAGAAGCGGCCGACCAGGCCGGCGTGGAATGACGAGCCGCATGCCACTGTATGGATGCGCGCCGGGCGATTGGCCTCGTCAAGCGCCAACTGCTCTAGGTGAACGGCGCCGGTCTGGAAGTTCACCCGACCCCGCAGCGTGTCGGTGATCGCGCGCGCCTGCTCGAAGATCTCCTTTTGCATGAAGTGGCGATACTCGCCCTTCTCGGCGCTGACAGGGTCCCAGGGGATGATGTGTGCGCGCTTCTCGACCGGCGTGCCGTCCAGCCGGCGCACGTCGAGGCCATCCAGCCGCACGACGGCCACCTCGCCATCGTCCAGGAAGATCACCCGTCGGGTGTATTCCAGGATGCCAGGGACATCGGAGGCGACGAAGTGTTCACCTTCCCCTAGGCCGATCACAATCCCGCCGGCGTTGCCCAGCCGCGCCGCGATCAACGTGTCCGGCGCCTCGGCGCACATCATCACGACGGCGTTGGATCCGCGCAGCCGGCCAATCGCAGCAAATGCGGCGCGCTCGAACGACATGCCGTCCTTCATAAAGAGGTCCACGAGGTGAGGAATCACCTCGGTATCCGTCTCGCTGCGGAAGCGCACCCCCTCGCCTTCTAGCGCAGCCTTTAACTCGACGAAGTTCTCGACGATGCCGTTGTGAATGACGGCCACGCTGCCGGCGTCGTTGAGGTGCGGGTGGGCGTTGTGCTCCGTCACGCCGCCGTGCGTCGCCCAGCGGGTATGGCCGATCCCGACCGTATGGCTAGCGGTCAGGAGGTCTGGCTCAGCTTGGAGTTTGGCTTCCAGGTTGCTCAGCTTGCCGATGGCGCGCTGGACGAGGATGCGCCCTTCGCGCAGGATGGCCAGGCCGGCCGAGTCGTAGCCGCGATATTCCAAGCGCCGCAGGCCATTGATAACGACCGCGGCGGCTGGCCGCGGGCCGAGGTAACCGATGATCCCACACATGTGACTCTCTATTTGGCCTACTTAAATAAACGCGAGAAGCGCCGTGCAGGCGCTTCTCGCAGCGTTCGAGAGACAGCTAAGGCTCAGCGCCCCATGACGGCGCGCAGCGTGGCGCAGGCCGGGCACGAGCCGTCCGGTCGGAAGATCGAGTAGCCGGCCTGCGGATCCTCGGCGTCGTATTGGCGGCGATCCATGTTCCAGATGATCATCATGCGCACCTTGCCGCTGTCGCGCGAGAGCTGGGCTGCGCGCGCCAGCCACTGCGCTTGGTTGGCCAGTGTGATGTTGGATGCCCACTGGAAGTTCGGCGCCGGGATCGGCCCGAGGCCCTCGGGCGTGAGATAACCCAGCTCGGTCCAGCAGACCGGGCGCTGGCCGCCGAAGGCGTCGTAAGTCACGTTCAACGTGCCCCAGAAGTACCACTGGTGATGGTCGCTGCTGCCGACCGGCGCGCCGCTGGTCTGGTCTGGGCCGACCATCGTGCCGTTGTGGTGCGCGCCGATGCAGTCCATCCATTGCGCTGCGCCGGCGGCTGCCATGCGCCGCAGGAACGGAGCATCGTCACAGCCGGCATTCGTGCAGTTGCCGCCGAAGTAGCCCGTGGGCGCCATCGCCCCGCTGATTACCAGGACGTTGGGGTTAGCCGCCTTAATGGCGATGTATGCCTCGCGCAGCATGTTGACATAGTTCTCCGGGTTCACCTGGCCGTTGCCTGGGCCGCCATATTCACGGTCGAGATTGGGCTCGTTCCATACCTCGATTGCGTCAGCCCCCATCCGGACGAGGTCAACCAACGACGCTGCGAACTCGCGATGATAGTTGAGGTCAGCCGCTCGTCTGCGGTCGCCCACTGCGCCGATTAGGACCTTCAGGCCGGCTGCTTTGGCTGCGGCGATTCGCCCTGGGATGTCCGTATCCTGGGTCTGGAACTTCACCCAGGTCATGCCGATGTCGCGCATCTGGTTGAACACGGCGGTGCTGCCCATGTGGCCGCCCAACTCGAAGGTCCAGTTGCCGCCGGGGCGCGGGGCAGGGGCGGCAGGCGCGGGTGCTGGCGCAGCCGGCGCACCTCCAAAGGTGGTGTATTGGGCGAAGACGAAGGCCGGGCGGTTGTTGTAGAGGATCTGAAGCCAGCGACCATCGGCCGTGCGCGCCGTCGCTTGCACCACGTCGCCGCGCCGCAGCCGGCCCAGGATCGCGTCGTTCAGGCTGGGGCCGCTGCGCACGTTCAGGAAATCCGAGGTGACCGTGACGCTGGTGCCGGCAGGCGCCGCCGGCGCAGGTGCAGATGCCGGCGCGGGCGCACTGGACTGACACGTGCCGCCCGGCACAGCGAACTGGGCAAAGACGA
>JAGHYX010000180.1 GCA_017743375.1 Chloroflexota bacterium
CCGACGCCGACCTTGCCGCCCACGGATACGCCGACGCCGACCAACACCCCGCTGCCGACCGATACGCCCACGCCGACGCCGACCTTGCCGCCCACGGATACGCCGATGCCGACCAATACGCCGCTGCCGACGCCGACGCCGACAGCGACGCCATCACCCACCGTGACTGCGGTGCTCAGCGACGCGCTCCAGCTAGTGATCACCGGCGCAAACTGGCCGGCCAACGTCCGGCTCGTCATCAGCCTGAGCGAAGACGCCAGCGGCGCAGATGCCGTGCGCATCGGCCAGGTGACCACCAACCGCGCCGGCCGATTTACCTTCGTCCATGAGCTGGACGAAGCGCCGACCGAGCCGCTCTACGTCGTGGTGACCTATCGCAACCGCATCCGCGTGGTCGTGCCCGTGATCATCCCGTCGCCGTGAGCGAATCATGCTGAGGTTGTTGTTCGCGTTCGTTCTGGCTGCGCTGTGCTTCGGCCTGCGCACTGCCGGCGCTCAGCCGGTGGACTATCGCTCCTTAACTATCCCTAGCCTGCGCCAGCGCGCCTACGGTCAAGGCGAGTTCAAGGTGCAGGCCACGCTCCAGGTGACGCGGGCGTTCACGCGCACGCTGGTGAGCTTCGCCAGCGACGGGTTGACGGTGTATGGCTTTATGAACACCCCGCGGGGTCAAGGTCCCTTCCCGGTCGTGCTGGTGCTGCATGGCTACGTCAACCCGCGCACCTATCGCACGCCGTTCGGCTATACCCAGCGCTACGCCGATGCGCTGGCCGAGGCCGGCTTCTTGGTGATCCATCCCGACTACCGCGGCCATGGGCGCAGCGAAGGCCAGGCCGAAGGCGATGCCAACCTCTTCCGTGTGGGCTATGCTGTGGACGTGTTGAACCTGATCGCGCACGTCCAGCGGCTGCCTGACGCCCGAGCCGACGGTATCGGCCTGTTCGGCCACTCGATGGGCGGCGGCATCGCCCTGCGCGTCGCTGTGGTGAACCCCGAAGTGAAGGCCATCGTCCTTTATGGCTCAATGAGCGCCGACGAGCGCTTGAACATCGCGCGGATCAAAAACGTCTTCCGGCGGGTGAGCTATCTGCCTGAGGATGATGTGCCGGCGGAGTGGTGGGATGCAATCGCGCCCATCACTTATCTGGGCGATCTACAGGCAGCAGTGGAGATCCATCACGGCCAGCGCGATCCGCAGGTGCCGATCGCCTGGTCGCGCGACATCCACGCGCGCTTGACTGCGCTGGGGAAGGCATCCGCGCTGTTTGAGTATCCGGCTGCCGGCCACAGCCTGCGCGGGCGCGATTATGCGCTGATGATGGCGCGCGTCGTGCGCTTCTTTCGCAGCCAGCTTATGCCGGCTAACGGGTGATCTTCTTGACCACCTCCACGCCGTTGGTCCACATGTTGTAGAGGAAGATGGCGTGAAGCAGGTCGCCATGATGGGCGGGGACGCCCTGCTTACGCGCTGTCTTCACCGGCGTGTCGAAGGTCTGTACGCAATTCTCCGGCACCACCACGCGCACGTCGCGCTGCTGGAGCGCATTCGCCCGCAGCCGGAGATGCATGGCCAATTGGTGGGTGCATAGATCGGTGCAATCGCCGACGACGATGAAAGTGCGGACGTCTGAATGGCGGTCGAGCCAAGCGTCCAGTCCGGTGTTGATCGCCGAGGAGAGCGAGTTCTTCTCCAGCACCACGAACTGGTCAGCAAAGGGCAGCTTCAGCAGTTCCGGGACGGTCTGAGCCTCGACCTGGCCGCGGATGCAGTGCGGCGGATACTGGGCGAACTCTACAGCGTCCTCCGGATGTGCGTCCTGGGTCAAGACGAAGTGGCGGACGCCAGCGTCGTAGCAATCTCGAAAGAGCTTGACGATCGGCTTGACGATCCCCTGGATGCGCGGGCTGGCCAGCGGCCCATCGGTGCAGAAGCCACGGATGATGTCCACCGAGAACACAGCGACATGCGCAGGGTCGTCAATGAGCTTCGAGAGCTTGAGCGCCGGCAGGCGCGATAGCCAGTCTTCTACGTAGTTGATGAATTCGCGCGCGTCCTTAGCCAATGGCATACGATCACGCTCCTAGTGCTTAGTAGTGTAGCACTAGGCTAACTCGTGGGAAGCGTTCACGGGCAGGGGCAACGACAAAGAATCTTAAACTTGCGCCCGACTGAGGCGCTGCGGAGTCGCTGAAGTGGGGCGTTTGGTGGCTGCGCAGGGTTCTGGTCAGGCGGGATTTTAGATGCTTCGGCTGCGATGCAAAAGTCGCCGGGGATAGCTTTGCCCGTATTGATGAACACGCCCTTAGCTGGCCACTTGCCGATAGACGGCCAGCGTCTCGACAGCCGTGCGCGCCCAGGAGTAGCGCGCGGCTTGTTCCAGCCCGCGCGCGCTGAGCTGCTGGCGCAGCGCCGGATCATCTAACAGGCGTTGGAGCGCCTCGACCAGCGCGGACACATCGGCTGGGTCAATTAAGAGAGCCGCATCACCGACCACCTCCGGCAGGCTGGATGTGTTGCCGCAGATCACCGGCGTCCCGCAGGCCATCGCCTCGAGGGCGGGCAGGCCGAAGCCCTCATAGCGGCTGGGGAAGACGAAGGCCAGCGCTGCGCTGTAGAGCGCCGGCAGGTCGGCCTCGTCGATCGGCCCCAGGAAACGGACGCGCGCCGGATCGGCGATCTGTTTGGCTTCCGGATAGCGCGCGTCCCATGGGCCGGCGATCACGAGCGATGGCGAATTTGCCGGCAGGCGCGCATGGGCCTGCACCAGCAGCGGCAGGTTCTTATGCGGCTTGTTGCTGCCGACGTAGAGGAAGAAATCCGCGGGCAGGGCGTAGCGGTCGCGCACGCGCGCGATTGCCGCCGCGCTCTGAGGGGCGAAACGAGGGTCAGCGGCTCCGTAGATCGTCGTCATGTCCGCGCTCTGCAATGATGGCGCCGCAGCGCGCAGGTCGTGCTGCGCAGACCGTGAGACGGTGATCACGTGGTCAGCGCTCCGAAGGGCCAACTGTAGCGTCAACCAAAAGAAGAGTCGTGCGCGGGCCGAGACGTAGGCCGGGAAGCGCAGCGGAATCGCATCGTAGAACGTGAGGATGGTCGGCCGGCCAGGGAAGTAGGGCATCAGGTAGTAAGGGCTGTGATAGAGCGCTGCGCCGCGCAGCAGGCGCGGGACGCGCCACTGCTGGCGCAGGTCAAAGGGCGAGGTGTCGCAGATAAGCGCGCCGACGGGTTGGCGGATGGCGCTGCGCAGATGCGCGAGCTGTCGTTCGCTGCCCAGCAATGTCAGCCGCTCTCCAGGCGAAAGCTGGTCGGCCAGGGCACAAGCCAGGTTGTGTACGTAGCGCCCGATCCCTGGGAAGTGCGGCGTGATCGTGCGCACGTCGAGGACGTAATCCATCATGCTAGCGCCTCTTGGTAGAACGCGAGCATCTGACGGCACATGGCGTCGCTGGAGAACTCGCGCACGACGCGCTGTTGGCCGGCGGCACCCATCGCCGCGCGCAGTTCGGGATTAGCCAACAAGTGTTGCACTGCCGCGGCCAGCGCGTCGGGGTCGTTTGGCGGGATGACCAGGCCGGTGATCCCATGTTGATTCACGTAGGATGTGCCGGTGCCCAGCTCGGTGCAGATCACCGGCTTGCCGCAGGCCATGGCCTCCAGTTGGACGATGCCGAAGGTCTCGGCACGGTTGGTGGAGGGGAGGACGAACACGTCGGCCGCGTGATAGAGCGCGGCCACCTCTTCGTCGTCCAGCGTGCCGAGGAAGTGCGCGCGGTCGGCGACTCCGTATGCCTGAGCCTGTGCACGCAAACGGGCCTCGAGTGGCCCACTGCCGGCGATGAGCGCCTGCACTTCGGCTGGCAGGCGGGCGAGCGCCGCCAGCAGCACATGAACGCCCTTGTAGTGGCGCAGCCGGCCGACGAACAGCACCAGTGGGCGATGGCCGAAGCGCGCGCGCCAAGCTGCTGCGCGCGCCTCTGCCTCGGCGCTGCGCGCGAAGCGGGCGAGGTCGATCCCGAAATGCACCACGCGACACTTCTGGGCGTGGGCGCGTAGGAATGGTGAATCCTGGATGTACGTCGGGTTGGAGACGGCGATCAGATGGGCGCGGCGCAGCGTCTGCCAGAGGAAGGGGCGGTAAAGCGCGCCGAGGACGCGCTGGCGCACGATGTCGCTGTGATAGGTTGCCACAAAGCGCCGGCCGCGACCCAGCAAGAGCTGGCCCAGCTCGGCGGGCGGGTAGGGCATGTGCAAATGCGCGATGTCCACGCTGGCCTCCAGATGCCACAGATAAGGGTAGAAGCTCAAGCTCAGCGGGGCCGATGAGAGGCTAAACAGCCGCCCGGCTTTGACCACCGGCACGTCGTCAATCAATTCGTGAACTGTGTGCCGCTGGGTATTGGTGACCAAGACCTGTGTCTCTACGCCGAGCCGGCGCAGGCCAACCGCGAGCTGGCGGATGTTGTTCTCAATGCCGCCCGGCACCGGATAATAGTCCTTGTAGATGTGAAGGACGCGCACGTAGCCGCGCGCATTCTAAGCGACGTTAGGCATGGGGGACGGGAC
>JAGHYX010000181.1 GCA_017743375.1 Chloroflexota bacterium
GCTGCACGGGGGCTAAGGCTGCCACCAGTCGGATGCGCGCGGGTCCATGAAGCGCGCTGTGTCGCGGATCGCCACGGTCAGGCTGCCCCCGCGCGCGACGCCCACCGGCTGGTCGTTGCGGATCGCCGGCAGGTGGCCGGTGCTGCGCCGGCCAGCGTTCAACTGCGCGCGATAGGTCGCCACCAGGTTGGGATCCACGCAGAAATTGAGCAGGTAGGCCGCATACATGCCGTTCCAGTGCCAGACGTGGTCGAAGCGCGTGTAGGTGATCGCCAGCTCGTCCTCGTCGGCATAGAGCACCATGGCGACGACGTCCCCGCCGTAGATCGGCACGCTGCGGGCCGGGATGTGGATCGGCTCGCCGGGCGTCGTCGCCAGGTCGAGCACGGTGACGGGGAAGTGCAGGTCGTTGTTCAGCGGCCCGCGCGTCCCGTATGGCGGCGGCCCGTTCTCGTCCCAGTGCCACGTGTAGTTGTTGTAGGCCGCCGTGAAGGTCGGCAGGCGGGCAGGGCGGAAGATCTGCCGGAAGCGTGGTGCATTGGGGTCCATCGGACCGCCATAGGTCACGACGCCGAGCGACTGGTTGACCGGCGCGTAACCCAGGATCGAGAGCCGAAAGTCCGGGTTCTCGTCGGTCAGCCGGTTGTCCTTGTAGTAGGGTCCGTCAATCGGGATGACGGCGTAGGTGTTGGGCGAGGTCGTCGGGCAGGCTGGCGAGCTGCTGGCCACGATCGGCAGGAAAGCGCGCGGCGTCACGCCGTTGGCGTGGCCGGCGGCGGGCGTGCCGGCCAATAGACCAAGCACAGCGGTGATGGTGGCGATGCGCCGGCTTATTCGCATGGCTGGCCCGGCTCGCAGATGCGGAAGCTTTGATCGAACAAGGTGAACGTAAAGGGGCCTGCCGATTGCGGGCGGGCGAACGAGAGCTGGAAGACCAGCGCTTCGCCCGGCGTGATCGACCAGGGAAAGGCCGGCAGGCTGCTGTTGAGCGGGTAGAGCTGTCCGCCGGGTCCGCTGAGCGACGTGTCGCTGAGCGAGGCGGAGAGGAACTGGCTGGTGAGGTTGCGCACGCTGCCGACCACGCGCAGCTCGTTGCCCTCCGGCGAGATCTGGGCGTTCACGATCGTCACCTCGGCCAGCGGCGGGCGCGTGGGGGCGGGCGTCGGCTCGGCGACCAACGGCTGGTGCGGGATCGCCACGCGGGCGACGTAGGGCGTCTCTTTATCTATCGCAAAGCGCCACTCCAAGGCGGGGCCGGGCAGGCTGGCCGGGATTTCAAAGCCGGCGGTGGCGACGATGGTCTGCTCCGGCTGGAGCGCGCCCTGGGTGAAGCCGCGCCCGCCGGCTGCGCGTGAGGCCTCGGCCGAGAGCGGATAGGTAGTGTTGCCGGCGTCGGCCAGCGCGCTGAAGAATTGAGCGGCGTCGAGGATGCGGGTGACGATGTTGGTGACCTCGAAGTCCACCTGCAGATAGGCGCGCTCGGCGGGGAGGCCGACCGATGCGCCCGGCAGCAGGCGATGTCCCAGCACCTTCACGCGCACCTCGCCCAGGTTGATCGGCGTGCCCACCGCCGAGAGCTGGTTGGGCGTGCCCTCGTCGGCGAAGCCGGCGATCACCACTTGGCGCTGGTTGCCGCCTTCGCCCAGCAGCACCAGGCTCAGGCGAGGCGTGTCTTGCGCCAGCAGCGAAGCGACCTCGGTGTCCTGGATGGTGCGCTGCTCGATCACGCGATAGCGCTGCGGCCCCAGGTCGGTCTCCAGCACGATGAGGTCACCCGGCCGCAGCGCCGCGAGGAGCTGGCGATTCTCGTCAGCAGCGTGCAGGCCGAGCACGACGTTGACCAACGTGCCGGGCACCCAGTGCGCCGTCTGCTGGGCGTTCGGGTCATATTGCCATTGCTCGTCGCGCACTGTGATGGGTACGATCCTGTAGGCGGCGTTGCCGATGATCAGCCGGCTGGGGAGCGGCGCCGGCAGCGGCGTCTCGTTCACGCGGACGACGAACAGCTCGGCCGTGGCTTGTGGCGTGGGCGCGGCGGGCAGGCTGGGCGTCGGTGGCGCGGGGCGGGGCGCCAGCTCGCGCTCGGCAAATAGGGCCAAGAGCAAGACAAAACACGAGAGCGCGCAAATGCCCAACAGGGCAAACCCACTGACCAGCAGCAAGGGCCGGCTGCGCGGGTCGTTCCACAGCGGCCCGAACGAGGCGCGCAATGCCTCGGCCAGGCGGTTGCCGCTGCGCGGGCGGCTGGCCGCGTCGTCCTCCCATTCGCCGCGCAGGTCGTCGGCCGGCTGCCAGTCGTCTGGCTCGGGAGGCGGGGGTGGAGGAGCGGATGACATGGCTGGCTTGCTAGCCGCCGCCGGCTGGCCCGCCCAGGCCGCCTTCGGTCAGCTTGCGCAGGTCGGCCAACACGGCGTCCACTTCTTCCAGCGTCAGCGGCGAGCCGTCCTTCTTGGTGAGCGTTCCGTTGGCGATGCGCTCGGCGGCCACTTCGCGGATGGTGATGTTGCGCTTCATCGCTTCCTTCACCAGCTCCGCGCCGGCCAGGTAGCCGATGATCGGGTTCAGCGCGGTGACCACGATGGCGTTGCGGGCCAGCCAGCCGCTGGCCTTCTCCGGCTGGGCGACGATGCCCACGACGCAGAACTTGGTGAAGGCGTTGATTGCGCCGATCGCCACCTGCATCATCTCGTTCAGGTTGTGGGCGATGATCGGCATCATCACGTTCAGCTCGAGTTGGCCGGCCTGGGCCGCCAGCGCCACGGTGTGGTCGCAGCCCTGGATGTGGAACATCGCCATGTTCAGCATCTCGGCCATCACCGGATTGACCTTGCCGGGCATGATGGACGAGCCGGGTTGCACCGCCGGCAGGCGGATCTCGTCCAGCCCGGTCGTGGGGCCGGAGCTGAGCAGGCGCAGGTCGTTGGCGATGCGGGTGAGGGTGATCGCCAGCGTGCGCAGGCTGGCGCTGAAGTCGGCCGGGTCGGCCATGCTCTGCATCCCTTCAAACAGGTTATCGCTCTCGTAAAGCGGCTGGCCGAGCAGGCGGGAGAGCACCTGCACCATGCGCCGGTGGTATTCGGGATGCGCGTTCAACCCTGTGCCCACCGCCGTCCCGCCGATTGGCATGCGCCGCAGCATGTCCGCCGCGCGGTTGATGCGCTCCAGGTCGCGCTCCACCGCGCGCGCGTAGCCGCTGAACTCTTGGCCCAGCCGGATCGGCACGGCGTCTTGCAGGTGGGTGCGGCCGGACTTCACAATCGGGTCGAACTCCCTGGCCTTGGCCCACAGCGCGTCGATCAACCCTTGTATGGCGGCCTGAAGCTCCGGCAACCGCCACAGCACGCCCAGCCGGATGGCGGTGGGGACGGTGTCGTTGGTGGACTGGGCCATGTTCACGTGGTCGTTGGGGCTGACCGGCTTCTTCTCGCTGCTGTTCAATGGCACGCCCAGCAGTTCGCTGGCGCGGTTGGCGATCACCTCGTTGATGTTCATGTTGTGGCTGGTGCCCGCGCCGGCCTGGAACGGGTCCACTACGAAGTGGTCCATCAACTTGCCAGCCATCACCTCCTCAGCGGCCTGGATGATGGCCTCGGCCAGGCGCGGTTCGAGCAACCCCAGGTCGCGGTTGACCTCAGCAGCGGCGCGCTTGATAGCGGCCATGCTCCAGACGAAGGCAGGATACGGCCGCCGGCCGCTGACGGGGAAGTTATTGACGGCGCGCTGGGTCTGCGCGCCATAGTAAGCGTGGGCCGGCACGCGCACCTCGCCCAGCGAATCGCGCTCGATCCGGTAGTCCATCGTTCGCCTCGAGATTATAGAGAGGTCAGTGTTGGGCCGGCTGTTCGGCGCGCTTCCTTGCGCCGATCGCGATGTTGGCCCGACGGCGCACGGTGCGAGTCACCAGGAAGGTGCCTGTCGCAATGACAAGGGTGGCCAGCGTCAGGTTCTGATAAGCATTGATGAAGGCCAGCACCTGCCCCCAGTTCTGGCGCAGGATGAAGCCGGCCAGGGCCAGCGCGACCGTCCAGATGGCCGAGCCGGCGGTGGTGAACAGCAGGAACTTGCCCATCGGCATGCGGTGCATGCCGGCGGGGATCGAGACCAGGCTGCGCAGCAGCGGCACCATGCGACAGGCGAACACCACGATCTCCCCGCGGCGGTGGAAGACGCTCAACGCGCGGTCCAAGTCTCGCTCGCTGATGGTCAGCCAGCGCCCGTAGCGGCGCACAAAGCGGCGGATGAGTGGCTCGTCGGCCCACAGGCCGATGTAATACAGGGCCACCGCGCCCAGCACCGACCCCAGCGTGCCGGCGATGCACACGCCGGCAAAGTTGAGCTTGCCATCGGCGGCGAAGAAGCCCGCCAGAGGCATGACCAGTTCTGATGGGATCGGGGGAAAGAGGTTCTCGATCAGCATCACCAGCGTGATCCCCGGATAGCCCAGCCAGGTGACGATTTGCTCCACCCACTGTCCCAGTTGTTCAAATAATTGTCGCATCGTCATCACTCCTTGTCACTGCGCACCACGGAATACGCACTACGTAATACGCACTACG
>JAGHYX010000040.1 GCA_017743375.1 Chloroflexota bacterium
GCGGGCGTAGAATCTGGGCGGGCCATCGAGCGCCGCCAAGACCGCCTCGCCGCGAGGCGTAGCGCTGTTTATGGAGAGGTGTTACATCAAAGGACTTGCCTCTCTGTGACGAAGTCGTGCGCGCTCCGGCCATCGAAGCGGAGCGCAGGAGCGAGATCACATGGATAGAGAGAGTCTGATTGCGCTATATCGGCAAATGGTGCTGATCCGGATATTTGAGGATCGCGCCGCGGAGATGTATGCCAAGGCCAAGATCGCTGGCTTCCTACACCTATACAACGGGCAGGAGGCGATTGCTGTCGGGGCGGTGTCTGCCCTGAATCCCGACGATGAAATCGTCGTGAATTATCGCGACCACGGCTGGGCGCTGGCGCGGGGATCGTCGGCTCGCGCGGTGATGGCCGAGCTATTCGGCCGCGTGACGGGCACCACCGGAGGGCGCGGCGGCTCAATGCACCTCGTGGACGTCAAAAACCACTTCTGGGGCGGCTACGCCATCGTCGGCGGACACCTGCCCTTGGCCACCGGCCTGGCCGTCGCAGCGCAATATCTGAAGACTGGCCGCGTGACATTGTGTTCGATGGGCGATGGCTCGACCAACATCGGCACGTTCCACGCCGCGCTCAACTGGGCGAAGCTATGGAACGCGCCGATCATCTTCCTGGTGGAGAACAACCAGTATGCGATGGGCACCGCCTACGACGTGCACAGCGCTGTGCCGATGATCCAGAAGGCAGCCGGCTACAACATGTATGCCGAGGAAGTGGACGGCATGGATGTGATGGCCGTGCGCGAGGCGGTCTGCCGAGCAGCTGAACGCGCCCGCCGTGGCGACGGCCCATCCTTCCTGAACGCCGTGACCTATCGCTATCGCGGCCACTCGATGGCCGATCCGGACGTGCAGCGCGATAAGGCTGAGATCGCTCGTTGGAAGGAGCTTGACCCCATCAAGCGCTTCGCCAACGAGGTATTGCTGAAGCGCAACCTGGTCACGCCGAAGGACCTGGAAAGCATTCAGAAGAGCGTTGAGCAGGAAGTGGAGGATGCAATCGCGTTCGCCGACCAAAGCCCGGAGCCGCCGCTGGAGTCGCTCTATGATTACATCTACCAGCAGCCGGTGCCAAACATGCAGGTGGCCGGCTCGCTCATCCGCCCACCGACGGTCGCGCGCCACGTGCCGGTTAAGAACGGCAAACACGCCTGACCTGCGTTGAGTTCATGTGCTGTTGACATGCCAGAGATCACATATCGCGAAGCTTTGAGACGCGCGCTGCGTGAGGAAATGCAGCGCGACCCCACCGTGGTGATCTGGGGAGAGGACGTCGTCGCCTATGCTGGCGGCGGCGCCTACGGCGTGACGTCTGGGCTGGCTAAAGAGTTCCCCGGCCGCGTGCGCGACACCCCAATCGCCGAGGAAGCCATCGTCGGCGTGGGAATCGGCGCTGCGATGGGCGGCTTGCGCCCTGTGTGCGAGATCATGACCGTGAACTTTACGCTGGTGGCCTGGGATCAAATCGTCAACCATGCAGCCAAGCAGTCCCACATGTTCAACGGCCAGATCAAGGTGCCGATGGTCATCCGCACCCCCAACGGCCATGGGCGCACCGGCGCCACGCACTCGCAGAACTTCGACGCTTGGTTTGCCCACGTCCCCGGGTTAAAAGTGGTCGCGCCCTCCACTCCATACGACGCAAAGGGACTGCTCAAAACCAGCATCCGCGACGACGATCCGGTCATCTTCCTGGAGCACTTGCAGCTCTATGGCACGCGCGGCGAGGTGCCGGACGAGGAGTACCTCATCCCCATTGGAGTGGCCGATTACAAGCGGCGTGGCAAAGACCTCACCATCGTCACCTGGGGGCGCATGGTCGTCGAAAGCCTAAAGGCAGCGCGCATCCTGGCCGAGGAAGGGATAGACGTGGAGATCGTTGACCTGCGCAGCCTGCGCCCGCTCGACCTCTCGCTGGCCCTCGAGTCGTTGCACAAGACGCATCGCGCCATCGTGGTCGAGGAGGGCTGGCGCACCGCCGGTCTGGGTGCGGAGATCGCCGCCTCGCTTCAGGAGATCGGCTTTAATGACCTAGACGCGCCGATCGCCCGCGTCGCCGGCCTGGAAGTGCCGATGCCCTACGCCAGAAACCTGGAGCGGGCGACGCTGCCATTTGCTGAAGACGTGGTAGCCGCGGCGCGCGCCATGGCCAACAACGAATACTGAGCGACATCTATGGCAACCGAAATCACCATGCCCCAGATGGGCTTCGACATGACGGAGGGCGTCATCGCCGCCTGGTTGAAGAACGAAGGCGACCCGGTGACCAAGGGTGAGCCCATCGCGGAGATAGAGACCGACAAGACGACGATTCAGATAGAGTCCTTCGCCAGTGGCATACTGCGAAAGATCGTCGTACCCGCTGGCCAGAGGGTGCCCGTAGGCCAGGTCATCGGCATCATCGCCGACCCGGACGAGGCGGTGAGTGCGCCTCCTGCGGCTCAGCCGCCAACTCAGCAGCCGTCATTCACCGAAACGCCTGCCCCGCCCGCGACTGCGCCGGCGGCCAGCGCCGGTGGGCGCGTGATCGCCACGCCGGTCGCCCGACGGCTGGCCGAGCAATACGGCGTTGACCTGCGCTTGGTCAAGGGCAGCGGCCCTGAAGGTCGGATCACCAAAGCTGACGTAGAGGCCTTCGTCGCTGCTGCGCAGCCAACGGCGGTCCCGCCCGTCCCAAGCGTCCCCGAACCGCTGCCTACCGTCGCGCCGGCCTACGCGACGCAACCGCCCCCGCCGCCCGTCGTGGCCGAGCCGGCGGCCAAACAGCCCCTGACCCGCATGCGCCAGACCATCGCGGCGCGCATGGTGGCCAGCAAGCAGCAAGTGCCACACTTCTACATCACGGTCTCTGTCGAGATGGATGCCGCGCTGGCCCTGCGCGCCCAAATCAACGAGGCGCTCAAGGCAGAAGGGGTTAAAGTCTCGGTAAACGATATGGTGATCCGCGCAGTGGCGTTGGCGCTGCGCCGCTTTCCCAACATGAACGCCTCGTTCAGCCAGGACGGGATCGAGCCGCATGCCCACGTTCACATAGGGTGTGCGGTGACCGTGCCAGGCGGCCTGGTCACGGTCACCGTGCGAGACGCTGACACCAAGACGCTCAGGCAGATCAGCCAGGAGATGAGCGCGCTTGCCGAGCGAGCACGCCAGAACAAGATGCTGCCGGGCGACGCCGGCGGGCAGACCTTCACCATCAGCAACCTCGGCATGTATGACGTGGATAACTTCCTGGCCATCGTGAATCAACCCGATGCCGGCATCTTGGCCGTGGCCACCGCAAAGCCGACGCCAGTCGTGCGCGATGGTCAGATCGTCATCCGCACGATGATGAACATGACGCTCTCCGGCGATCACCGCTTGACCGACGGCGCGGAGGGCGCCCAGTTCATCAACGAGGTCAAGCGCCTGCTGGAGAATCCGTGGAGCTTGGTGTTGTGAACCAATCTCACCCAGCAGGGTCGGGGGAAGTCCTTGAACGGCGCATCTGCCCCTCTTAGCCGACCCTCGCTAGACGCCCACCCAAGCGTAGCGAGAGATTCACACGCGTGCGAAGCGAGCGGGAGTGGAGTGATCAGCTCTGCTCCCGCTTTGTAAATTTGCCGGTCACTCACTCAACACTCGCCCTCGGTAGAATGCCAGGCGATGCGCAGGTGGCTGCCTCGCCTCTTCTCACGGGAAGATCTGATCGCCCTGCTTTTATGCCTGTTGATCATCGCGCTGCTGGTCATGTCGGCTGAGCGCGCGCCGGAGTGGATTTATCAGGGATTCTGACGTGGCCGACGTCGCCCTCGCGCCATCCCTAGCCGGACGATACACCCAGGCGCAGCTGCGCAACGCAGGGCTGTTTGTGCTGAGCGTGCTGGGGATATACGTCCTCCAGCCGGCCATGCCCATCCGCCAAATGGATTTCTGGCTGCCCACCGCCGCGCTGCTGCTGGCGGTGGTGGTCTGGGCGGCGACGGCAGCGGCCGACCGGTCTGCGCGCGCGCTGATCGCCGACGGATCAGGCATCGCCGTTGTGTTGCTCGGCATCGCCGGCACGCGCTACATCGAGCCGCTCAGCACGCTGTTCACCCGCACGCTCGCTCCCGACGTGCTCACCGTGTTGCTAGCGCTCGCGTTCGGGGGCGCCGTCGCACTGTTGATCGCCCGTTTGATCGGGCCGCGGCCGGGCTGGACGTGGGGCGTGCTCGCGGCGCTGGTCGCGCTGCTCGTCGCGCTCAAGGTGGAGCCGCTGACGCAGGCGCTGGCCGGCGCGCTGCGCGCCTGGCAGGGTCAATCGGTGGCTGCCGCGTCGGCCCTGGACGTGCGCTGGCTGGGCTTCTCCTACCTCTTCTTCCGGCTGGTGGCCGCGCTGCGCGAGCGCGCCGCCGGCAGGCTGCCGAGGATGTCGCTGCGCGAGTTCATCACCTATGCGCTGTTCGCGCCGGCCTGGATCGCTGGCCCGATTGACCGCCCAGAACGTTTCCTGAGAGACTTGCGCGCCGACTTTTGCTTCAATCTGGCCGATTCGATGGAAGGTGGCCGGCGGGTTGCAGTTGGGGCGTTCAAGAAGTTCGTGTTGGCCGACCTGCTGGCGCTGTTCGCGTTGAACGAGGTGAACGCGCTCCAGGTGCGCGGCGCAGCTTGGGCATGGCTGCTCCTATATGCTTACGCCCTGCGCATCTACTTTGACTTCGGCGGTTACAGCGACATCGCCATCGGCATCGCGCGGGTCTTCGGCATCCGCCTGCCGGAGAACTTCAGCCGCCCCTATCTCAAGCCCAACCTCACCCAATTTTGGAATAGCTGGCATATCTCGCTGGCGCAGTGGTTTCGCGCCTACTACTTCAACCCGCTCACCCGCGCCCTACGCACGCGCGGCTGGCCCGCACCGGCGATCATCCTGACCGGTCAGCTCACGACCATGCTGTTGATCGGCCTGTGGCATGGGGTGACCTGGAACTTCGCCATCTGGGGCGCTTGGCACGGGTTGGGTCTCTTCATTCACAACCGCTGGGCCGACTTTGCCAGGGCACGCGCGATGCCGGAGCCGCCAGCCTTGCAGCGCGCACTCGGCGCGGCGCTCACGTTTCACTTCGTCGCGCTGGGCTGGGTCTGGTTTGCGCTGCCCGACCCGGCGCTCGCCTGGCGGATGGTCGCAACGCTCTTTGGCCTATGAATCGCTGTAGCCTGGCGCGCATCCTCGCCAAAACGCTGGCCTGGTTTGTGTTGTTCAACGCGCTGTTCGCCTGGGCCAACACGCCAGACAACGCCGGCGTGTCGGCCCTGGGTCAGCTCTCGCTCTACAACGCGCTCTGGCCGGGCCGGCTGCGCCTACCCTACGGCGACGATCCCGGTCGCGCCTATAACATCAGCCTCTACAGCTTGGAGGCGATGTTTGCATCGCACGTTGTGAGCAGCAGGCCATCCGTTGAGTTCCGCGTCTTTCTGATCGGCGATTCGGCGACCTGGGGCTGGCTGCTGCGCAACGAAGAGACGCTGGCCGGCCAGCTCAACGCGCTGGGCCTGCGCGCGCCCGATGGCCGCCCCGTGCGCGCTTACAACCTGGGCTACCCGATCATGTCACTGACCAAGGACCTGTTGATCTTGCGCCACGCGCTGCGCCACCAGCCTGATTTGGTCGTCTGGTTGGTCACGCTGGAGTCTTTTCCGTCCGAAGCGCAGCTCGATCACCCCATCGTCCGCCATAACGCGCCGGCGGTGCGCGCCATGATCGCCGATTACGCCCTGCGCGCCGACCCCAACGACCCGCGCTTCGTCACCCCCACGCTCTTGGAGCGCACGCTCGTCGGCCAACGGCGGGCGCTGGCCGATTGGCTGCGGCTACAAGCCTACGGTGCGCTATGGGGCGCGACGGGCATTGACCAGCACTATCCGGAGCGCTACGAGCCGGCCCAACGCGACTTCGACGCCGACCTGCGCTTCAGGCAGTTCACGCCTCCTGAGCTGCCGAAATCGGCGCTGGCCTTCGACGTGCTCGATGCCGGCATCCGCATGGCCACCGAGGCCGGCGTTCCCATGCTGATCGTGAACGAGCCGATCTTGATAAGCCAAGGGCGAAACAGCCACCTGCGCTACAACGCGCTTTATCCCCGCTGGGCCTACGACGCCTATCGCGCCATGCTGCGCGCGCACTTGGCGCAAGGCCAGGCGCGATACCTGGACGCCTGGGACAGCGTGCCCCAGGCGGAGTTCACCAACAGCGCCGTGCACCTCACGCCGCGCGGGGTCCGCCTGCTGGCCGAGGCGATCGCGCCAGCCATCGCCGACCTCACGGCACGGCGATAATCAAAGCCATGAGCGACGACATCATCCGCCCGCTGGCCGACTACATCGCAAACGAAATCCTGAAAAATCCAAAGCGCGCCATCCGGCCCGATGAGAAGCTCATCTCCAGTGGACTGATAGATTCGTTCCACTTAGTGGACCTGGGGTTGTTCGTCGAGCAGCGCTTCGGCGTGCGTTTGGACGATGGCGAGTTAAACGCCGACACGTTCGACACGCTGGAGCAGCTTGCTGCGCTGATCAGCGCGAGAAAGCGATGACGACGCTCGCCAACATCCTGGCAGAACACTACTTCTTTGCCGCCGACCGGCCCGCGATTTATCTCCAGGTGGCCGGCCAGCCCGACCGGTGCATCACCTATAGCGACCTGGTCTGCGGCGCGGCAGGGTTCGCCCGCCTTTTGGAGCAGTGGGGGATCCGCGCCGGCGAGGTGGTGGTGATCATCTTGCACCATGGCGAGCCGCTCATCTACGCCTTTTGGGGCGCGATCCTGCACGGGGCAGTGCCGGCCATCCTGCCCCCGCTCACCGAGAAGCTGTTGCCGGCGCGCTATCGCGCTGACCTGGCCGCCTTGATTCGGATCACTCGCCCGCAGGCGATCGTCACCTATCCGCAGTTCGCCGGCGAAGTGGCGTATGCCGTGCGGGTGGCGGCTGCGCCGACGACCGCGATCATCGAGCTAGCTGAGCCGCTCCGGGCCGCACCGGATTTCACCGCGCTGGGCGGCCTGCGCCGACAGGACAGCGACCTCGTCCTGCTCCAGCATTCGTCCGGCAGCACGGGGCTTCAAAAAGGGGTGGCCCTCTCCCACCGCGCCGTGCTCAACCAGCTCAACGCCTACGCGCCGGCCATCGCTCTGGCCGAGGACGACGTGATCGTGAGTTGGTTGCCGCTGTACCACGACATGGGGTTGATCGCGTCGTTCGTCATGCCGGTGGTCCGGCGCGTGCCGCTGGTGCTGATGTCGCCGTTCGACTGGGTGCGCGCGCCGGCTCGCCTGATGCAGGCGATCAGCCGTTATCGCGGCACGCTGACCTGGCTGCCCAACTTTGCCTATAACTTCTGCGCCACCCGCGTCCGCGCGCGCGAGATGGAGGGTGTGGACCTCTCTTCGCTGCGCGCCGTGATCAACTGCTCCGAGCCGATCTACCACAGCAGCCATCAGCGCTTCTGCCAGCGCTTCCAGCCCTACGGGTTGCGCCCGGAGGCGCTGGCCACGTGCTACGCGATGGCGGAGAACACCTTCGCCGTGACCCAGAGCGAGATCGGCAAGCCGATCTCGCGCAACGAAGGCGGCGGGATTGGCCACTCCGGTCAGGTCTCGTCCGGTCGGCCGTTGTCGAATGTGTGCATCCGTATTTTGAGCGACGACCGCCGCGACCTGGCCGAGGGCGAGATTGGGGAGATCGCGCTGCGCAGCAATTGCATGTTGAGCGAGTATTACCATCGCCCCGACGCCACAGCGCAGGCGTTCTTCGAGGGGTTTTACCTCACCGGTGACCTGGGCTACATGCGCGGCGGCGAGTTGTACGTCACCGGCCGCAAGAAGGATTTGATCATCGTGGGGGGGAAGAACATCTATCCTCAGGACCTGGAGGCGCTGGCCAGCGAGGTGGACGGCGTTCACCCCGGCCGGGTCGCTGCCTTCGGCGTCTTCAGCGAAGAGGCCGGCACCGAAGAAGTGGTGATCGTGGCCGAGGCCGAGAGCGAGGAACCGGCTGAGCGCGAGCGGATTGCCGAGGCTGTGCGCGCATACGTCACGCAAAACTCCGAGGTGGCCGTGCGCCGCGTGGTGATGGTGGACCGCCACTGGTTGATTAAGACGAGCAGCGGCAAGGTGGCCCGCAGCGCCAACAAGGCGAAATACCTGAGTGAGTTCCTGGATCAGCCCTGAGGGCCGGCGACCGGCGGCGCTGTTAATTTAGCGCTAGTGTGCTTCCAACGCTGCTTCGATCTGCAGCCATACGATGCACACCAGAGGAAGCGCGTATGAACCTAAATCAATATACGGAGAAAGCACAAGAGGCGTTCTTCAGCGCCCAATCCCTAGCCCGAGAATACGGCCAGCAGGCGATTGAGCCGGAGCACCTGCTCCTCGCCCTGCTTCAACAAGACGGCGGCATCGTGCCGCCGATCATCCAAGCTGCCGGCGCAAATCCGAACCGCATCGCCGAGCTGACGCTGCGCGAGATCCGCAATAAGCCCAAGGTGAGCGGCGATGTGGGCGAGGTGCGCATCTCCCGCGAGGTCGCGGCGCTGGCCGAGCGCGCCGAGGCAGAAGCCCGCCAGATGCGCGATGAATACGTCAGCACCGAGCACCTGCTGCTTGCCTTGTCAGATCCGACCGCCGTGCGCACCGGTCGCCTGCCGGCGGCGACGCAAATCTTGAACGCCAACGGCATCACCCGCGACGCCGCCCTGCGCGCGCTCGTCCAAGTCCGCGGCAGCCAGCGCGTCACCTCCCCCAACCCGGAGGCCACCTACCAGGCGCTGGAGAAATACGGCCGCGACCTGACCCAACTGGCCCAGCAGGGCAAGCTGGATCCGGTGATCGGGCGCGACGAGGAGATCCGGCGCGTCATTCAAATCCTCAGCCGGCGCACCAAGAACAACCCCGTCCTGATCGGCGACCCAGGCGTGGGCAAGACGGCGATCGCCGAGGGGCTGGCGCAGCGCATCGTGCGGCGCGACGTGCCGGAGGGCCTGAAGGACAAGCGCATCATCGCCCTGGACATGGGCGCGCTGATCGCCGGTGCGAAGTATCGCGGCGAGTTCGAGGAGCGCCTGAAGGCTGTGCTCAAGGAAGTCACCTCGTCCAACGGCAAGATCATCCTCTTCATCGACGAGCTGCACACCGTGGTGGGCGCAGGCAAGGCCGAGGGCGCGATGGACGCCGGCAACCTGCTCAAGCCGATGCTGGCGCGCGGCGAGTTGCACTGCATCGGGGCGACCACGGTGGATGAATATCGCAAATACATCGAGAAGGACGCGGCGTTGGAGCGCCGCTTCCAACCCGTGTTCGTGGACGAGCCGAGCGTCGAGGACACCATCAGCATCCTGCGCGGCCTGAAGGAGCGCTATGAGATCCACCACGGCGTGCGCATCCAGGACGCAGCCGTGATCGCCGCTGCGACGCTCAGCGCGCGCTACATCAGCGACCGGAAGCTGCCGGACAAGGCGATTGACCTGATTGATGAGGCGGCCAGCCGGGTCAAGATGGAAATTGACTCCAAGCCCACCGCCCTGGACGAGATTGAGCGCCGGATCTTGCAGCTAGAGATCGAACGCGAGGCGCTAAAGAAGGAGACCGACGAGGCCAGCAAGGAGCGCCTGGCCAAGCTGGAGGCGGAGCTGGCCAGCGAGAAGGAGAAGAGCAACGCGCTGCGCGCGCAGTGGGAACAGGAGAAAGCCGCGATCCAAGAGGTGCGCGCGATCCGCGAGCAGATCGAGCAGACCAACATTCAGATCGAGCAGGCTGAGCGCGATGCCGACCTGGCCAAGGCGGCCGAGCTGCGCTATGGCCGGCTGCGCGAGCTGGAAGCTCAGCTCAAGCAAGCGCAGGCCCGCCTGGCCGAGCTCCAGAAGGGCAACCCGCTGCTGAAGGAAGAGGTCGGCCCCGACGAGGTGGCTGCTGTGGTCTCGCGCTGGACGGGCATCCCCGTCTCACGATTAATGGAGGGGGAGATGCAAAAGCTGGTGCATATGGAGGAGCGGCTGCGCCAGCGCGTGGTGGGTCAGGATGAGGCGCTGCGCGCGGTGAGCAACGCCGTTCGCCGTGCCCGCGCCGGCCTGCAAGACCCCAATCGGCCGATCGGCTCGTTCATCTTCCTCGGCCCCACCGGCGTCGGCAAGACCGAGACGGCGAAGGCGCTGGCCGAGTTCCTCTTTGACGACGAGCGGGCGATGGTGCGGATTGACATGAGCGAATACCAGGAGAAGCACACCGTCAGCCGGCTGATCGGCGCGCCACCTGGCTACGTGGGCTATGAGGAGGGCGGCCAGCTCACCGAGGCGGTGCGCCGCCGACCCTACGCGGTGGTGCTCTTCGACGAGATAGAGAAGGCCCACCCAGAGGTCTTTAACGTGCTGCTCCAACTGCTGGACGACGGCCGGCTGACCGATGGCCAGGGCCGCACGGTGGACTTTCGCAATACCGTGGTGATCATGACCAGCAACCTGCTGGCCGGCCAAGCGCTGGAATTGATGACCCGCGACCAAATCGTGCGCGAACTCCAGCGCTTCTTCCGGCCGGAGTTCCTCAACCGGATTGACGAGATCGTGGTCTTCCACCCGCTGACCGAGCAGCACATCGAGCAAATCGTGGATATCCAGCTCAGCCGGCTGCGCAAGCTGCTGGCCGATCGCAAGCTGTCGCTGGAGCTGACGAACCGCGCCAAGCAACATCTGGCCCAGATCGGCTACGACCCGGCGTTCGGCGCGCGCCCGCTCAAGCGCGCCATCCAGCACGCGCTCCAAGACCCGATCGCGCTGGCCATCTTACAGGGACGCTACCGAGAGGGCGATGTGATTCGCGTGGATGCCCGCGATGGCGAGCTGGTGATCGAGTGAGACCGACGGCTGGCGCCTGTGCGGAAGGTCAGCCGCTCTCTGAGTGTGGAGCGGCTGCGCCGTCAGCGGCACAGCTTGCGCAGGTGTTCTTCAAAGGTCACCGAGAACTGGTGTGAGCCGTCGCCGTTGCACGAGGCGACGAAGTAGAAGTAATTCGTCTGGGCCGGCTGAAGCACTGCCTGGATGGAGGACAGCCCAGGGCTGGCGATCGGCCCTGGCGGTAGGCCGGGGTTGACGTAGGTGTTGTAGCCACCGGGATCCACGAACTTCAAATCGTCCAGCGTCAGCCCCTTCTTCCACCAGGTCTTCTGATCGGGTTGGTAGCCCAGGGCGTACTGCGTCGTGGGGTCGGCCTGCAGCGGTTGACCGACGCGCAAGCGGTTGAAGTACACGCTAGCGATCAGCGGGCGCTCCTCGGGCAAGACCGCCTCGCGTTCGACGATCGAGGCCAACGTCAACAGTTCGTGGGGATTGCGGCCCTCGGCGCGCGCCCCCTCCAGCAGCGGTGCAGCCTTGGCCTGAAAGGTGTCCAACATGCGCAGAATGACATCCTGGGCGGTGGGATTCTCCGGCAACCGGTAAGTGTCGGGGAAGAGATAGCCCTCCAGCGAGGCATCGCTGGGCAGCCCTTGGAGAAAGGGGTAACGATAGGCGCGCGCCCGGCTGGTGAGGCGGATGAACTCGTTGGCGCTGACGCCGAGCTGTTCTTCTAGCAGTTGCGCGACCTCCTCGCGCCGTCGGCCCTCCGGGATCGTCACCTGCACCTCGCGGCCCGTGCCGCGCTGCAGGGCCAGAGCGATCTGCTCGATGTTCATGTTTGGGCGGAGGGTGAACGCGCCGGCGTTCAGCGTGGCATCCAGCCCCTTATAGCGCACATAGAGGCGGAACAGCTCAGCATCCCGGATCAACCCCTGGGCTTGCAATCGGCGCGCGATGTTGGCCACCGACTCGCCGGGGGTGACGACGAACGTCTGCGGGGTTGGGTCGTCACTCGCCGGCCTTGTCAGGTCGTTGCTGCGCAGCAAGTCCAGGTAGGTGCCGATTACCCAGCGGTCCAGGTCGGTCGTCTGCTGCGCGCCGGACAGGTCCACGCCGCGGACGCGCTGGGTCCACACCCAGCCAGCAACGGCAAGCGTCGCCAAGGCAACGACGAAGACAGCGAACCGAAACGGTGAGAAGCGCGCCTTGCGCATGATTCTTTACAAGGCTACCATAGTAGTGGAAACGCCGTATCCGCGTCCTGCGACGGTCGTTGTGCGTCCAAGTAGCGTTGCAAGATCACCGCCGCAGCGACGGCGTCATCGTGCGGTTCCGTGCGCCGGCGGCCCCGGTTGATGGCGATGATCGCCTGGGCGTCCTGGGTGGTGTAGCGCTCGTCCACAAAGTGCAAGGGGACATTGAGCTGTGCACGCAGGCCATCGGCGAACGATTGGACATGCTGTGCTTGGCTGCTCAGGCGTCCGTCGCTGTGCAAGGGCAGGCCGACCACCACCTCGTCGGCGCCCTGTTCGGCCACCAGCGCCACGATGCGCGCCAGGGCGTCCTCGCGCGCGCGGTCGATCACGCAAAGCGGGCGGGCGATCAGCTTGGTGGGATCGCTCACCGCCACGCCAATCCGCCGATCGCCGATATCCAACGCCAGAGTGCGGGCCATCACTCGCGCTCCACTTGGGTCTGGATGCGGATGGTGAGGATGGGCAGGCGGTTGACCAGCGCCATCAGCCAATCTGGACCAGCTTCGATGCGTGGATTGCGCTTGAGCGAGAAGGTTTGTAAGAGCACCGACTGGGCCTCGGCCGGCGTTTTGCCGCGCACCAGCCGGCGGACGGCGTTCTCGTCAATGGCCGCGCCGACCAGCCCGCGCGCCTCCACGAACAGCACGACGTCCCTGCCGGTGCCCTCCTCGGCCACCTCTCCGCGTCGCGCCTCGGCGGCCAGCAGGTCGAAGCCCGGCGGCACTTTGGGCTTCAGCGCCTCGCGGGCCAGCGTCTCCAGGTCGCGCGGCGAGACGGCCAAGCCGGCCACCTGCAAGCGCATGTTCAGCGCCACGCGCTCCGCTTGTTCCCCGATGAAGCGGTCAAAGCTCTCGTCTTGTCGGTCGGCGATGAACAGCGTCTGGGGCAGGACGAGCAGCCTCTCGTTGAGCACTTCAGGGAGCTGCTGCATCTTCGCCGCAGCCTCCCTGAGCAGCTTGCGCTGAAGCTCAGCGCGCAACCGGCGATAGTCGGCCTCGGTCACCGCCGGCAGGATGACGTTGCTGCCGCCGCTGGTGAGCGCTTCGTTGATGACGGTGACGGCCAACGATGGCACGCCCTCCACGCGGTTGATCTGACCGGGGTTGACGTTGCCCGCCGGGCCAGGCTCGATGGCCTCGATCTCCACGCTGGCGCGGCCCGCGGGGGGCACTTCCACGTCGTTCAGCGTGACGAAGCGAACCGGCGCGTTTGTGGCGGTCGTGCGCACGACCGTGTTGCTGGGCACGACGTAGGACGTGGTGAGCAGGTTGAAGAACGTGACGCTGCCGCGCGCTTTGGAGCTGGGGACGCTCTTTTGGCCGGTGGCAGGGGTGCTGGCGCTCCCTTCGACGACCACATCTAAGCGCACGGCAGGAATGGTGCGCGTCTTCAGGTCTACGCGAGGGGTGTTCGTGTCCAGTCGCACCGGCACGATGGTGGCGATCCGCTGGCTAGATGCCGAGAGCGTGATCTTCGCTTCGTGGATGGCGATGAAAGCCAGGCTGCCCACCGTGAGCAGCGTGGTCAGCGTCAGCGCTGCGGCAAGCAGCCGCGCCCAAGGGCGACGCTTGGGGAAGAAGCGCGCCAGCGAATTCGGCACAAAGCGGCGCGGCGGCCGCAGCCGGCGCGGCGGCACAGGCGCGTCATTGCGCTCCCAGGCGCGCGCTTGTGCTTCGGCCACCGTTGCGAAGGCGGGCAGGCCGGCGTCGCGCGCGATCGCTTGCTGGCGGCCATCAGCCGTCACGATGGCCAGGGCAACTCCCTGCGCGTCGGCGGCGCGCCGTAGGCGCACAAAGTCCAGGGCCGACCAGCGCGCCTCTGCCGGCATGATCATGATCACGTGGCTGGCTTTGGCCCAGGCGATGCGGTCGGCTGCGCCGACGGCATCATCGGCCGGATCGAGGGTGAGGATGCGGCCGATCATCACGCGCGTTCGTTCGCCAGCAGGCTGAGCACGATCTGGCGCGCCTGGTCCAGCGCCGCCGGCAAGTTATTGGCATCTTTGCCGCCAGCCTGGGCCAGGGTGGGCCGGCCGCCGCCGGTCCCGCCGATCAGCGGGGCAATTTGACGGACGATCTGGCCGGCGTCCACGCCCTTCTTGGTTAGATCGGGCGTCACCGCAGCGAGCAGCGCCGGTTTATCGCCGATGACCGCGCCCAGCACTAGCACGCTGCTGTGGTAGCGCTGGCGATACCAATCGCTCATCTCGCGCATCAGCTCAGGCCCCTCGGCCTGTACCTGCGCCACCAGCACATGCGCGCCGCCATGTAGCTCCGCTTGCGCCATTTGCTCAGCGAAGCGCAAGCGGGCCAGTTCGCGGCGCGCCCCCTCCAGCCTCTTTTGGGTTTCCTGAAGCTGGGCGGTGATCCTGCTGACCTGTTCAACGACGTGTTCGGCAGGGACGCCCAACAGGCGAGCGATCTCGCCGACCTGCTGCGCCTGCTGACGCGCATAGTCAAGCGCGGCGCGGCCGGTGAGGACTTCCAGGCGGCGCACGCCGGCGCTCACCGATCCCTCGCTCACCACCAGCGCGCAGCCGATCTCGCCGGTCATCGACACGTGCGTGCCACCGCACAGCTCCATGCTGAAGGGATGCGCATCGTCGTGACCTATGGTCAC
Organism: Chloroflexota bacterium; assembly: GCA_017743375.1. Taxonomy (GTDB): domain Bacteria; phylum Chloroflexota; class Anaerolineae; order J036; family Brachytrichaceae; genus JAAFGM01. Next base: position 14,761 of record JAGHYX010000040.1, read on the forward strand.
CACGCGCACCAATTCGCCGTATTTCTCGCTGAAGAAGGCCAGCGCGCCGGCAGCGATCGCTTGTTGATAGGGCATGTGGCGCGCTGTCACCGGCAGGTTGCGCAGTATCGCATCGTTGAGCATGTCGGCCACTTGGTTCAGCTCATCCTGCGTCAGCGGCCTGGGGTGAGTGAAGTCAAAGCGCAGGCGGTCGGGGGTCACCAGCGATCCTTCCTGGCGGACGTGGTGGCCTAGGACAGCGCGCAGGCTGGCCTGCAGGAGGTGGGTGGCGGTGTGGTTACGCATGATCGCCCAGCGGCGGGCCTCGTCGGCGCGCGCAATGCAGCGATCGCCGACGACCGGCTCGCCCCATTTCACTTCGCAGACATGGACGATGAACTCCGGTGCTGGCCTGCGCATTTCTTTGACGGCCAGGCACCAAGCTGGTTCTTCGTCGCTGGCTAGATCGGTGTAGGCGCAGATGAGGCCGGTGTCGCTCACCTGGCCGCCGCTTTCGACGTAGAACGGCGTGGCCCGCAGCACAACCTCCACGCGCTCGCCGGGAACGGCGCGATTGGTCATCTCGCCATCGCGCAGAATGGCGAGCACCTCGCTCTCGCGCGCCAACGGCCCATAAGGGTCATAGAGCACGCCGGCCTCGCTCAGCTTGCCATCGGCGCGCAGCGTGTCAAAAGCTTCGCGGTAGGCTTTGGCCAGGTCGTAGTCGCCGGCGAACTTCTCCTGGCTCGCAGCGCGGGCGATCTCGCGGGCGCGCTGGCGCGCAGCCAGAAAGCCGGCCTCGTCCACCGCCATCCCGTGTTCCTTGGCTACGTCGCGGGTGATCTCCAGCGGCAGGCCGTATGTGTCATACAGGCGAAAGGCCACTTCGCCGGGGAGGACGGTCTGGCTGCGCCCTTCTTCAGCGATGAACGCCTCGAGGCGTTCCAGCCCCTGGTCGAGCGTGCGGGCAAATCGCTCCTCTTCCGTGTGGATGGTGCGCAAGATGTGCTCGCGTCGGTTGATCAGCTCGGTGTAGTAGTCGCCCATCTTGTCCACCACGGCATCGGCTATTTGATAGAGGAATGGATCGCGCAAGCCGAGCTGGCGACCAAAGCGCATCGCACGGCGCATGATCATGCGCAGCACGTAGTTGCGTCCCTCATTGCCGGGCAGGACGCCGTCGCCGATCAGGAAGGCGGCTGCGCGCGCGTGATCAGCGATCGCGCGATAGGCCACGATGTGGGCTTTGCGCTCAGCGTCGGTCTGGCCGGCCAGCGCTTGCAGCCGGTCCATGAGCGGCAAGAAGAGGTCACTGTCGTAATTGCTCTCGCCGCCTTGCAGCAGGCGGACCAGGCGCTCAAAGCCCATGCCGGTGTCTACACCCGGCCTGGGCAGCGGGGTCAACGTGCCGTCTTCGCTGCGGTCGAATTGCATGAAGACCAGGTTCCAGACCTCGACGGTCGTTTCATTTGGGTCATTGTCGTTGTTCACCCAGCGCGCGTCGTTATCCTCTAGTTTGCCGCTGAAGAAGTGGATCTCGCTGTTTGGCCCACATGGGCCGGTCGGCCCCATGCTCCAAAAGTTATCCTTCTCGCCGAAGCGCAGGATGCGCGACGCTTTCACCCCCACCTTCTGCCATAGCATGAACGACTCGTCGTCCTCCTCGTAGATGGTGAACCACAACCGCTCGCGCGGGAAGCCGTATTCTTTCTCCAACAGCTCCAGAGCGAACTTCATCGCGTCTTCCTTAAAGTAGTCGCCAAACGAGAAGTTGCCCAGCATCTCGAAGAACGTGTGGTGTCGCCGGCTGGGGCCGACGTTCTCTAGGTCGTTGTGCTTGCCGCTCACCCGCATCACCTTTTGGACGGTCACTGCGCGGGTGTAGTCGCGCCGCTCTAGGCCGAGGAAGACGTTTTTGAACTGATTCATGCCGGCGTTGGTGAACAGGATGGTCTTGTCGCCGTAAGGGATGAGCGAGGAGGAGGGCACGTGGCGATGTCCATTGCGCACAAAGTAGTCAATAAACGTTTGGCGAACCTGATTGCTGAGCATGGGACGACGATTATAAAGACCGCAACCGTCGCGGCGGGTAGGGGTGTGTTCATGATAGAGACAGAACGCTGGGTGGGCGGTGGCACTCCCGTCACCTATCCTCGATAGGTTCGCCTTCGCTGGCAGCATTGCTTGGTGGAAGGGTGCTCTCATGGGTGGATGACCTTGGGGTGGGGATGCATGATGGCGCGGAGGGAATCCTGGGGGGAGTGCCGATACATCAGTTGCTTAGAAGTGGCGTGACCCGATTGACGATGCACCCTTACCCGTCAAGTAACATTGGCGGCGTATGAGCAAGCCGTTGGTCCTCGTGGTTGGCGCATCCGGGCGTACCGGTCAACGGGTGGTGCGGGCACTGCGCCGACATGGCTTCCCGGTGCGGGCGCTGGTGCGTGATGCGTCTAAAGCCAGCCTGGTAGCCGGCGAGGGTGTAGAAGTGCTGATCGGCGACGTCACCGACGAAGCAGACATCCGCCGCGCGTTAACAGGTGTGACCTACCTGGTAAGCGCGCTGGGCAGCAAAGGGCCGACCGACGCAGCGCATATCGAGTTAATCGAGTTCACGACTATCGCCGAGCTGGCTCAGCTTGCCAAAGAGATGGGCGTGCAACACTTTGTGCTGTGCTCCTCGATGGGGGTCGAGATACCGGAGATGATCCCACCTTTGGCCGAGATCCTGCGCCAAAAGCGGCGTGGCGAGCTGGCGCTGGAGCACAGCGGCGTGCCATTCACGATCGTCCGCCCTGGTGGGCTGACCGATGAGCCCGGCGGTGGGGGCGTGGCAATTGCGCGCACGCTGCCCGGCTTTGGGATGATCGCGCGCGACGACGTGGCCGAGGTGATGGTCCAAGCGCTGCTGCAGCCGGAGGCCAAGAACAAGATCGCTGAGATCATTAACGCGCCCGACGCCGGGCCGGCTGACCGACCGGGGTTGTTTGCTGAGGTCGCATCGGGGTGAGCGAGAAGCGGACTGACAACAAACAATTGACAGCTCAGCTTAACCGGATATACTCTGGGGGTGTAATGCGCTGTCGAATCGCGCCTGTGGCTCACCTGAATGACATTTCGATTATTCGGTTTGTCATTCCCGTGCGCCGGGCGCGGTAGGCCAGCGTGTGAAGTTCAGCAGGCACCCAGAGCCTTCCGCAAGCCGGAAGGCTCTTTTATTTGTGAGGTGGACCATGGCGACCCAACTGTACGACACGACGCTACGCGACGGCACACAGGGGGAGGGCGTGAATCTCTCCGTGGAGGATAAGCTGCGCATCGCGCAGCGGCTGGATGAATTCGGCATGCACTACATCGAGGGCGGGTGGCCGGGCAGCAATCCGAAGGACGCCGAGTTCTTCGCCCGCGCGCGGACGATGCCGCTGAAGCAGGCGCGGCTGGCCGCCTTCGGCAGCACGCGCAAGGCCAATCTTGCCGTGGAGGCCGATCCGCAGATCAGGATGCTCCTGGAAGCCGGCACGCCCGTAGTGACCTTGGTGGCCAAGACCAGCACGCTGCACGTCCGCCATGTGCTGGAGACGAGCCTGGACGAGAACCTAAGGATGATCGCCGACAGCGTGTCCTTCTTCAAGCAGCATGGCAAAGAGGTCATCCACGATGCCGAGCACTTCTTCGATGGCTTCAAGCTGGACAAGGACTACGCGTTGGCGACCCTGCGCGCGGCGCGCGACGCCGGCGCGGACTGGCTGGTGCTGTGCGACACCAATGGCGGCACGATGCCCTGGGAAGTGGAGGAGATTGTGGGCTTCACCATCGCTGAGCTACAAAAGGATGGCCGGACCTGTCGGTTTGGCATTCACACGCACAATGATGCTGGTCTCGCGGTGGCCAACGCGCTGGCTGCGGTGCGCGCCGGCTGTACGCAGGTCCAGGGCACGATCAACGGCATCGGCGAGCGGGTCGGCAACTGTGACCTGGTGACCACCCTGGCCAACCTGAAGCTGAAGATGAACGATGATTGCGTGAGCGACGAACAGTTGCGCCGGCTGACCGAGCTCTCTCGCTATGTATACGAAGTGGCTAACCTCACGCCGGACATCCGCCAACCCTATGTTGGCCAGTCCGCCTTCGCCCACAAGGGCGGCATCCACGTCGCTGCCATCCTAAAGGTCGAGGAGAGCTATCAGCACGTTGATCCGGCGCGCGTGGGCAACCAGAAGCGCGTGCTGGTGAGCGAGCTAAGCGGGCGCGGCAACATCGCGTATAAGGCCAGAGAATTCGGCCTGAATCCCGACAGCGAAGAAGTGCAGCGCGTGTTGCAGCGCGTGAAGGAGCTGGAGAACCGCGGCTTCTTCTTCGAGGGTGCGGACGCCAGCTTGGAGCTGATGCTGCGCCGCGCCCAGCCGGACTATGCGCCGTTGTTCGAGCTGCTGGATTACATGGTCGTGGTGGAGCATCGCGAAGGGCGCGGCCTGTTGGCCGAGGCGACGGTGAAACTGCGCATAGACGGTGAGATCGCACATACCGCGGCAGAGGGCGACGGGCCGGTGAACGCGCTCGACCTGGCCACGCGCAAGGCGCTGATCCCGCACTATCCGAAGCTCAAGAAGATGCGCCTGGTGGACTACAAGGTGCGCATTATTGACAGCGACAAGGCCACCGGCGCCACCACGCGCGTGACGATTGATTCCTCCAACGGGCGTCGCACCTGGACGACGGTGGGCAGCTCGACCAACATCGTGGACGCCTCCTGGCAAGCGTTGGCCGACTCGATGGAATATGCGCTATTGATCGCCTGAGGGGGTGAGGGGGACGTCCCTGGCGAAGCTGTAGATTTCAATGCCAAGCTCACGGGCGAATCGCTCGGCGCGCGCATCCGCCAGCGGTGAGATGACGATGCGCCGGTCAGCCTTGCGGCTGTGGCGTTTCTCATACCATCGCACTTTGCGCTCGAACAGGGCGATGTCGGCTTTGCTCACCGCCGACTTGATCTCACAAAGGATGAGGGTGCTGTTGTAGATGATGACGTCCAGTTCAACCTGATCGGGCCGGCCAAAGACCTCCCCGCTGTCGTCCCACTCCCGCAGGTTGATGACCTGCACGCCGAAGGACTCTTCAAGGATTCCCTGTAGTGCGCTGCGGAAGGCTTCCTCGGAGTGAAGCCCCCAGCGCGCGCCGAGCGCGCCGAGGCGGCTATCGAATTCGTCCAGTCGCTTGAGCATGGCGCGGAT
>JAGHYX010000182.1 GCA_017743375.1 Chloroflexota bacterium
AAGTCAAGGCGAATCGTCCAGCCGAACGATCGCAAATTGATGATGTAGACCAGGATCAGCGCGAGCAGAAAGCCGGTGGGCATGGCGAGCAGGCCGGCTGTCCCCCCCATCAACCCTGTCTCCAGCAGGGTCATGCGCCAGAGCTGGCGCAACGTCATGCCGTTGGCGCGCAGCATCCCCAACTCGCGCGTCCGCTCGATCTGCAACGCCATCAGCGCGCTGAGCACGCCGATGAAGGCGACCACTGTGGCCAGCAGGTTGAGCGCGCCGGTGATGGTGAACGTGCGCTCGAAGATCGCCAGCGCGTCGGCGCGCAGCTCGCGGTTGGCCGAGATCACCAGGTCGCGGCCAGCAAACCGCCGGCGTAGCTGATCCACAAACGCGCCCAGGTCACTCACCCGCGCCGGGTTCACGTAAAGCGCCAGCGAGGAGATTTGCGCGTCCTCCCAGTAGCGGCGGTAGGTCTCGTGGCGCATGACGATCACGCCGGCGTCGGAGGCGTAGTCGTAGTACACCGCCACCACGCGGAAGGCCCGCTCGCCCTGATCCGTGCGCAGGAGCAGCCGGTTGTTCTGTGGGGTGATGCCGTATTTGTTGGCGAACGGCTCGGAGACTTGCACTTCGTCCTGGCCGGCCATGCTGGCCCATAGGCCATCGGCTGGCCGCAAGGTCCACACGAAGGTGCGCGCCGATCGCTCGCGGTTTGAGCGAATGGCCAACAGCGAGGCCGGCCGATATTCGGCGTCGGCGGTGCGAAAGTCCACCGACACGCGGCGGAAGAGCGTCACGTCGCTCACGTCGGGCAGCGCCTCGAAATCGGCCACCACCGAAGGCGCGATCGTGGCGTTGCTGGCGTTGATGCCGGTCGCCGGCGGCGCGATGTACACATCCGCCGTCAACGAGGCGTCCAGCCAGGATTCAACGGTGGTGCGAAAGCTGTTGATCATGCTCTGTAGGCCGATGATCACCGACACCGCCACCATCAGCGAGGCGATGGCGATCGCCGTGCGCGAGATGGCGTTGACCACCCCGCGCGCCGAGAGGCGGCCGACCAGGCCGGCCAGGCGGTCGAGCAGGGGCTGCAGCGCGCCCATGAGCCCGATCGTCGCCATCGGCGAGGCCAGCGCCAGCCCGATCAGCACAAAGAAGATCCCGCCCAGGTTCACCACCAGCGCACGGGAGAGCAGCAGCATGGCCGCGCCGATCGCGAGCATCACCAGGCCGGCGAGCGCGACGCGCGGCAACAGCCAGCGGACGCGCTGTTCGCCGGCGGAGCGGCGCAGCGCGGTGATCGGCGGGATGCTGGTGGCTTCGTAGGCTGGGGCCAGCGCAGCCAGCAGCGACGCGGCCAGGCCGAGGCCGAACCCTTTCGCCAACGTCCAGGGGTCAACATCCACCGAGCGCACGTTGACCGTGTAATACAGGTCGTTGATCGTCTGGCTCACCAGCCCGACTGCGCCCCGACCGAGCAGGATGCCCAGGCCGATGCCGAGCACGCCCCCGATCGCGCCGAGCAGCAGCGTCTCTAAGAGGACCTGGCGAAAGACCTCGGCCTGGGTCACCCCCAGGCAGCGCAGCGTGCCGATGATGGGCCGGCGCTGGACGACGGAGAAGGTGATCGTGTTGTAGATCAGGAACATGCCCACCACCAGCGCCAGCAGGCTGAGCGCGGTCAGGTTCAGCCGGAAGGCGTCGGTGAGGCTCTCCACGCTCTGGCTGCGGGCGCTCGGCTTGACGATCGCGGCGCCGGGCGGCAGGACGGCGCGGATGCGGTCGAGCAGGGCGCGGCCGGCCTCGGTCCGCTCGTCGGCGATGAGGTCAATATGGCTCAGCCGACCGGCCATGTTGAACAGCTCCTGGGCGGTGCTGATGTCCACGATCGCCAGGCCGTCCAGGGCGCGCCGGCTGCGCTCGTCGGCCGGGTTCAGGATGCCGGCGATGCGCATCGTCCGTCGCGCGTCGCCGGCCCGCAAGGTGAGCGCATCGCCCAGGCGCAGCCCGTAGCGCGCTGCCGTCTCCTGACCGATGAGCAGCGCGTCGGGCCGGACGAAGAAATCCGTCAGATCGTTCTGGCGCAGCGGGGCATTGCCTTGCCCCAGATAGCTGCGGAATGGGGCTTCGGCGAAGGCGTCCACCCCCAATATGCGCAAGGGCTGTTGGTCCAGCTCGACCGCGATCGCGTAGGATTCCACCACCGGCGCGGCCTCGCGCACGCCCAGCTCGACCTTTAGCCGGCGATAGACCGCCTCGTCCAAGCCGGCTCCGCTGCCGACGATCTGATGGGTGGCGCGGCCGGCCACCGTCTCGGTGCTCAGCTCGAAGGCGCGCGCAGCGCTGCCGTTGGCCAGGTCAATGGCGATCACCATCGCCACCCCCAGCGCGACGCCGAGGATGCACAGGATGGATTGCAGCGGCCGGCGCAGCAGATAGCGCAGGCCGGTCTTCAGCAACGTCATCTCACCACGACTGGGCCGGGGATGTCCAGCCCGACCTCCGCGTCGTCGAAGATCACGTAGCCGTCGGAGAGGGCGCGCAGCCAGCGGATAACGCGCTCAGCGTGGTGAGCCGGCACGTCCAGCGCGAAGCCGGTCGCGGTCTTGTGCAAGGTGGCCTGGCAGAGCGGGGCGCGGTTGCGCCCCAGGAGGGTCACTTCGGTCGGCTGCGCCACGTCGTCCACGGCGCGCCCCAGGACCACCCGCAGAAAGCCGGCGGCGTTTGGGCCGCTGACCGCGACGCGCCGCGTCGCGGTTGCCGGCGCGCCGTTCGTCGCATACCAGGTGAAGGGATAGCCCTCGCGCGGCAGGTCAACGTCGCAGCCGGCCTTGGCGACCAGCGCCTCGACGCGGGCAGCCCCTTCCATCAATGCGTCGAAGTCCACCCGCGCGGCCGGAACGGCCGCCTTCTTGCCGGCCTGCACATAGGGCTTGGCCGTCTTGAGCACGCCGGCGATGACGTCGGCGATCGCGCGCATGTCGGCCTCGTCCAGCCCGCGCTGGGTCACCCAGGGCGTGCCGAAGCGCAGCGCGCTTGGCCGGCCGGCGTCCGGATCGCCGGGGATGGTGTTGCGGTTACAAACGATGCCGATCAGATCGAGGATGCGCGAGGCGACGTTGCCCATCAGCGGCACGCCGTCGTGTTGAGCGACCGACTTGCAGTCCAGCAGCACCATGTGCGTGTTGGTGCCGCCGTATGCCACGCGCAGCCCGTTGGCCTTGAACCCCTCGCTCAGCGCGACCGCGTTCTTGACGATCTGATGCTGGAGCGCCCTGAACTGCGGCGTCTGGGCCAGCTTGAACATGGTGGCCATGCCGGCGACCTTGTTCATGTGCGGGCCGCCTTGCAGGCCGGGGAAGACCGCCCGGTCAACCCGTTTGGCGATCTCCGGGTCGGTGGTGATGATCACGGCGCCGCGCGGCCCCATCATGGTCTTGTGGGTGGTGAAGACGGTGACGTGGGCGATCCCCACCGGATTGGGATAAGCGCCGGCGGCGGCCAGGCCGGCGGCGTGCGCGATGTCGGCCAATAGATACGCGCCCACCGCGTCGGCGATGGCGCGGAACTTGGCGAAGTCCGGCGCCCACGGATAGGAGGTGAAGCCGGCGATGATCAGCTTAGGCCGCTCGCGCTGGGCCAGATCATGGATCTCCTCATAGTCCAGCAGCTCGGTCTCTGGGTTGACGCGGTAATGCACCACGCGCTGGCGCTGGCCGGTGAAGTTCACCGGGCTGCCGTGCGAGAGGTGGCCGCCGTGCAATAGGTCGAGCGTCATCACCGTCTCACCCGGCTGAAGCAGGGCGTGGTAAACGGCCACGTTGGCGATCGCGCCGCTCAGCGGCTGGACGTTGACGAACAATTGTTCTGGCCGCATCCCCGGCGGGCAGAAGGCTTCTGCTGCGCGCCGCTGGGCGAGCGCCTCGACCAGGTTGCAGAACTCCACGCCTTTGTAATAGCGCCGGTCGCCGTTGCGCCGGTAAAAGGCCAGTTGGTAGTCATAGTCCAGCAGCGCGGCCTCGTCCAGCCCGTGCAGATCGGCGTGGGGATAGCCCTCGGCATAGATGTTCTGAAAGACCGAACCCTCCGCCTCGCGCACGGCAGCCGGCACATACGACTCGCTGGCGATCATGATCAGCTTGTGGAGCTGGCGGGCGTGCTCATGGCGGATCAGCTCGGCGACTTCTGGGTCAACTTCGGCCAAGCTGCCGCGAACGAGAAAGTCACTCATCGGTTTGTTCCTCTTCCGGTATTAAAAAAGGCAACCAGGCCATGGCCTGCGTTGCCTCTTGTGCAGGATAAACACTACGCTTCGCACTTGGGTATAGCGCTTTGGAAGCGATTCTAGCATGGGGTATGAGCGGAAGCTGAAGGGGGTGCACAAGCTGACTGAGGCCTGCGGGGTCAGCACAGTGCCCTGCCTCACCCTTGTCATTCTGAGCGGCAGCGAAGAATCTAAGCTCGCGGTGGACTGAGGCTTTCCTGGGAAACAGCGACTGCGCCACTGCGCCGCTGTTTCCTCTGG
>JAGHYX010000041.1 GCA_017743375.1 Chloroflexota bacterium
GCTATCAAGCTGTGCTGCCGGCGCTGCTGGTTGGCTTACTGGTGTTCGTCATCGCGGTCGTGCTTGTCGTGATCTACGGCACGGTGAGCGCGGCGCTGCGCTAGCTGGTCGCGTCTGCACGTTGCCTGTTCAGCGAATCCGTTCTACATAGATAAGCACAGCATTCCAGTTAGATCTTAAGAGAAGCAAAAGACGGCATGCCCAAGTTCATCTTTTGCACCGGCGGGGTGGTCAGCTCAGTGGGTAAGGGGGTGACCGCTGCGGCGATTGGCCGCGTGCTCAAAGCGCGCGGCTTGCGCGTGGCCATTCAGAAGCTCGACCCATACCTCAACGTGGACCCCGGCACGATGTCGCCCTATCAACATGGCGAGGTGTTTGTCACCGAGGACGGCGCGGAGACCGACTTGGACTTGGGCCATTACGAGCGCTTCATTGACGAGAACCTCACCCGTGCTTGCAACGCCACGACCGGCCAGGTGTACAACGAGGTGATCAGCAAGGAGCGGCGCGGGGACTACCTGGGCAAGACCATACAGGTCGTCCCCCACGTGACCAATGAGATCAAGCGGCGCATCTCGCTGGTGGCCAAGAGCAGCATGGCCGACGTGGTCATCGTCGAGGTGGGCGGCACGGTGGGCGACATCGAGGCCATGCCGTTCATCGAGGCGATCCGCCAGATGCGCCGCGACGTAGGCCGCGAGAGCACGTTCTACGTGCACGTCACCTTCCTGCCGAAGGTGGGCGCAACCGGCGAGCTGAAGACCAAGCCAACCCAGCACAGCGTGCGCGACCTGCGCGGCGCCGGCATCCAGCCCGACGCCATCATCGCCCGCAGCGATGAGCCCGTTGACGACGAGCTGCGCCAGAAGATCGCGCTGTTCTGCGATGTCGAGCCGCGCGCCGTGCTGCCCATGGTGACCACCAAGTACTTATATGAAGTGCCGCTGATGCTGGAGGACATGGGGTTTGGCGACTATCTGTGCGAACGTCTCCAACTGACATGTGCCAAGGCCGATCTCGAAGCGTGGCGCGCGATGTGCGCCGAGATCCGCCGGCCCAAACCACCGCTCAACATCGCCATCGTTGGCAAATACGTCGACCTGCACGATGCCTATATGAGCGTCCGCGAGGCCCTTCACCACGCCGGCGTGGCCTGTGGGCGCGACGTGCAATTGATCTGGATCAACAGCGAGCGGCTGGAGCGGGGCGAACAGATGGAGCTGCTGGAACAGGCAGCCGGCATCGTCGTGCCCGGCGGATTCGGCTACCGAGGCATCGAGGGCAAGATCATCGCGGCACGCTACGCCCGCGAGCGCGCCGTGCCTTATCTCGGCTTGTGCTTGGGCATGCAGGTGATGTGCATTGAGTTCGCGCGCTACGTGTTGAACAGCCGCGAGCCAAACAGCACGGAATTCAATCACACCACCCCCTACCCCGTCATTGACCTTATGCCGGACCAGCGCGACATCACCGACATGGGTGGGACGATGCGGCTTGGGGTATATCCGTGTCATCTCGTGCCGGGCACGCGCGCGTACCAGGCGTACTTCTCGGCTTGGCAGCGCGGCGAGTTGCCGGGCGCCAGCTTGGTCAGCAGCCTGTCGGGCAACGCCCACGATAGCGTGCTGGCCGTACACGAGCGCCATCGCCACCGCTTTGAGTTCAACAATGAGTTTCGCAAACCGCTCGGCGCCGCCGGCCTGGTGTTCAGCGGCCTCTCGCCCGACGGGCGATTGGTGGAAGTGTGTGAGCTGCGCGACCACCCCTTTATGCTGGGCAGCCAGTTCCATCCGGAGTTCAAGAGCCGGCCTAACCGCCCACATCCGCTCTTTCGCGCATTCATTGAAGCAGCCATCGCCTATGGCGAGGGCGCGCCTTCATCGAAACCACAGCAAATCAACGTAGCGCAGCCGGCAGCCGCCGGTTAGCACAAGGGCAGTTCTGCCCCCTCATTCGCCCCTCGCTTGCGCGCCTCGTGTAAGCTACGCGCATGGTGCGTACTCGTCAATTCATTCAGATTAAGACGGAGCTGCCCGGACCCAAGAGCCGCGAATTGATACGCCGGCGCGAGGCAGCCATGCCGGCCGGCTACGGCAAGGCCACCCCAATCGCCGTTTGCCGCGCCCATGGCGCGCTGGTGGAAGATGTGGACGGCAACGTCCTGCTCGACTTCGCCGGTGGGATCGGCGTGTTGAACGTCGGCCACACGCCGGAGGAAGTGGTCGCCGCCATCTGTCAACAAGCCAGCGCGCTCATCCACGTCTGCGGTTTGGTGGCCACCACAGAACCCCACGTGCAACTGGCCGAGGTGCTCAACCGCATCGCGCCGATCAGCGGGCCGAAGAAGGCGATGATCGCCAGCACCGGCGCAGAGGCCGTGGAACAGGCTGTTCAGATCGCGCGCGCGGCCACCGGCAGGCCGGCGATCATCGCGTTTGAAGGCGCCTACCACGGCCGCACGCTGCTCACCCAGACCCTGACCAGCAAATATGCGCTGTTCAAGAAGGGATTCGGGCCGTTTGCGCCGGAGGTCTATCGCGCCCAGTTCCCCTACCTATATCGCACGGCGATCGGGAGCGACCTGAGCGAGGCGCAAAAGGAGGCGCTGGTCTGGGAGGCGTTCGAGCGCCTGTTGGTGGCGCATATCATGCCGGAGCACGTCGCGGCCGTGATCATTGAGCCCGTCCAGGGGGAAGGCGGCTTCATCCCTGTGCCGCAGACGTTCATGCGCCGGCTGCGCGAGGCGTGCACGCGCTATGGCATCCTGCTGATTGCCGATGAGGTGCAATCGGGATTCGCGCGCACCGGCAAGATGTTCGCCATCGAGCATTATGGGGTCGAGCCGGACATCGTGGTCATGGCAAAGAGCATGGGCGCCGGCATGCCGATTGCCGCGACGGTTGGTCGCGCCGAGATAATGGACAAGGTGCACCTCGGCGGGTTGGGGGGCACCTATAGCGGCAACCCGATCGCCTGTGCCGCCGCCTTGCGCGCCATCGAGATCATCGAGCGAGACGACTTGTGCGCACGGGCCGTCCAACTCGGTCAAATAGCCCGCGCCCGCTTGGAGCAGATGCAGGCCCAATTCGAGGCGATCGGCGAGGTGCGCGGACTCGGCGCGATGCTGGCGATCGAGTTCGTGGAGGACCGCCACACCCGCCAGCCCATCGCAGCAGACAAGACGGTTGCGCTGGTGCAAGACATCGCGCGCAACGGCGTGCTCTCCATCCGCTGCGGCCTTTACTCCAACGGCCTGCGCTTCCTCTTCCCGCTGGTGATCAGCGAGGCACAACTGCATGAAGGGTTGGATGTGGTCGAGGAAGCTATCGCGCGCGCCTTCGTTAAGGCTACTGGGTAAGTGATTCATCGAGTTTTCACATTTCGACGAGAAGATATTCATTGGAGGACAACGCTATGAGGAAACCGCGCTTTCAGTATGCTCTGGTCACCGTCGCAGCCGTGTTGACCACGGCGGCATGTGCGCCGACGCCGGCCAGCGCTCCGACGCCAACCCAGCCCCCTGCACCGGCTCAGCCCACTGAGCCTCCTACGCCGACCGCTGCGCCCGCTCCCGCGGAGACGCCCACCGCTGAGCCAACCGCACCCGCTGAAGCGCCGGCGGCTCAGGTGATCGTCTACCAAATTGACCCCACTGCGTCCGAAGCGAGCTTCACGATCAACGAAGAACTGTTCAACGTGCCCACCACCGTCGTCGGCGTCACGTCCAAGGTCGGCGGCAGCATCCGCGTGGATTGGAGCAACCCTGCCAATACGGAGATCAGCAAATTGGAGATAGACGCGGCGGACTTTAAGACCGACAACGAGAACCGCAACCGGGCGATCCGTCGCTTCATCCTTCAGACGGACCAACATCCGAAGATCGAATTTGCGCCGACCAAGATCGATGACCTGCCGGCGTCGGTGACGCCAGGCCAGACGCTGAGCTTCAAAGTCACCGGCGACCTGAAGATTCGCGACATCAGCAAGCCGGCGACGTTCAACGTGACGGCCACCGCGGATGAGACCCGCATCTCAGGCGAGGCCACCACGGTCATCACGCGCGATGCCTACGCGCTCTCCATCCCTTCGGTGCCCGGCGTCGCCAACGTCACCAATGAGGTGACGCTGACGCTAAAGTTCGTCGCAACCAGGCAATAGCCGAACTTGCTGCCCTACGCTCACAGCGCCACCAGCCCGGTGGCGCTGTTTTTTATGTAGGGCACACGAGGGTGCCGCCAGGATAAGGCCGGCTGGGATTCGTCACGCATCTTTGCAGCCGGCTAAGGCCGCGCGCTCAGCGCGGCCAAGGCGACCACCTCGCCGATCTCGCAGAGCGCGCCGTAGGTGTCGCCGGTCAAGCCGCCTAAGACGTGCGTCCAGCGCATGGCCAAGAGGTGGGTGACGAGCAGCACCAGTCCCATTGCGATCCCCGCCCGTAGCCACGCCAACGGCCAGTCTTGCGGCCCAACGCCGATGCTGGAGACGACGAGGAGGATGGCGATCGCATGCGCGGTGGCGAAGGCGAAATCGCGGCGGCGCGCGAAGCTCTGAAAGCGGCGGCCCAGGCCGCCCTCGCGGGCTGGAGGGAAGAAGAAGATGCCATAGACATCGGCCCAGCGCCCTAGGGTGGTCGAGAGCGCCACGGCGCGCGGCCAACCCTCGCCGGCTGCGGCGATGAACGCCATCTTGAGCGCGAGGACGGCGATGAGGGCCAGTGCGCCCATTGCGCCAATCCGGCTATCCTTCATGATCTCCAGCTTTCGCTCGCGCGGGCGCCAACTCATCAATCCGTCAAAGGTGTCGCTCAGCCCATCGAGGTGCAACCCTGAGGTGATGAGGCCGAGGGCGACGACGATGAGCACCGTCCGGACGGCTGCGCCCCAGAACTGCTCGGCCATCCAACCGGCGAGGCAGCCTAACCCGCCGATGAGGAGGCCGACCATGGGAAACCAGAGCGTCGCGCGCGCAACCACCCGCTCGTAGTCCTCATCCGTTTTGGCCGGGACGAAAGGCAGCGGGATGAGCGTGAGGAAGCGCACGGCCTCAACGAATGCGCTCAACATTCCCGTTCAAGCAATGGCGGCAGGTGATTCACCATGCGCAGGATCGTAGTGTTCGGGTAACAATCCAGCGCGGAGACGCTGCCCAGGTCAATCCGCCAGCGCCAATGTTGAGCGAGCGGCACGCCCATCGTCATGCACAGCAGGGCCTGGATCGGCCCGGCGTGCGTGACTACGATCAGGCGCAGGCCAGCGTAGCGGTCCGCCAGGTCGTCCCAGGCCTGGCGCACCCGCTCAGCCATGCGCGCCAGCGATTCGCCCCCTGGCGGGGCATGATGGAGTGGATCAGCCGCGCGCCGCGCAGCGTCTTCCGGATAGCGCTGCCATACCTGGCGATAGGTCAGGCCCTCCCACGCGCCATGATCTGCCTCGCGCCAGCGCACGTCCGCGGCGAGCGCTAATGGCCGACCGGCGGCGATTGTCTGGGCGGTGGACTCGGTGCGGGATAGGCCGCTGTGCACGATCACGTCCACTTGGCGCGGCGCGAAGAAGCGCGCCAGAGCCTGTGCCTGGCGCTGACCATAAGGCGTCAGAGGGCGGTCGGCGCTGCTCATGTAGCGATGCTGGAGGTTCCAATCCGCTTGACCGTGCCGGACCAACCACACCTTGCGCAGCATCGCTTCACGGCTCAAGCAGTGGGGCCGAGTGAACGCTCGCGCAGCACATCGGCCAAAGCGTGCGCAGCATCCCACACGTCAACGTAGCGCACGTAGAGCGGCGCAAAGCCAAAACGCAGGATGTCGGGAGGGCGGAAGTCGCCGATCACCCCGCGGGCGGCCAAAGCCTGCATAACGGCCGCGGCGTGCGGATGCGCATACGACACCTGGCTGCCGCGCCGATGATGATCGCGCGGCGTGAGCAGGCGAAGACCATAGCCGGCGCACAGATCGTCCACGAGCGCGATGAACAGGTCGGTGAGGGCCAGCGATTTGGCGCGCACCTCGTCCATGGATGCTTCTAGCGCGATGTCCACGCCACACTCCAGCGCGGTCAGGGCGAGGATGGGCGGGGTGCCGCACAACGCCCTGGCGATGCCATCCGCCGGCTGGTAGGTTGCTTCAAAAGCGAATGGCTGCGCATGTCCCATCCAGCCTTTCAGCGGTTGCTGAAAGTCGGCCTGGTGACGGCGCGCGACGAAGAGGAAGGCCGGCGCGCCCGGGCCGCCATTGAGGTACTTATAGCCACACCCGACGGCGAAATCGGCCTGCGCGCCGGTTAAGTCCAACGGCACGGCGCCGGCCGAATGTGCCAAGTCCCAGATCGTCAACGCACCGCGTGCGTGTGCCTGCGCAGTCAGCGCGGCCATGTCGTGCATCTCGCCGGTGCGATAGCAGACGTGGGTGAGCATCAACACGGCCACGTCTTCGTCAATTGCCTCTGCGATCGCCTCTCGCTCGACGATTCGAAGTTGATGAGCGCCGCCGAGAAACTCGACGAGGCCTTGAGCGATATATAGGTCAGTGGGGAAGTTGTCGCGCTCCGTGACGATTACACGGCGGCCGGGGCGCATGGTGAGCGCGGCGCACAGGACCTTGAACAGGTTAATCGAGGTGGAATCGGCGACGATCACTTCACCTGGCTGCGCCCCGATCAGGCGCGCGATCTTGTCGCCGATGCGCTGCGGGAGCGCGAGCCAGCCGGCGCTCTGCCAGGCCCGGATCAGGCCATCTCCCCATTCACCACCCAGCACCGCAGCCAATCGCAGATGGGTGCGCCAGGGCAGCGGCCCCAACGAATTTCCATCCAAATAGATAACCCCGTCAGGCAGATAGAAGTGCTGGCGGATGGCGGCCAGTGTGTCCGCAGCATCTTGTTTAGCAAGCGCCTCGCGCGAAGTCACCTTTTCATGGATCATAGCAAACGGCCTTCGCTGAAGAGGGGAGTGCTCAAATTCGGAGTGATATAAACTCCACGATGGTATCTGAGACAGTGCTGTCTAAAAGAGCACTCGCACGAAGAGGACAAAGGAAGCTCTGCTCTCAGCGTAGATTTACCACGCGCAACAAGATGACGACTGCGACGATGGCTCACCTGACGGGATATCCGTCTGAGCAGAACCGGAACGTAACGGTCAACCAGCTTTTGAATGGTGCTCTGTCACCAGCGCTCAACCCATCCCGTTTCGCGGTTCACTGCCGTAATCAAGTAATGTCTGTTTTTTGACCTCGCAAATGTGTCTCACTCGTCCACTTCAGTGAGGTGGCAGGCATGGGGCGGCTGTGGTGGCAATGAGGCAACGTCTTGTCTCGCTAGCGGCGAACTGACTCACTGTAACATGCGCGCAGCGTTGCGTTGGCTAAACAGGATTGCCTTTTGGCGCGTCTGTGGGCTGGTGTCCTCTAGGTTCTGGTTCAGGCGTGGTCTATCACTTGCGTTCATGCTTCTGCGAGCCGCTGCGACTTGATTAGACCACTCCTTATTGATTCACTCCCCATCCGCAAGCGGTGTTTTCGATTGGTCAGCAGTTTAGATGCTCCGCGCTCTTGACATCCAACACAGTGACTCAGAATATAGATGCGCCCTTTGCCCTCCCACAGGCTGCGCAGCCTGCGGGAGTGAGACCAATGCTCAAATGCGCAGCGCGATGATCACATCGGCCACGTTGGTGCCGGTTGGGCCGGTGCGGATCAGATCGCCGAGGCGATCGAAGAACGCATAGCTGTCGTTGCGAGCCAGATAATCGTGCGGGTCAAGGCATAGGGCGTTGGCGCGTTGTACCGTGTCGTCAAAGGCGAATGCGCCGGCGGCGTCGGTCGGACCGTCGCTGCCGTCGCTGCCTAGCGCGGCCAGCGCGCAATTGCTGAGCGCGGTCAGGCGGCCAGACGCGCGTAGCTCATCCCAGGCGATCGCTGCCGCCAGGGCCAGTTCCTGGTTGCGCCCGCCCTTGCCGTCCCCGCGCACGGTGACGGTGGTCTCGCCACCGTAGATCAAACAGGCGGGCACATCACGGGCTTCGGCCACATCATGGGCGATCCGGCGGCCACAGTCGCGCGCCTCGCCCGTCAGCGTCGTCGTGACCACGTGGGTGGCGAAGCCCAGCTTCGCCGCGGCCTCGGCAGCCGCTTGGCACGCCTGGGCGTTATTGCCGACCAGCACGTTGTGCGCTCCTGGGTCGTTGGTCAGCCCGCTGGCGATCGCGTCGAGCGGATCGCCGACGACATCGCTGAGGATCAGGGCGAGCACGCGCGCCGGCTGCGCCAAGCGGACTAGCCCACCGCCTTTCAGGCGGTCCAGCCGGGCGCGGACGGCGTTCATCTCACGAATGTCCAGGCCGCTGCGCAGCAGCGCTTCGTTGACTACGCGCACCGATGCCAGCGAGATGCCCGCATGGGGCGCGACGACCAGCGCTGATGCGCCGCCGCTGACGCAGACGATGATGAGCGTCCGCGCGGAGGCGCCGGCGAGGGCAGCGCAGACCGCCTCGCCGGCCGCTTGGCTTTGCGCATCGGGCAGTGGATGGCCGGCTTCGATCAGCGTGAACGGCGCGCTCAACGTTGGCCACCTTGCCCCCGTGCTGTGGCCATGTTTAGTCACCACGAGGACGCGCGAGAGCCGATCGGCGAGCAGGCCGATCGTCGCCTGGGCCATCGGCACGGCTGCCTTGCCCACCGCGATCAGCCGCACGTCGTCCCAGTCCCGCAAGTCGTAGGCGCGCTCGTCGGCCCACAGCACGTCGCCGATGCGCCGCAGGTGACGGCGGATGGACTCAACCGGGTCGGCTGCCCTCAGCGCAGCCTGGATAAGCGCGCTCAGGACAGCGCGGGCCTCGTCGGCGCTCATGGGGCGGATTCCTGTATTCGCTTGGTAGCCTTGCCCCGCCGCAAGCGGCGCAAGAGCAGGACGACAGCCACGACCGGCAGGGCGATAATGGCTAACACCGGCGCGACGACGATAACCAGCCAGATCAGCAGCGTGGCCAGCCCCTGTAAAGCCCCGATCAGCGCCTGGAAGGCATCGCGGACCACGCCGGCCGGCCGCCACCCGCCCACCTGAAGCGGCTGCGCCAGCGCGTCGGGGATCAGCGTTATCGTGATCGTCGCCAGCGCCGCCGATTGCGAAAGATACTTCATCCGCCCCTTTACCTGCTCGATCTGCCCGCGCAAGTTGGTTAACTCGCGATACACGGCCAACACATCCTCGGTCGAGGTCGCCTGCTTCAGGATCTGCTGAAGTTGCGCCTCGGCTGCCTCGAGGTTCCTTATGCGCGCGTCAAGGTCCACGTATTCAGCGGTGACGTCCTCGCCGCGCACGCTCTCGCTGCGCACCTCGACGGCCAAGGCGCGGATGCGCGCCAGCGCTTCATCGAAGCGCGCGGCTTCCACCCGCAGCGTGACGCTGCCTTCCAGCGCGTTCTCAGCAACGCGCGAGGCGCTGGACGAGACGACGAAGCCACCGAACTCGCCGGCCAGGCGGGCAAGGGCGGCCATGCTCTCCTGCGTGTCGCTCACGACCAGGGTCAAATCGGCGGTGCGGATGATCAGGCGGGGCTGCGCCTCGGCAGGGGCAGCCGTCGGCATGGCGCGAAACTCGGCCTGAGGCGACGGCGGCTGGGCCGGCATCGGCGCAGCATCGAAAGCCGCCGGCGCGGCCGCACAAGCAGCCAGCAGCGGCACAACGAGGGCGATCAGAGCAATTGCGCGCATGTCTCCAGTTCTCCTTAGTCTCACTGTCATAGACGTCCGCGCGGCTGTCAAGTTCCACCCGGCGCAGTAAGATGTGCCTGATGAACGCCGACGCCTTCCGCCACCTCTACGCCTATCACTTCTCCGAGAATCACAAGCTCTGGTCGCTGCTCGCCCGGCTACCATACGAATGGTTCATCCAAGACGCGCGCTACTCGGTCGGTTCGCTGCGCCAGCAGGTGGTTCATCTGATGAGCGTGGATGAAGTCTGGTTTTGCGAGCTGCGCGGGGTCGAGCCGCCGCCGGCCTACCAGCCCACAGCCGAAGACGACCGCGCCGCCATCCGCGCCCGCTGGGACGCGATCGAGGCGCAGATGCGCGCTTACCTGGCCCAGCTCCGCGACGACATGCTGTTCGCGCGGCCGATCGTCGAGCCGGCGGAGGACAGGGATTTAATGGTCTGGCAAGTGCTTATCCACGTCGTCAACCACGGCACCGACCACCGCGCCCAAATGCTGCGGGCGCTGCACGACTTTGGGGTCGAGACGACCAGCCAAGACTACATCTTCTTCGCCTACGAAACGCAATACGCAATACGTAATACGTAATACGTATTCCGTATTCCGTAGTGCGTATTCCGTATTCCGTGGTGCGTAGTCCGTAGTGCGTAGTCCAGCGTGCGCCACGCGTTCTGCTTAATCCTTTCTTCACACCTGTCTTTGATAGTTCAGGCATGGCCACTCTCGCGCTCGATCAGCCGGTGAACAACCGGCGCGAAATTGTGGGCTGGGCGATGTATGACTGGGCCAACAGCGCCTTCAGCACCACCGTCGGAACTGTCTTCCTCGGCCCATACCTCGCCTCGCTGGCTGCCGCCGCCGCCAAAGCCAGTCCCGACGGGTTGGCCCGCTTCTTCGGCTTGCCGGTAGCGCCGGAGTCCTTCTTGCCCTATTGCATCGCGTTCTCGGTGGTGATGCAGGCCGGCCTGCTGCCCATCCTCGGCGCGATCGCCGACTATGCCCACCGCCGCAAGGCCATGCTCCAGCTCTTCGCCATCATCGGCGGGCTGGCCACCACGCTGCTGTTCTTCGTGCAAGGGGACCTATGGCCGCTGGGCGGCCTGCTGTTCATCATTGCCAACCTGTCCTTTGGCGCGGCCATCGTGTTCTACAACGCCTACCTGCCCGACATCGCCAGCGAAGATCAGCGCGACCGCGTCTCGTCGTTTGGCTGGGCGATGGGCTATCTGGGCGGCGGCTTGCTGCTTGCGATCAACCTGGGCATCTTTTTGCTGCGCGAGCAACTGGGGCTGGATGACGGGTTGGCCGTGCGCATCAACCTGGCCTCAGCCGGCCTGTGGTGGCTGGGCTGGTCGGTCTGGACGTGGCTCACGCTGCGCCCACGCCGGCCCGCGCGCGCCCTTCCGCCCGGTCGAGGCATCCTACAAGTAGCGTTTGATCAGCTCAGCGAGACAATGGAGACGCCATCGCGGACGGTGGCCGGCTTGCTGCTCTCTCCCCTCATCGTCTTCGTCCTGTTCCCGATCGTTGCCCTGCTTGGCCTGCCGTTGGAGGTGATCTTCATCGCTGTGCTCGGCCCGTTGGTGATGATCGGCATCTTCCTCTGGCGCAAATCGCGCAGCCTGCCGCAGACGGCGCGCTTCCTGCTGGCTTACCTCATCTACAACGACGGCGTGCAGACGGTGATCGCCGTCTCGGCGATCTTTGCCGCGGCGCCGGTCGAGCGCGGCGGGCTGGGCATCCCGGTTGAACGGCTGACGCTGCTGATCCTGATGATCCAGTTCGTCGCTTTCGCCGGCGCGCTGTTCTTCGGCTGGCTGGCCGGCCGGGTCAGCACTAAGCGCGCGCTGGTGATCAGCCTGCTGATCTGGAGCGGGGTGGTGATCTACGCCTTCCTCGGCATGCGCGACTACGGGCCGTCGGCGCTGGGCATTCCCCAGGCCGAGCTGGAGTTCTGGATCCTCGGCATCTTCATCGCCACGGTGCTGGGCGGCAGCCAAGCGCTCAGCCGCAGCATGTTCGCCCAGATGATCCCGCCGGAGAAGGAAGCCGAGTTCTTCTCGATATATGAGATCAGCGAGCGCGGCACGTCTTGGCTAGGGCCTTTCCTCTTCGGCTTCGTCAACCAGGCTGTGGGCAATCTGCGGCCGGCCATCCTCTCGGTGGTGCTCTTCTTCGTGGTGGGGCTGGCGATCTTGCTGACGGTGAACGTCGCGCGGGCGATGACCGAGTCGGGCCGGCGCGCAGTCCGGCCAACACAGGCGCCTGCATAGCCGACTTACAATCGGCGCGATGCCTTTCGCTCCAGACGATCACCCGCTGGCGCGCCAGCTCGCGCGCCATGTGGCGGGTGAGGTGCGCTTCGACGCGCCCAGCCGGCTGATCTACAGCACCGACGCCAGCAACTACCAGATGATGCCGCTGGGCGTTGTGCTGCCGAAGACTATTGACGACGTGATTGCCACAGTGGCCCTATGCGCCGAGCACGGCGTGCCGATCACCCCGCGCGGCGGCGGCAGCAGCCTATGCGGCTCGGCCATCGGGCCAGGAGTCATCCTGGACTTCACAAAATACATGGACGCGCTGCTGGACGTGGACGTTGAGCGGCGCCGCGCGCGCGTCCAGCCCGGCCTGGTGCTCGCCCAGCTCAATCGCCGGCTGGCGCAGCACGGTCTGCAATTTGGCCCTGACCCGGCCAGCGCCGAGCGGGCCGCTATCGGCGGCGTGATCGGCGCCAACGCTGCCGGCGCGCATTCCATCCGCTATGGCATGACCGCCGATAACCTGGTTGCGGCCAAGGTTGTGCTCGCCGATGGGACGCTGATCACGTGCTCGGCGGACGCGGGCGAGGCCGCCAACCATCTGGCGACAGATGTCGCAGCGCTCGCCCGACGCTACGAGGCGGCGATCCGCCGCGATTTCCCTAAAGTTTGGCGTCGCGCCAGCGGCTACAACCTGGACTTCATCGCCGAGATGTTGACCTATGATCCCCTGGCCCCCACCGCCTGCCTGACCGAGGCCAACACCAAGCGACAGGGAAGCAACCTGGCGCGCCACCTTGAACAGGTCAGCCGCTTCCATCTCACCCCGCTCTTCGCCGGCGCCGAGGGCACGCTGGGGATCGTGGTCGAAGCCACGCTGCACCTCTTCCCGAAGCCGCGCCAGACCGCGCTGGTGATCACCGCGTTCGAGTCGCTGGTCGAGGCCATGCGCGCTGTGCCGGCCCTGCTGACGGCGCAGCCGGCGGCCATTGAGCTCATCGGCGGCATGTTCATCCGCCTGGCGCGCGAGCTGCCGGAATGTCGCGGGCGCATTGACTGGCTGCCGGCTGGCGCGGTTCCCGAAGGATTGCTGGTGGTGGAGTTCGACGGCGACGACGCCGGCGAGGTGGCCGAGGGCGTCGCGCGGCTGGGACGCCTCGTGGCAGCCGAGCATCTGCCCTGCGCGCTCAATCCGCTGTTCGACCCGCGCGCACAGGCCGACGTGTGGTATGTGCGCAGGATGGGCCTGAACGTGCTCACCAGCATCCGCAGCCCGGCCAAGCCGATCAGCATCGTGGAAGACGTGGCTGTGCCGGTGGAGCGGCTGGCCGAATACGTGGAGAGGCTCAACGCCATCTTCGCCGCCAACGGCACGGAGGGCGCGTTCTATGCCCACGCCAGCGCCGGCGTGTTACATGTGCGCCCGCTGGTCAATCTGCGCACCAAAGAGGGGATCCAGCAGATGCAGCGCATTGGCCAACAGGCGCTCGCGCTGTGCCGCGAGCTGGGCGGCGCGATGAGCGGCGAACACGGCGATGGCTACGAGCGCTCACATCAGAACGAGGCCCTCTTCGGCAGCGAGGTCTATCGCGCCTTCTGTGAACTCAAAGACCTCTTCGACCCGCGCGGCTTGCTCAACCCCGGCAAGAAGGTGCGCGCGCCGATGATGGATGAGCACCTGCGCTATCACCCCACGCGCGCGCTGCCCACCACCCTGGCCTTTCGGGTAGATGGGTCGTTCGCCGGCATGGTCGAGCAGTGCAACGGCAACGGCGCCTGTCGCAAGCTGGAGGGAGGGGTGATGTGCCCGTCATACCGCGCCACGCGCGAGGAGATGCACAGCACGCGCGGTCGGGCGAACTTGCTGCGCGCGTTCATCAGCGAGAAGACGCTGAACGGCTTGCCCAGGCCAAATCTGGACGAGGTCAAAGCAGCGCTGGACTTGTGCCTGAGCTGTAAGGCGTGCGCCACCGAGTGCGTCGCCGGCGTGGACATGAGCAAGCTCAAGAGCGAGTTCATGGCCCACTTCTACGCCGCGCGCGGTATGCCGCTGCGCGCCTGGCTGCTGGGGCGCATCGGCGCGCTCAGTCCGCTGGCCGCAACGCTTGCGCCGATCTCAAACTGGGCGCTGAATCAGCCTGTGTTCAAGCGCGCCCTGGGAATCGCTGAACCGCGCGCGCTGCCCTCATTCACCCGTCGGACATTTGACCGCTGGTGGCGCAGCCGGCCTGCGCATGAGGCGCGCTTTCGCGCCGTGTTGTTCGTGGACACCTTCTCGCGCTATAACCACCCAGAGGTGGCCATCGCCGCGGTGCGCGCGCTGGAAGCCGCCGGCGGCGAAGTCGTTGTGCCGCCTTGGAAGTGCTGCGGGCGTCCACTGATGTCGCAGGGCCAGCCGGCGGCGGCGCGCGAGCAAGCGCGCTTCAACCTGGCGCAGCTCGCGCCGCTGGCCAAGCAGGGCTTGCCGATCTTGACCCTCGAACCGAGCTGTCTGAGTATGTTCAAGGATGACTACCGCGACCTTTGGCCCGGCGAGGCGAGCGAGGCGGTGGCTCGGGCAGCCATGTCGGTCGAGGACTTCCTCGCTGCGCACCTGCCCCCGTTCAAAGAAGGGGGTGGCGCGCAACAAGTACTGTTGCACGGTCACTGCCATCAGAAAGCGCTGTGGGGCACCGCGGGAACGCGGGCTTTGCTCGCTGCCGCCGGCTACCGCGTCAGCGAGATCGAGAGCACGTGCTGCGGCATGGCCGGCGCGTTTGGCTACGAAGCAGAACACTACGACCTCTCGAAGAAGATCGCTGAACTTGGCCTATTGCCGGCGCTGCGCGCTGCCGATGGCGACGCTCTCATCGCCGCGCCAGGCACCTCCTGCCGCGAGCAAATTCGCCACTTCGCCGGTCGGGCGGCCTGGCATCCGGTGGAACTCATTGCTCAGCGCCTGGCCGGTTAATGTGCGCGCGGCAGGCTAAAGCTAAAGCGAGCGCCGGGCTGGCCGTCTTCGTTATCTTCCACCCAGATTCGCCCGCCGTGCGCCTCGACGATCGCTTTGCTGAGATACAACCCCAGGCCGGTGCCGGGTGTGCCGCGCCGCACAGCGCGTTCAGAACGATAGAAGCGTTCAAAGAGCTTATCCCGCTCTTCCGGCGCGATGCCGATGCCTTGGTCGGCTACGGTGATGATGACTTCTTTGGGCGTGGCGCGCCCGCTGATGCGAATCTCGCTGCCGGGCGGCGAGTACTTCACCGCGTTTGAGATGAGGTTACTGAGCACCTGGGTGATCCGCGCCTCGTCGGCGAAGACCAACGGCATGGTCGGGGAGACATCGGCGATGATCCGATGGGTCGGGGTCTGGGCCTGAAACTTCTTCGCCACGCGCACCACCAGGTCATCAATATCCAGCTCCACCGGCGCGAGCTTAAAGCTGCCGGTCTGGGCACGCGAGGCATCCAGCAGGTTCTCGATCAGCTCGGTCAGGTGGTCGGCTTCCTCTTCGATCACCCTGAGGCTTTCGCGCACTGTGGCTTCATCCCACTGGGCGTCGGCGCGGCGCAGGGTGCTGGCGTAGCCTTTGATCAGCGCCACAGGCGTCTTCAGCTCGTGCGATACGGCGGAGATGAAGGTGGCTTTCATCTCCTCGGCGGCGCGGATGCGGGTGAGGTCATGCACATCGGCGATGATGTTGATGAGCTTACGCTCGCGGTTGAACAGGGGCGCAAAAGAGATCTCCACGCTCACCAGGCTGCCGTTGCGGCGCAGCAGGTCACCCTCAACGAATAGCGGCGAGGACGCGCTCACCAACGGCCAGCCCTGTGCCTCGGCCTCTTCTAGGGCAATGCCGGCCCGCTTATGCTGTAGCACCAGCACCTCCTCGAACTTGCGGCCGATCGCCTCGCTGGCCGGGATGCCGAGCAGGTTCGAAATCGCTCGGTTGAAGATCTGAATGCGATGCGCCGCGTCCATGATCACCACGCCATCGGCGCTGAACTCCAGGATGGCGTTGAGCCGGCTCTTCTCGTAGCTGAGCTGCTCATAGAGCCGCGCGTTGTGGACAGCAATAGCAGCCTGGTCGGCGAAGCTCTGCAGCACGCGCCGGTCGTCGCGGCTAAACGCTCCGCCACGCACGCGAAAGACATAGAGCGCGCCGAGGAACTCCTCCCCTTCTATCTTGAGCGGCAAGGAAACGACCTGCCACAGCCCCAGCCCAACTGCCCGTGCGATGGCGATGAGGTTGCGCTCCAGCGCAGTGACCGCCTCGCCCACATCCTCTAGCTGGTTCAACATCGGCTGGAGCTGATCGAGGATTGGTTGGGGAATGCCGTAGGACTGGCGGATCGTGTAGCGCCCATCTGGCTCAACCAGCGCGACCAGGGCAGCATGGCCATTGAGCATCTCTGCGGCCTGTTGCAAGATCAGGCGCAGCACTTCGTTCAGATTCAGGCGCGAGGTGAGCGCACGGCTGATCTCCAGCAGGTAGTCGCGCTGTCGAACGCGGTAGTCCGGTAGCATCATTTCAGGCCGGCGACCGCGCCGGCCTGCTCTCCGCCTTATGCTTGCGAGATGGGTTCAACGCACCCTCTGCGGATGCTATTCCTTCACCCGCTCAATATACTCACCGGTGCGGGTGTCTATCTTCACCAGGTCCCCCTCTTTGACGAAACTGGGTGCTTGGATCACCGCGCCCGTCTCCAGGGTGACATTCTTCATCACGTTGGTTGCGGTATCGCCGCGCACGGCGACATCAGCCTGGATGACCTTCAAGGTCACAAAGGTAGGTAGTTCCACGCCGGCGATGTGCGAGCCATCCAGGACCAACAAGTTCACCATGTCGTTCTCGCGCACGAACTGCGCTGCGTCTCCCACCACGTCCTCATCCAGGGCGATTTGGTCGTAGTTCTCGGTATCCATGAAGTAATAGGTATTGCCGTCCCTGTAGAGGAATTGGGCCGGTCGCAACTCCGATTGGACGACATCTATGTCGCTCCCGGCGCGCACGCGATCTTCGATCACTTTGCCGTTATAGATGTTTTTGAGCTTCATGCGCACCATCGCGCGCCAGTTGCCGGGAGCGATGTGTTGATATTCCAACACGCGCCAGACATCGCCGTTATAGCGAATCAGCATTCCTCGGCGGAGGTCAGATGTGGTCGGCATAGCTACTAACCTTCACTAGAGGCTTCCCTTAGCGGTCCAAGGGATCTTGTTTGATTCTACTTCAAGGTACACTAATATTAGCTCATGCTCCAGCACACGCTATTCCATCTCTCCCGCCTGCCTTGGGCACAAGCCACGATCACCCGCCTGCCAGTGGCGCACCAAATGGCGCGGCGGTTTGTCTGCGGCGAGTCTATCGGCGCCGCTATTGACGCTGTGAGCACACTAAACGGCAAAGGACTGTATGCCACTTTGGACTTCCTCGGCGAGAGCGTGACCGACCAGCAGGCAGCGCGCAATGCAGCCGACGAATATCTGCGCGCCCTCGATGCACTTGCCGCAGCCGGCGCACGGTCCAACATCTCGCTCAAGCTCACCCAGCTTGGCCTAGACCTGAGCGAGGACTTCTGCCTGCGCAATGTGCGGCGCGTGGTTGCCCATGCCAAAGCGCTGGATAACTTCGTGCGCGTGGACATGGAGAGCACGGCCTATACGGATCGCACATTGGCAATCGTGCGGGCGCTACACGCAGAATTCGGCAACGTCGGCGCCGTCTTGCAGGCTTACCTTTACCGCACAGAGGCTGACCTGCTCGCGTTGACCGATGCTGGTATCTCGATTCGCTTGTGCAAAGGCGCCTATCGCGAGCCGGCGGATAAAGCTTTCCCCCGCAAGGCTGACGTGGATGCCAACTATGCCAAGCTGGCCCGCCTGTTGCTCGATCGTTGCGGCCAAGCTCAGCCGGCCAGGGATGGTCGCATTCCTCCGTTGGCTGCGCTGGCAACCCACGACGAGAAGTTGATCGCAGACGCTCAGGCGTATGCCAGGGAAAAGCAGCTCTCGCGCGATCGGTTCGAGTTCCAGATGCTCTACGGCGTGCGGCGCGACCTGCAAGCGCGGCTCGTCAGCGATGGATTTGCCGTCCGCGTCTACGTGCCGTATGGCACGCACTGGTATCCATACTTCATGCGCCGGCTGGCCGAGCGACCGGCCAACCTGTGGTTCTTCGTCAAAAGCGCCCTGGGCCGATAGCCAACTTAACGATTGGCGCTGGTGATCTCAACCTGGACCGTAGAGGGTACCACGCTCTGCACGCTGACATCCTCGGGCACGGTCACCTTGGGGGTCAACTGATGCACGCCTACCTCCAGCCCCGTGACGTCCACTTCCACGCGCACGTTATCGAGGGTCAAGCGGTTTAACGTGGGCTGTGGGCCGGCCAACACGATGTCCACCGTGAGCGGCGAGACCTTGGCAGTGAGTCCATCGCCGATGCCGACGATGATCGGGCGGCGAGATACAGTGCGCGCGCCCTGTTGCGGTTCGATCCGCACGCGCACCAGCACCGTCATGTTGTCGCCGATCGGCGAGATGTTGGGGGGCACGTTTAACCCGACGCGCTGTTCCACGTCCTGCGTAGCCCCAGAGACTGAGACCTCCAGCGTGTCAATGAAGCCGGGGAGCTGCTGGATGGCCTCGCGCGGCCCGAACACCGTCACCACCTGGGGCGAAACCGAGATGCTGGTGATGGCATAGCCTTCAGCCGGCTGGCCAACCGGCCGCACCCGCACCGCCAAGTCCTTGAAGTTGCTGAGCTGTTCCAGCGGGACGCGCACGGCCACTATCGTCGGCGACAGGACGATGTTTGTGATGGTTGCGCCGTCGCGGCTGCGGGCCATCGGCCTGGCCGTCTGCTCAACCGTTGAGCGCGCCCCCTCGATGTTGACCTTGACCTCTAGCCGCTCGAGCTGCTCGATGATTTGCCGCGCGCCGGTGACGAGCACCTGCTCCGGATCCGCCAGCGGCGGCTGCGCCCGATAACCGATCGCGGGCACTCCCTCCAGGACCACGCGCACCGGCACGCTCGTGCTGATCACCTCCGCGATCGTCACGCTGGCGGTCACCGGTCGCCAGGAAAGCACCATGGCCGGCGATGCGCGAACGACCGGCTCTAACTTCACCACATGTTCTCCCGCGCCCAGTTGCGAGAGGTCAACCGGCACCTGAACGCTGCCGGCGCCGAGCGCGTCAAATGTGCTCTGCGGCGCGCGCATGCGCACCGTCACCGAGGCCGGCAGCGTGCTGGCGAGGATGGTCTGATCATTAGGCGGCGAAACGATCACGACCGGTGCGCTGAGCGTGTTCTCCACAATCGGATCCTGCTGAAGCGAAGCCACGACCCAGACGAGAAACGCCATCAGCACGGCCAGGACCATCAGGCTGACGTTGTTAACCAGCCAGCGCGCCATGCGTACGAAGATTTTATCGGCTCGCCTGTGATGTGCGGGGGGCGTTCACCACCAGGGACGACCATCGGCGGCTGTTAAACGGCAAGTTACCTTTGCTAAAGCGGCGCGCCCTGCCATGCTCAGGCGCACGACGCACCAGCCCGCTCGACGGGGCAGCGCTTGGGCTGCCTGCGGCGCTTCACGCCGGTGAATAGAATCGCGCAGACGTTGAGCGCGCTCCGAATGCGCTCACGAAACCCTATAATCCGCGCCCATGAAGGCGCTCGAAGAACGCATCAAGGCAGAAGGGCGCAACCTGGGGCGTGGCATCTTAAAGGTGGACTCATTCGTCAATCACCAGGTCGATCCCGTTCTCATGATGGCCTGCGGCCAGGAATTCGCCCGCTTGTTTCGTCCCGTTAACCCCACCAAAGTCCTCACCGCGGAGATCAGCGGGATCGCGCCGGCGCTGGCCACCGGCTACGCGCTGGGCATCCCGGTCGTCTATGCCC
>JAGHYX010000183.1 GCA_017743375.1 Chloroflexota bacterium
CAGAACACCACCGCCACCACGGCGACGGTGACCGCCACGTTCATCCGCAGCAACACTGGCACGGGCGCCAACGCCCCCTCCGGCCAGGCCACCGGCTCGGTCAGCGTGGAGATCCCGCCCTTCGGCACCTGGAACGTCAACACGTTCGGAGGCGGCAACCTGGGCTACGGCCAGAGCAACAGCGCCTTCTGGAGTATCTTTTCGGATAACTACAACCCCAGCACCGGCGCGGCGGGACACTGCAACTGGAGCGGCTCGGTGGTCTTCTCCTCCACCCAGCCGATCGTCGGCTTTGGCTTCATCCAACAACCACTAAGCATCCAGAACTACGCCAGCGCCTTCAACTTCTTCGGCGCGGACGGGGCCACCAGCACAGCGCTGTTGCCGCGCGTCGACCGCGTGTGCATTCCCAATGCTTCTGGCGTCTGTCCGGATGGCGATATCGCACGCTTTACCGACTTCAGCAGCCTGACCGTGCAGAACGTGGGCAACGTTAGCACTACCCTGACCGTCACGTTCTATAATCCGAATGGCTCGGTGAACCTGACCCTCAACGTGGATGGCGCGGGCAACCCGATCACGCTGGCGCCTGGGCAGCAGTACAGTTTCAACACACGCGCAGCAGCCTCTAACTCAATCGCCCAGAATCAGTCATTGGGCAATAACTTCAAGGGCGCGG
This sequence comes from Chloroflexota bacterium, assembly GCA_017743375.1. Taxonomy (GTDB): domain Bacteria; phylum Chloroflexota; class Anaerolineae; order J036; family Brachytrichaceae; genus JAAFGM01. Next base: position 680 of record JAGHYX010000183.1, read on the forward strand.
TGCGGGTGACCGCGAGCGGCGGCGTGCCCATCCGTATCTTCAACAACCTGCTCAGCGGTCTGGACGACGCCGACGCTTACGTCGGCTTCAACCGCTGACGCTCGTGAGCAGCGCGCGCTGAGGGACGAGGCCATGCAGGGGGCGGCTTGCGCCGCCCCCTGCGCGTTGTAGGTCGCGGGGGCAACTCCTGAATCAGGGAGCGCTGCCCCTAGGCGGCTAGCAAGGATGCTGCACTATGTATCCTTCCGCGTTATCCGCGCCTCCGCGCGAGGCCAGCCAGTTGTGAACGCAGCCGCGTCCTGCGCTCGACGCCAGTTGGAGCACGATGCCTGGGACCCGGTCTATCCGAATCGCTGAGCGCCTGCGCGCCTGGGCGGCGCGCCAGGCGCGGCCCTGGTTCGATAGGTTCACCTACACCGCGCGCAGCGGCCCCGCGCGCGGCCTGCGGCGGCGCGGCGGGCTGGGCTTTTTGCCCGGCCGCCCGCCGACGGCCGAGGAGCGCTGGCTGCTGGGCCAGGACTGGCGCGGCCAGGCGGTCTTCGATATTGGGGCCTGGGAGGGAGTCCTTGCGCTGTTCTTCGCCCGCGCCGTCGGGCCGGCGGGCGCAGTGGTCGCCTTCGAGCCGCACCCACGCCACTTCCGGCGGCTGGCCGAGAACCTGGCGCTGAACGGCTTCGCCCACGCGCGCGCCCTGCCGCTGGCGTTGGGCGCATACGACGGCGCAGCGCCCTTTGCCTCGGACGCCGTGGCCGGCCGCAGCCGGCTGGTGACGGCTGGCGCGGGCGCGACCGTGCCCGTGGCTCGCCTGGATACACTGATGGCGGCCGAGCGCTTGCCCCCACCCGATTTCATCAAGATAGACGTGGAGGGCGCCGAACTGGATGTGCTGTTGGGCGCGGGGGCGACGCTGGCCGCGCGCCGGCCGCGCCTGCTGATCGAGGTGCATCCGGAGGCGCCGGCCGCCGACCTGCTGCGCTATCTGGATGGCCTGGGCTATCGCCTGTGGCACGTCGAGGCCGCCCGCCCCCTCGCGCCGGTCGCGCCCTCGCCGGCGGCGGGGAGCTGGCACCTGGCGGCCGAGCCGCAGCAGTCAGATTAGAATCGCTGCCCATGCGCATCGAAACCGCGCACTCATCCGCAGAGCAGCCGGTGCATATCCTTTACCTGTGCGGCGCGGGGCGCAGCGGCGGCACGCTGCTGGGCCGGCTGCTCGACCAGCACCCCGAGGTCTTCTACGCCGGCGAGCTGCGCCAGTTGTGGCGGCCCGGCCTAATGCAGCGCGTCTGCGCCTGCGGCGCGCCGATCGGCGCGTGCCCCTTCTGGCAGGCGGCCTTCGCCCGGCTTGAGCGCGCGGTTGGGGCGCTGGATCTGGCCTGGCTGGACGCGATGCGCCTGAAGCACACCCGCACTCGCCACGCGCTGCGCTTTGCGCTGGGCCTGCCGCCCGGCGCGGAGGGGCGAGTCTTCGGCGCGTTCCTGGCCGCGCTCTACCGCGCGGTCGCCGACGTCAGCGGGGCGCGGCTGATCGTGGACAGCTCGCGCTCGCTGGCTTACGCTCACCTGCTGCGCCACACGCCCGGCCTGCGCGTGCGGGCGCTGCACCTGGTGCGCGACCCGCGCGGGGTGGTCTACTCTTGGCAGCGCGCAGCGACCGGCGGGCGGATCGGCCTAGAGGTGCGGCTGCGCCGCAAAGCGTTCCTCTCCGCCCTGGCCGATTGGGCGGCGCAGAACGCGCTGGCCGAGCGGGCGCGGCGCTGGGGGCAGGACGATTACTACCGGCTGCGCTACGAGGACCTGCTGGCCGACCCGCGCGGGCATCTGGCTGCGCTGGGGCGCTGGCTCGGCCTGGATCCCGCACCCTTGACGGCGGCGATCGCCGACGACGGCTGCTCGGCGACGCTGCGCCCCGGCCACAGCGTCGAGGGGAACATCTACCGGCGGACGGCCGGCCTGGTCATGCTCGACTTGGACGACGCTTGGCGCTCGGCCATGCCACCCATCCAGCAGCATCTGGTGGCCGCCCTGGGAGGAGTATGGATGCGACGCTATGGCTACTCGTGATGCGCGGCCCTCACCCTGGCACTTCTGATGCTCAGGCCATGCACAGCAAAAGACCATTCCTCGCCCACCTGCCCGACCGCTGGCTGCGCTGGCTGGTGCAAGGGCGCAATGCTCTACTTTCTGTGCTTGAACCGTTTGATCGCCTGTGGCTGGCCATCAACGGCAAGCATCCCTGGCCTCCCCTCGCGCTCAGGCGCTACGTCGGGCCATTATCTGTCTTTGAATCATCCGCAGCGGAATACGTGACGCTGCTGAAGTTGCTGGCCCGCCTCGAGAGGCATCATCGGGTGCTCGACTTGGGCTGCGGCTGCGGCGCGCTGGCGCTTCAGCTTCGCGGGTACCTGCAACCAGAGCGCGGCGGGGAATATATCGGCGTGGACATCCACCAGCCCAGCATCCGCTGGTGCCAGCGGGCGCTGGCCGGGCCGGGGTTCACGTTCGTGTGGTTCAATGCCTACAGCGCTGCGTTCAACCCGAGCGGCGAGCGCGCCTTCGACTACCAGGCCGCGCTTGCGCCTTTTCAGCCGGTTAACGTGGCTGTGGCCAAGTCACTCTTCACCCACCTGCGGCCGGAGACCTGCCTGGCTTACCTGCGGGCTGTCCGGCGTGTTCTGGCCCCTCAAGGAGCCTTTCTGTTCTCTGCGTTCACCTACGCATCGGAATCCGACCTGGCCGGCGCCGAGATCGCCTTCCGGTTCGGCGAGGGTTGCTTCCGGCACGCTTACGCGCAGCGGGTGGAGTCGGCCGTGGCCTTTGACGAACGATGGTTGAAGGATGCGCTCGGCGAGGCCGGCTTCGCGCTGGATGCCTTCTACCCCGGCGCGTGGCGCACTTCGGGCGTCGGCCTGTCGTTTCAGGATATCTTTGTGGCCCGCCCGAACGGATAGCTTCGCCGATGCCAGCCGCCATCGTCCCTAATCCGTGCATGAATGTCTTGATTGACGCCCACCTGATCGGGGCGCAGGAGACCGGCAACGAGACCTATACTGCTGGGCTGCTGGGGCAGGCCGAGGTCTTCGCTGCGGCCGGCTGGCGGATCTGCGCCCTGCTGCCCGCGCCGCGCCCCGACCTAATCGCACCTGCTCAGACGGTCGCCGACCCGCGCTGCGCGGACGACCTGCATCGCTTCTTCGTCTCCATCCCCCGCGCGATATCAGCGGAGCGCGCCGGCCTGCTGCACGTGAACTACCACGCGCCGTTTTGGATTAAAACACCCTACGTGGTGATGATCCACGACATCAGCTACCGCGCCCGCCCACGCTTCACGTCCGTGCGCAACTTTGCGATGCAGAACGGCCTAGGCTGGCTGACCGCGCTGCGGGCAAGCGCGGTGACCACCCCGTCGCATTTCAGCCAGCGCGAGATCGTGCGGCTCTACCCTTGGCTGCGCAATCGCATCTTTGTGACGCCGAACGCAGTGAAATCAGCGTTTTATCCGCGCCCGTCAGCTGAAGTTGAGCAAGTCAAGAAAGCGTTCGACATCAGCGCCCCCTACTTCCTGTTCGTCGGCACGCCGCAGCCGCGCAAGAACATCGCCCGTGTGGTCGAGGCATTCTCAGTGGTGACTCAAGGTCTCGCGCAGGTTCAACTTGTCATCGCTGGCAAGTCCACGCCTACGCTGGAGCGGCTGCGTCGCTTGCACCATGCGGCCTTTGCTTCCGGTCGCGTCGTCGCCACGGGCTATGTGTCAGACGACGATCTGGCCTGTCTATATAGCGGCTGCCTGGCGCTGGTCTTCCCCTCGCTGTATGAGGG
>JAGHYX010000184.1 GCA_017743375.1 Chloroflexota bacterium
TGCACCTCTTGCGCCTTGACGATCGTGCCCAGCAGGCGCGGACAGCGGTCCGCAGCAGCGCGCTTGAGGTCGGCGTAGCGGTTCTTCACCTCGTCGCCCAGCAGCTTGGTCGTCCACTCCGCCGCGCAGAAGTTCGCAATCGCGTCGTAGATGTTATCGGGCAGGAAGCGCTGGGCCTGGCGCAGGTTCTTCTCGCTGCTGATGCTGCCCTCCAAACCGGTGCGGAAGAGCGCATACATCACCAGGTAGGGGTTGGCGTCCGGGCCGACCGAGCGCACCTCGATGCGCGCGCTGCGCTCGTTGCCGATCGGGATGCGGATCATCGAGCCGCGGTCCACCGGCGAGGCGATGATCTGGTTGGGCGCCTCGAAGTGCGGGTCGAGCCGGCGATAGGCGTTCACGCTGGCGTTGAGCAACAAGCAGATGTCGTTGGCGTGGGTGAGGATGCGATCCACGAAGTCCCAGGCGAACTGGCTGAGGTTCTCCTCGCCCTGCGGGTCCCAGAACAGGTTCTTGCCGTTCTGGCTGACTGAGATGTTGGTGTGCATGCCGCTGCCGTTGACGCCGACCACCGGCTTGGGCAGGAAGCTGGCGGTCATGCCGTTGAGGGCGGCCACCTGCCGGCAGATCAGCTTGTAGAGCTGGATGGTGTCCGCGGCGGCCAGCACCTCGGTGTAACTGTAGTTGATCTCGAACTGCGAGGGGGCGACCTCCGGGTGATCCTTCTCGTTCTGGAAGCCCATCGCGCGCTGCACCTCGGCCACGGTGTCAATGAACTTGCGCAGCGGGTCGCCGGGGAGCGAGTGGTAATAGCCGCCGGTGTTGACGAACTCGAACTTGCCGGTCTTGTAATACTCGCGCTCGGCGTTCAGGCCCTGGAACAAGAAGCCCTCGATCTCGTTGGAGGCGTTCAGGGTGTAGCCCTTCTCCTTGAACATGCGCTCGGCATAAGCCTTGAGGATGCCGCGCGTGTCGGCGACATAGGGCCGGCCGTCGCGCTCCAGCACTTCACCGAAGACCAACACCTTGCCGGGCCCGAAGACGTCCGCCGGCGCCCAGTAGAACGCCGACCAGTCAATGCCCAGCCGCAGGTCGGATTCGCGCTGCGCGGTGAAGCCGCGGATCGAAGAGCCGTCAAAAGTCAGGTTGTCCGCCGACTTGAGCAGGAACTTCTTGTCGTAGTCCAGCATGTGCAGCCGGCCCTCCAGATCCGAGAAGAGCACGGTCACCGCCTTGATGCGCTTCTCGTCGGTCAGGTACTTCATCCGCTCCTCGCGGAGCTGGTCGATCGGCGTGCGCGCCATGCGCTGGGCCTTGGCCTGTAGGTTGAGTTCTTCGAGTTCGGCATAGGAAAGTTCAAGGAAGTCGCGGAATTGGGTCATCATGGTGTTCTCGTCCTCCTTCAGGGCAACAAAAAAGGACGCGACGCTCCACGAGGAACGCCACGTCCCGGTGACACCCTGATTCAACTTACACGCGCATTATATCGCAGCCGCCGCGCAGGGAGACGGGCGCGTTCACAGCCGGGGCATTAGAACCTCGAGTGGAAGACGACGCTGCCGTCGCCCACCCTCTTTGGCCAGGCATCAGCCGCGAGTAGCTCCACCTGTAGGTGGACGAGGTTGGAGATGTTAAACAGATACACAAGCCTTCTTCACGCAGAGAACGCGGAAGTCATGAGCAAACCGCGTCGCAGGCATGGGCTCGGATGGCTTGGCCGGTGATGCCGATTGCCCCTGAATCAAGCGGATGGGGCGATGCGCCAGGTCGTGCCCTGCGGCCCATCCTCCAAGACGATCCCCAATTTGCCCAGCCGCTCGCGGATCGCATCGGCGCGGGCATAGTCCCTGGCCTTGCGCGCCTCGTTGCGCATCTCGATGAGCATCTGGATCAGCGCTTCTTCGCGCTCGGCGCTGGCTCGGTCGCGGCACGTTGAGTCCTGCGTCACCACCCCCAGCACTTGCCCGCCCAGCTCACGATAGATAGCATCGGCTTGTTCCAGCACTCGGCGCGAGGCGATGCCGCTGCTGATGGCATTGTTGATTTCCTTGCCCATCTCAAACAGCGCTGAGAGGGCCAGGGGCGTGTTGAAATCGTCGTTCATCGCGCTGGTGAACAGCATGCGGGTCTGGTCGAGCAAATCCATCAGCCGGCCTTGGGTTGCCTCGTCGCCGTCCTGCGGCGCGTGCTTGAGCGCTTCCCGAACGCGGCGAACCGTCGTCTCGAGGCGCTCGACCCCCTTGCTCGCCGCTGCGAGCGATTCAGCGCTGTAGTCCGCCGGACTGCTGTATTTACCGGTGAGGATGAAATAGCGCAACGCCTCCGGGCGGTAGGTCTTCAGCGCGTCCCTGATGGTCACGAAGTTGCCGAGCGACTTGCTCATTTTTACGCCATTTACGAGCAGCGAGCCGGTGAGCACCCAGTAATTGGCGAAGGTCACGCCGTGCGCGCACTCGCTCTGCGCGATCTCCGCCTCGTTGTGCGGAAAGATGTTGTCGATCCCGCCGCCGTGAATGTCGAACGGCTGACCCAGATACTTTGTGCTCATCGCCGAGCACTCGATATGCCAGCCCGGATAGCCGCGCCCCCAGGGCGAGGGCCATTGCAACACATGATTCGGCGGCGCTTTGATCCACAGCGCAAAGTCCATCGGATGGCGCTTCTCATCTCGCACCGCTACGCGCTTGCCGGCTTCCATCTCTTCGATCCGTCGTCCACTGAGCTTGCCATATTCAGGGAACGACTCGACGCTAAAGTACACCGAGCCGTTCACTTCGTAGGCATAGCCCTTCTCGATCAGCGTCTGGATCATCTCGATCTGCTCCGGGATATGGGCACTGGCCCTGGGCGAGATGTCGGGCCGCTGCACGCCCAGCGCGTCCATATCCTCGAAGTACGCGCGCATGTAGCGCTCGACCAGCTCCATTGGCTCGACCCGCTCGCGCCGCGCACCCTTTAAGATGCGGTCCTCGCCGTCGTCCAACAGGTGGCCAACGTCGGTGATATTCTGAACGTAGCGCACCTTGTAGCCGCTATAACGCAGCCAACGGACGATCACGTCGAAGGCGACATAGGTCTTGGCGTGGCCCAGGTGGGAGTAGTCGTAAACCGTCGGGCCACATACGTACATGAACACATGGCCTTCCAGGACGGGCTGAAAGGGTTCTTTCTGGCGCTTCAGCACGTTGTAGATGACGAGGCTCATAGGTCAACAATGTTAAGCGTTCAGGCCGGCTCACGCTGGCTGACGTTTGGCCGAGCGAAGATCATGCGCCCCGCGGCGGTCTGCAACACCTTGGTCACGCATACGTCAATCGAGCGATCCATGTACATCAATCCATCTTCCACCACGACCATTGTGCCGTCGTCGAGATAGGCCACACCCTGCCCTGCCTCGCGCCCCGGCTGAATGACGTGCACATGCAACGACTCGCCAGGCAACACCGCTGTCTTCACAGCGTTGGCCAATTCGTTGATGTTCAGCACGGTGACGCCTTGTAACGAGGCCACCTTGTTGAGGTTATAGTCATTGGTGATGATCGGGCAGTTCCACCGCTTGGCGAGCAGGATAAGCTTCTCGTCTACGCGCTGGGCGTCAGGCGGATCGTCATCAACAATGCGCACCGGCCAGGGAGACTCCTTCTGCAGTTGCTTGAGCACCTCCAGCCCACGCCGGCCGCGCGCCCGACGAATCGCATCCGGTGAATCGGCCACAAACTGCAATTCATTGAGCACGAAGCGCGGCACGATCAGCTCACCGCGCAGAAAGCCGGTGTTGGTGACATCGGCGATTCGCCCGTCAATGATGACGCTGGTATCCAGCAGCATCGGCTCACGCGCCAGATAAGGCGCTTCGTGGTCGGGCAGCTTGATGTTGAGAATTTGAAACACCTCACGGTAGCGCAGGCTCATCACGCCCAGACCCAGCGTGCCAAAGCCCACCGCCACCAGAAACGGCAGCACGGGGCCAAACGGCTCCGGCAGGCGAGCCAATGGAAAGGCCAACAGGGCCGCCAGGAGCAGGCCGGCGCTCAGGCCGATGAAGCCTGCGATGATCTGCGATGCACTTAGCGTGACGATGCGATGATAGAGCTCCATCAGCGGATGGCCGAAGAGCACAGGGAAGAGCAACGCTCCCGGCAGCGCCAGCGCGCCCATCATGCCCAGATGGGCGATCACATAATCATTGAGCGGCGGCGGCAAATACGGGCTGACCAGGTCACCGAGCGACCAGCCCACTAGCCCGAATACCACCGCGCCGCACACGCGCAGGCCGAACAAGATGGAAGATTCAGTCCTCACGGCAATAATTTAACCAGTGAACAGCCCCTTATGGATGATACCAGCAGGGCACGTGAGGGGCAGGCGTGGTCCAATTCGGAATGAAGGGCTGCGTCGTTGGGCACACGTGTCGGTCATTCGCACGCGCATCGCTCACGTCAT
>JAGHYX010000185.1 GCA_017743375.1 Chloroflexota bacterium
CCTAAAATTAGCCACAAAATTGCAAAGTGTATCTTAGATAAACTAATAAAACATTCTACTATGAAGAGATATTTGATTAGTGAAGAAAATAATAATAATGTTTATTTTCATAATGCGCCTCAGTATTGGATTAGGGCAATAAACTTTAAACCCTATTTTTGGAACGAGAGAGAAGGTCAAAAATTATCAACACAGGTAAAAACTTTGTTTTTATCATCAAGAATATACACAGATATAACTTCAGCAATTTTAAATAGCTCTTTATTTTACTGGTGGTTTATTGTATTTTCAGATTGTCGCCATTTAAACTTGCGAGAAATAGAAAGTTTTCCAATAGATTTAAGCTCAATATCTGTTGAAGTAAGTAAAAGATTAGCAGATCTTGTGGAAGATCTTATGATTGACTTAAGGAAACATAAACAGCGGAAAACTTGTCAATATCAAACAACTGGCAAAGTGATTTATGACGAGTTTTACCCTCGATACTCCAAGCCCATCATCGATCAGATTGACTGCGTGCTGGCCGAGCACTACGGCTTTACCGACGAGGAGTTGGATTTCATCATTAACTACGACATCAAGTATCGCATGGGCGGCGAGGCGGGAGAGGACGAGGCATGACCGACCAGCCGGTGGGCGCGCACAGGCCGGCCCATGCTAGCGCAGCCAACTGGCCGCTCGCCCTGCTCGGCAACCCGGACCTGCTGGGCCGCCCCTTGCTGGCCCTGTTCTGCTCGCGGCGCTGTCCGGGCAGCGTCATCCTCAAGACCTACGACGCGGCGAAGGCGCTGCGCGCGGCCGGCATCGCGGTGATTGGCGGCTTTCAGACGCCGGTCGAGCGGGACTGCCTGGCGATCCTGCTGCGCGGCGACCAGCCGGTGGTGATCTGCCCGGCCCGCAGCCTGGCGGGGATGCGGCTCGCCGGCCCGATCAAGGCAGGGGTGCAGGCCGGCCGCACCCTGCTGGTTTCGCCCTTCGCACCGCGCCATCGGCGCGCGACGGCAGCGCTGGCCGAGCGACGCAACCAGGTCGTCGCGGCCCTGGCGCGCTGGGTCTTCCTGCCACACGCAGCGCCCGGCAGCAAGACCGAGGCCCTCGCCCACGCGCTGCTGGCGGCCGGCAAGCCGGTCTTCACCGTTGACGACGCAGAGAACGCCGGCCTGTTGGCGCTGGGCGCGCGGCCGCTGGACGTCGCAGCGCTGCGCTGAGCGGTCGTGTTCGCTGATGAGACGTCGGTCAAAGAGCTTTACTGAGGCATGGAAGTCGCAGCGCCGCCAAGAGAACATCGCGCAGTTGGATGAACTGGTAGCGGGGAGTGTAGCTTTGGGCCGCGATGTCGGAGCAGCTCGATGGTGCGGAGAGGTGAGGAACGCTAACCGAGAATGATTTGTGGATCGCCACGATTAACCTAGAACACGATTTGGTTACTCGGGATGCGCACTTTGAAGAGGTTGATCGCTTGCAAAGTGGAGACGTAGTTGAACCGGTACGTGCTGATTAACCTGCGCTTCCAATCGGTCGCTTTGCGCTCGCTCTGCGCGGCAGTTCGAGCGCAAGCCTGCTTGTACTGAGAGTTTCAACCCACACCCGCGCCATCGCACTTACAATCTCCCCTCGATGCCTCGGCTGCTTGCCGCGTCGCTGGGCGCGCTACTCATCGCCGGCTGCGCGCTCCCGCCCCCGCCGGTTCGGCCGGTCACTCCCACGCCCTTCGTCCCCCAGCCCGTCGTGCGCGATGGCCCTTGCGACCCGCTCTGCATCCGCCGCCTCTCCAGCAGCGCGCTGCCGCGCTGGCGCATGCTCGAGCTGGACCTGGAGACGCCGATCCAGGTCGCCAACCCCTTTGACCCACAGCAGATCGATCTCTCCGTCCGCTTCACTGCGCCGTCCGGCCAGGTGATTGACGTGCCGGCCTTCTTCTACCGCCGCGCCGACGCGCAGGGCTGGAAGGCCCGCTTCACGCCGAGCGAGGAAGGGCGCTGGCGCGCGCGGGCCATCATGCGCGCGCCGCTGCGCTTCGAGGGCGAGGATGTGCCCTTCGACGCCCTGCCGGCTGAGCCAGGCGCGCGCGGCTTCCTGCGCGTGCATCCTCAAAACCCGCGCTACTTGGCTCACGACGACGGCAAGACATTCTTCGCCATCGGCCTGAACCTGGCCTGGTGGCGCGACGACCCGATCGAAGACTATCGCCGCTGGTTCGATGCCCTCAGCGCCCAGGGCGGGAACGCCGTCCGCATCTGGATGGCCCCGCAGTCGTTCAGCCTGGAATGGCGCGAGACGCCGCTGGGCGATTACACTGCGCGCCTGGAGCGCGCCGAGTACCTCGACCGCGTCTTTGAGATGGCCGAGGCGCGCGGGATCTACATCGTGCTGGTGTTGCTGGACTATAGCCAGTTCAGCCAGTCGCTCTATCCGCTCTGGCACGAGAACCCCTACAACGCGGCCAACGGCGGCCCGTGCCGCCGCCCGCGCGACTTCGCCACCGACCCGACCGCCCGCGCCCTGTTCAAGCGCCGCCTGCGCTACATCGCCGCCCGCTGGGCCTATTCCACCCACCTGCTGGCCTGGGAGTGGTGGAACGAGGTGAACTTCACCGAGCTGGTGGACGCCGCCGTGCTCAAGCCGTGGCTTGAGGAGATGACGGCCGTCCTGCGCGCCTACGACCCCTATCGTCATCTGACCACGATCAGCTACGCCGTGCCCGGCGACCCGCGCATCTGGGCGATGCCGGAGATTGACCTGGTGCAGCGCCATGAATACGGCCCGGAGGAGCCGGCTTGGTTCAGGCCGGTCGCCGGCGGCCAGGCGTTCTTCCGCCACATGAGGGACATCCCCGCCAAGCCGGTGCTGTTGGGCGAGTTCGGCGCGGCGTTCACCTACGAGCAAGCCGACGCGCTGGCCCGCCAGGGCGTGCACTTCCACAACGGCCTGTGGGCGGCGGCGTTCAACGGCTTTGCCAGCACAGCCATGTACTGGTGGTGGGATACGCTGGTCGCGCCGGCGAACCTCTGGCCGCACTACCGCGGCCTCGCGCGCTTCTTGCGCGACGAAGACCTGGCCCGCTTCGCGCCGCTGCCGGTCTCGGTCGCGCCGGCGGAGGCGGCGATCGCGCTGGGGCTGCGCGCGCCCGATCGCGCCCTGATCTGGCTGCGCGACCGCCGCTACCGCATGGACGAGGCGGCCTACCAATACAGCGTCCAGATCGCCACCGGCCAGGCCAGCGAGGCCACGTTTCGTTTTACCCTGCCGGCGCTGACCGACGTCGTGCTCGAGATGCAAGCGCTGGGCGCGGGCCGGCATCGCGTCACGTGGTTCGACACGCGCGCCGGCGAGCCGATCGCAGCCGATGACGCCTGGCCCGAAGCAGGCCGCCTGCGCCTGCGCGCGCCGGCCTTTCGCCATGACCTGGCCGCAAAGGTCATCCTGTTGACGCGCTGATCATGGCTGCGTTCAAGCTCGTGACCTTCAACCTGCTGAATAAGCCCTCGCGCTGGCACGAGCGCCGCAAGCTGATCGTGCGCGAGCTGCGCGCGCTCCAGCCCGACCTGATCGCGCTCCAGGAGGTGAGCCTGCCGCACAACAACGCCCAGTGGCTGGCGGACCAACTGGGCGGCTATAAGGTGTACACCTCGCCGAAGGCCGGCCCGCTGGGTGCGCGCGAGGGCCTGGCCGTGCTCAGCCGGCTGCCGGTGGAGGCGCGCTGGACGATCAACCTACAGGCGCAATCGCGCGTTGCCCAGGTGTTGCAGGTGCGCCTCGGCGACCAGCCGCTGGTCCTCGTCAACGGCCACTTCCTGTTTCACGTCTATGACCACATCAAGCGCACCCAGCAGGTGTTGCGCGTCCTGAGCTGGCTGCGCACGTCGGTGGCCGGCTATCCGGTGGTCGCCTGTGGCGACTTTAACGCGACGCCGGAGATGCGCACGATCCAGATGATGAAGCGGACCTTTCGTTCCGCGTATGAGCTGGTCCATGGCCACGAGCCGGAGTACACCTGTCCCACGCCGCTGGTCTATCGCTTCAACGCCGTGCGCAAAGGCCTGAGCACGCTGGGGAACCTGATCGCCAATCGCCAGCCCAAGCCGTGGCGCGGCACGCTGGACTACATCTTTGTTGACCACCACTTTCAGGTCATGTCCTGCGACCTGGTCTTGAACGCGCCGGCGGAGGACGATCCGACGCTGTACCCTTCGGATCACGTCGGCCTGTGCGCGGCGCTGGCGCTCGGCTCGCCGACCGCCTGAGCTGCGGGCCTTGGCGACCCCGCAGCGCCTTCGGCCAACTGCGACTTTAGACCCTTCGCTCGGGTGGACGGGATTTGGCGGTGACCCTCGCGCGCTCAATGCCGGCCATACCGAGCGCATGCGCCCCAAACTTATTACAATTAAGGTCGCTAAGCACAGACCCCGTCTGACCAACGACATGACCCAATC
>JAGHYX010000186.1 GCA_017743375.1 Chloroflexota bacterium
GTTCAGGTGATCGTGGTCGCGGTCGTCGCCGGCCTGCTCTACCTGGCCTTCCGCAACATGGCCGACTCGCTCGCCCGGCAGGGCGTGACGTTGGGGTTCGGCTTCCTGGAGAACGCCGCCGGCTTCGACCTCGGCGAGTCGCTGATCCCCTACAGCAACAGCGACACCTTCGCCCGCGCGCTGCTGGCCGGCTTGCTTAATACGTTGCTGGTGAGCGTCCTCGGCATCGTCTTTTCCACCGTGCTGGGCATCGCCGTCGGCATCGCGCGGCTCTCCGGCAACTGGCTGGTGAACCGCCTGGCCTGGCTGTTCGTCGAGCTGATGCGCAACGTGCCGCTGCTGGTGCTGCTGATCTTCATCTACACGGCGATCTTCCTCAAGCTGCCCCGCGTCCGCCAGGCGATCAGCGTCGGGCCGATCTACCTCAGCAACCGCGGGGTGGCGATTCCCTGGGGCGAGCCGACGGAGACCTGGCCGCTCTACCTTGCCTGGCTCGGCGCAGCGGTCGGCCTCGCTATCCTGGTCGCGCTCGGCCTGCGGTGGTGGCAGGCGCGCAGCGGCCGGCCCAAGCCGATCGCCCTGCCGGCCCTCGCGGTCTGGCTCGGCCTGGCAGCGATTGGCTGGTTCATCCTCCCGCAGCCGCCGCTGCGGCTCACGCAGCCGGAGATCGCCGGCTTCAACTTTAAGGGTGGGCGCACGCTGACGCCAGAGTTCATGGCTCTGCTGCTGGGGCTGGTGATCTACACGGCGGGATTCATCGGCGAGGTGGTGCGGGCCGGCATTCAATCCGTGCCCAAAGGCCAGATCGAGGCGGCGCGGGCGCTGGGCCTGAACGGCCGGCGCACGCTTCAGTTGATCATCTTCCCGCAGGCCCTGCGCGTGATCGTCCCGCCGCTCACCAGCCAGTACCTCAATCTAACCAAAAACTCCTCGCTGGCAGTAGCGATCGGCTACCCCGACCTCTTCGGCGTGGCCGGCACGGTCATCAACCAGACCGGCCGCGCGGTGGAGGTGATCGCCATCGTCATGATCGTCTATCTCTCGGTGAGCCTGTTCACGTCGGTGCTGATGAACTGGTATAACCGCCGCGTGCGGTTGGTGGAGCGCTGAGATGAGCACGTCGTCGTTGCCCGCGCCGGCGGAGGCGTTGCCCCCGCCATTTGAGCGCTACACGCTGCTCGGTTGGCTGCGCAGAAACCTGTTCAGCACCTGGTACAACGCGCTGCTGACCGTCCTCTGCTTGGCGTTGATCGCCCTGGCCGGCCGCAGCGCGCTGGAGTGGGCGCTCGGCCAGGCCCGCTGGGAGGTGATCACGGCCAACCTGCGCCTCTTCCTGGTCGGCCAGTATCCGGCCTCGGCCACCTGGCGCGTCTGGGCCTGCGTCGGCCTGCTGGCCGCGCTGATCGGGCTGTCGTATGGCGTCTGGGGGCGCGGTCGGCGCGCCAATGCGCTGGGCGTCGTCGGGCTGCCTGTTGTCCTGGCGCTGGTCTTTGAGGGCGAGACGCGCATCGCGCTGCTGGCCGCCGGCGCAGCCGGCGCGCTGGGGCTGGGGCTGGGCCGCTGGCGCAGGGCGCGCCTGGCGCGCTGGGCCGTCTTCGGTTGGGTGATCTACTTCCCGTTGGTGATCGTGCTGGTCAGCGGCTTCGGCGGCGAAGGCAGCGTCCTGCCGCTGGTGCCCACCAACCTGTGGGGCGGCCTGTTGCTGACGCTGTTGCTCAGCGTGGTGGGGATCGTGTTCTCGTTCCCGTTGGGGGTGTTGCTGGCGCTGGGCCGGCAGTCCGGGCTGCCGGCGGTGCGCGCGCTCTCGGTCACTTATATTGAAGTGTTGCGCGGTGTGCCGCTGGTGACCGTGCTGTTCATGGCCCAGCTCATGCTGCCGCTGTTCCTGCCCGGCGTCACGATTGACCGCGTGGTGCGGGCGATGGCCGGCATCGTCCTCTTTAGCGCGGCCTACTTGGCCGAGAACGTGCGCGGCGGCCTGCAGGCCATCCCGCGCGGCCAATACGAGGCCGCCCGCGCGCTGGGGTTGAACACCTGGAAGATGATGCTGTTGATCATCCTGCCCCAGGCGCTGAAGATCGTCATCCCCGTCCTGGTCGGCCAGTTCATCGCCCTCTTCAAGGACACCTCGTTGGTGGTGATCGTCGGCCTGCTGGAGCTGATGGGGATCGCCAAGGCGGTGTTGGCCCAGCCGGACTTCCTCGGCTTACAGGCCGAGGTGTATCTGTTCGTCGCGCTGGTCTATGCGGTATTCTGTTACCTGATGTCCGACCTGAGCCAGCGGCTCGAGAGGCGTCTAAACACCGAACGGTGAATTGCGATGAGCGACCAAGCGAAGGCCGAGCAACCGATCATCATTTGCCGCGACGTGCACAAGTGGTATGGCCACTACCACGCCCTGCGCGGGATCAGCATGGAGGTGAAGCGCGGCGAGGTGGTGGTGATCTTCGGCCCGTCCGGCTCCGGCAAGTCCACCTTCATCCGCACGATCAACCGGTTAGAAGAGCACCAGCGCGGCGAGATCATCGTGGACGGCATCCGGCTCTCGCACGATGTGCGCGACATCGAGCGCGTGCGGATGGAGACCGGCATGGTCTTCCAACAGTTCAACCTCTTCCCGCACCTGACGGTGTTGGAGAACATCACGCTCGCGCCGATCTGGGTGCGCGGCTGGCCGCGCGCCCAGGCCGAGGAGGTGGCGATGCAACTGCTGCGCCGCGTGGGCATCCCCGAGCAGGCCCGCAAGTATCCTGGCCAGCTCTCCGGCGGCCAGCAGCAGCGCGTGGCGATCGCGCGGGCGCTGGCGATGCAGCCCAAGATCATGCTCTTCGACGAGCCAACCAGCGCGCTGGACCCGGAGATGATCAAAGAGGTGCTCGACGTGATGATCGAGCTGGCCGAGAGCGGGATGACGATGATGGTGGTGACGCACGAGATGGGCTTCGCCCGCGCGGTGGCCGACACGATGTATTTCTTCGATCAGGGGCGGATCGTGGAGAGCGGGACGCCGGAGCAGATCTTCGGCGATCCGAAAGAGGCGCGCACCAAGCTGTTCCTCTCGCAGATCCTCTCGCACTGAGCGCTGCTTCGCTGTGCTCGGCTTGACGCGCCGAGGCAGGGTCCATCAGTTGCTCAGCGCGCGGCGTAGGGCGTGAAGACGTCCAGCAGCCGGCCGGGGATGCGCCCGCTGATCACCACGCTGCGCTCCTCAGGCAGCTCGCTCTCCACCGCGCCCTCGCGGCGGAAGAGCGCCATCAGGTCGCCGGCCTTGTAGGGCAGGCGCACGCGGATCGGCACCAGCCGCTCGAAGAGGACAGCCTCGATCTCGCTCAACAGGGCGTCCAGCCCCTCGCGGGCGAGGGCGGAGATGAACATCCCCTCGCTGAGCAGGCCGCCGGCGGACGCGCTGCGCTGCGCCGCCGGGAGGCGGTCGGCCTTGTTCAGCGCGGTGATCACCGGCTTGTTGCTCGCGCCCAGCTCGCGCAGCGTGTCCAGCACGGTCTGGGCCTGCTCCAGCGCGTGAGGGTGGGTGACGTCCACCACGTGCAACAGGGCGTCGGCCTCGGTGATCTCCTCCAGCGTGGCGCGGAAGGCGGCCACCAGTTGGGTGGGCAGCTTTTGGATGAAGCCGACCGTGTCGGTGAAGAGGGCGGTGTGGCCGCGCGGCAGGCGGACGCGGCGGGTGGTGGGGTCGAGCGTGGCGAAGAGCTTGTCCTCGGCCAGCACGTCGGCCTGGGCGATCGCGTTGAGCAGGGTGGATTTGCCGGCGTTGGTGTAGCCGACGATGGCGACGACCGGGATCTCGGCGCGCCGGCGCTGGGCGCGGTGCTGGGCGCGCTGGCGGCGCACTTCTTCCAGTTCCCGCCGGAGCTTGGCGATGCGCTCGTCAATCCGCCGGCGGTCAATCTCGAGCTGGGTTTCGCCGGGGCCGCGCAGGCCGACGCCGCCGGTGCCGCTGCGGCCGGCGCCGCCGCCGGCCTGGCGCGCCAGGTGCGTCCACTGGCGGGTGAGGCGCGGCTTGCGGTATTCATACTGCGCCAGCTCCACCTGCAGCGCGCCCTCGCGGGTGCGGGCGTGCTGGGCGAAGATGTCCAGGATCAGCGCGGTGCGGTCGAGGATGATGAGCTCATCGTTGAAGGCCTCCTCCAGCTCGCGCTGGTGGCGCGGCGAGAGCTCGTCGTCGAAGACGATCACGTCGAAGTCCAGCGCGCGCTGCCAGGCGACCAGCTCCTCGACCTTGCCGGGGCCGATGAAGGTCTTGGGGTGGGGGGCGTCCAGCGTTTGCGTCGTCTGCCCGACCACCTCCAGGCCGGCGGTTTTGCAGAGCAGGGCCAGCTCTTCGAGCGAGGCCTCGAGCGGCAGGCGCGCGCCGTCCCGGTAGGCCGGGTCGCGGAAGGCGACGCCGACCAGGAAGGCGCGCTGCGGTTC
>JAGHYX010000042.1 GCA_017743375.1 Chloroflexota bacterium
ATGAACGTGTGCAGCCCTTGCGCCGCACCCCACACATACTCGCCATACGCTGCCGCGTTCACGTCGGTGTCAAACGCCACCGGCACGTTCAGCGCGCGGCGGATCGTGCCGACGAAATCGGTGTTGCGCCAGCCCAGCTTCGGCGTGCTGGTGATGTAGCCGAAGGTCGGCGAGCGCGGGTCAGGGTCCACCGGCCCAAACGAGCCGATGCCGACCGCCCTCAACGACACCCCGCACGACCGGAAGAAGGCGATCACCTGCGCGAGCGTCTCTTGCGGGGACGTGGTGGGGATGCGCGCATGATGCACAACGTCATCGGGCCCGGTGGCGACGATGCAATTGAACTTGGTGCCGCCGGCTTCGATGCCGCCGAAGTAATCACCATCAGAAGCCATGGAAACGCTCGAAGTCAAAGAAGCTGTGACGCTCATCCCGCCCTATGGCGGTCAACTCGTCAACCTGATTGTAGACGAAAGCCAACGCGCCGAGTTGATGGCGCTGGCCACGCACCTGCCCTCGATTCAGCTTTCGCCCCGCGCGCTGTGCGACCTGGAGCTGCTGGCGACCGGCGCGTTCTCGCCGCTGGATCGCTTCATGGGGCGCGCAGACTACCTGCGCGTCCTGGCTGAGATGCGCCTGGCCGATGGGACGCTCTTCCCGATCCCCATCACGCTGCCCGTAGATGCGCGTGATGTACATCTGGACCGCCAGGTGGTGCTGCGCGACGCGCGCAATAACCCCCTGGCCATCATGTGGATTGAGGAAGCCTACCCCTGGGACCTGACCGAGGAAGCACAGGCCGTGCTGGGCACGACCGATTCGCGCCACCCGCTGATCCCAGAAATGATGCGCTGGGGCAATACCTACATCTCCGGGCGCATTCAGGTGCTCAACCTGCCCAAGGCGTATGACTTCATCGAGCTGCGACGCACGCCGGCGCAGACCCGCCAGGCGCTGGCCGCGCTGGGCCATGCCAACGTTGTGGCTTTCCAGACCCGCAACCCACTCCACCGCGCCCATGAGGAGCTGACCAAACGCGCCGCAGCCAGCGTCGGCGGCAGCCTGCTGATCCATCCAGTCGTCGGCATGACCAAGCCCGGCGACGTGGACCACTACAGCCGCGTGCGAATCTACAAAGCCTTAGTAGAGAACTACTACGACCGGCGCAGCACGCTGCTCAGCCTGCTGCCGTTGGCGATGCGCATGGCCGGCCCGCGCGAGGCGCTCTGGCATGCCATCATCCGCCGCAACTACGGCGCCACGCACTTCATCGTTGGCCGCGATCACGCCGGCCCCGGCAAGGATAGCCACGGCCGGCCGTTCTACGGCCCCTACGACGCACAGGCGCTGGTGCGCCAATACGCCGACGAGATCGGCGTGCAGATGATCCCGTTCCAGGAATTAGTCTATTTGGCGGACCGCGATGAATATGTCGAGGCCGATCGCGCCCCGGCGGGCGCGCGGGTCATCTCCATCTCCGGCACGCAAGTGCGCGACGAATTCCTGGCCAAGGGCCGGCCGCTGCCGGAGTGGTTCACCCGCCGCGAGACCGCCGAGATCCTGGCCAGCACCTTCCCACCTCGTCACAAACAGGGGTTCTGCGTGTGGTTCACCGGCCTGAGCGGCGCCGGCAAGTCCACCGTGGCCGAGGCGCTGGTGGCCATGCTGATGGAGCGCGGCCGTCAGGTGACGCTGCTCGACGGCGATGTGGTGCGCACCCATCTCTCCAAAGGCTTAGGTTTCAGCCGCGAGGACCGCGACACCAACATCCTGCGCATCGGCTTCGTCGCCGGCGAGGTGGTGCGCCATAACGGGATCGCCGTCTGCGCCGCGATCAGCCCCTACCGCGCTACGCGCGACGCCGTCCGCCGCATGATCGAGGAGATCGGCGAGGGTCGCTTCATCGAGGTCTTCGTGGACACCCCGATCGAAGTCTGCGAACAGCGCGACGCCAAAGGGATGTATGCGCGCGCGCGGCGCGGCGAGATCAAAGGCTTCACCGGCGTGGACGACCCTTACGAGCCGCCGATCGCCCCTGAAGTCACCCTCGACACGGTGAACGAATCACCCGAGCGCTGTGCTGGGCGCATCATCGCGTATCTGGCCCGCGCCGGCTTTCTGCTGGGCTGATAGGTTCAGCTCCCCGCCGCGCACCTGACGGCGCAGCCGCAGGCTGTTGCCGACGACGAAGAGCGAGCTAGAGGCCATCGCGCCGGCGGCCAGGATCGGCCCATATTGCTGAAAGACCCCCAGCGCGGCCAGCGGGATCAGGAGCAGGTTGTAGAAGAACGCCCAGAACAGATTCTGGCGAATCCCGCGCGCCGTCGCCCGCGCCAGGTCAATTGCCTGGACGACCTGGCGCAGATCGCTACGCATGAGCGTGACGTCGGCGGCTTCGATGGCCACGTCGGTCCCGCTGCCGATGGCGATGCCCACGTCGGCCTCGGCCAGGGCAGGCGCGTCGTTGATGCCGTCGCCCACCATGGCGACCAATGCGCGCGCCGAGCGGCGACGCGGCGCCGCAGCGGCCAGCTTCAGCGCGGCGATCCGCGCGGCCTTCTCCCCCGGCATGACCTCGGCTAGCACCTCGTCTATGCCGAGTTCCTCAGCGACGGCCCGCGCAGCCGGCGCGTTATCGCCGGTCAGCATGAGGGTGCGAATGCCGCGCTGTTTTAGCGCAGCGATCGCGGTGCGCGACTCGGGGCGCGCGGTATCGCGCAGGCCAATCGCGCCGGCCAGCCGGCCATCCACCGCGACCAGCATCACCGTGCACCCGCGCGCCTGCAAACGCGCGATCTGCGCCTCCGCGCGCTCATCCAGCGCGACGCCCTGCTGCGCCATCAGCCGTGCGCTGCCGACGGCGATGGTGCGCTGGTTGTCCCCTGTTGAATGGGCAACCGCGAAGACCCCCATGCCGGGCAGGGCGCGGAACTGCGCCGTCGGCGTGGGCTGGATGGCGCGGGCCTTGGCCGCCTCCACGATCGCCTGGGCCAGCGGATGCTCGCTGTGCTGCTCCGCGCCCGCGGCGAGCGCGAGTAGCGCGTCGGGCGTGGGGGCGCACGTCTGATCAAGCACTACGACCTCCACCACGGTCGGGCGACCCTGGGTCAAGGTGCCGGTCTTGTCGAACGCGATGAGGCCGACCCGCGCGGCCTGCTCCAACGCTGCGCTGTTCCTGAATAAGATGCCCAGCTCCGCCCCGCGGCCCATGCCGACCATGATCGCCGCCGGCGTGGCCAGCCCCAGCGCACATGGGCAGGCGACCACCAGCACGGCCACCGCGTTGATCATGGCGCGCTGAAAATCGCCGCCGAGCGCCAGCCACGCTGCAAAAGTGCCGATGGCAATCAGCATCACCGCCGGCACGAACACCGCCGAGACGCGATCGGCGAGGGCTTGGATAGGGGCTTTGCTGCCCTGGGCCTGGGCCACTAGGCGCACGATCTGGGCAAGGACGGTATCTTGCCCGACGCGGGCAGCTTCGTAGCGCAACACGCCCTCTCGGTTGACCGTGCCAGCAATTACTGTGTCGCCAGGCCCTTTGTCGCGCGGCACGCTCTCGCCAGTGATCATGCTCTCATCCACCGCCGAATGGCCGGCGACCACGACGCCGTCCGCGGCGATGCGCTCGCCGGGCCGCGCGACGAGCAGGTCGCCGATATTGATAGAAGCGACCGGCACATCCTCTTCCTCAAGCGATCCATCCGCCCTAGGGCGCAGGCGGCGCGCGGTCTTCGGCGTCAGGTCGAGCAGGCGCTCGATGGCCGCGCCGGCTTGGCCCTTGGCCCGCGCCTCCAGGTATTTGCCCAGGCTGATCAAGGCCAGGATGACCGCGGCGGTCTCGAAGTAAACATGCCCATCCACCCAGCCGAGCAGGACGGCGCAGGAATAGCCAAAGGCCGCGCTCGAGCCGAGCGCGACCAGCACGTCCATGTTCGGCGCGCCGTTGCGCAGGGCTGTGTAGCCGTGGGTGTAGAAAGGCCAGCCGACGTAGAGCTGCACGGGCAGCGCCAGCGCGAAGAGCAGCCAGTTCAAGACGGCCTGTTCAGAGGCCTGATGAGCGGCGTGTCCGCCGGGCGGGGCGAAGGCCGGCCCGAGCACCAGCCCCAGCAAACCGAGGTCGCGGCCCATGCTGAGCGTGAACGTCGGCAACGCCAAAAGCAGACCGACAATGGCCCGCCGGCGGCGCTGCGCCAACTCTGCCTGGCGCGCGGCGCGGGTCGCGTCCAACGCCGCGCGACTGCCCAAGTCGGCCGGCTGCGCCGGCACGTCGTAGCCGGCCTTGCGGATGGCCGCGACGATGTGCGCGATGCTGACCACGCCGGGGGTGTACTCCACTGTGGCCCGCTCGCTGGCCAGGTTGACGTTGACCGAGGTCACGCCGGGCAGCTTCTTCACCGCGCGCTCGACCGCGCGGGCGCAGTTCGCGCACGTCATGCCGCTGATCGGCAGCTCAACCTGGCTCATCTAATGCGCTGGTGGATAGTTGATCTCAATCAATCGTTCGCGGATGGCCTCCCAGCTCGTCCGCTCATCCCAGGTGATCGTCACCTGCCTGGTCTGGGGGTCGCCCTCGACCTTCAGCACGCCGGCGAGGTCGCACAGCTCGGCTTGGATGGCTCTGACGCAGCCTTGGCAACTGATGTTCGGGATAAAAACGGTGGTCGTGTTCATCTATTTGCTCCGCAGGAATATTACTTCTAACTCAGCAGGCTCGGCCAGCGTCGCCAACAACAGCGCCTTGATGGTGTGCAAGCGATTCTCCGCCTGGTCGAAGGCCAGGTTAGCCGGCGACTGGAACACCTCATCGGTCACCTCCAGCCCTTTCAGGCCGGTCCGGGCGAAGATCTGCCAGCCGATTGTCGTCTGGTCGTCGTGGAAGGCCGGCAGACAGTGCATGAACTTGACGCTTGGGTTGCCCGTCAGCGCCAGCGCCTGCGCGTTGACCTGATAGGGCAGCAGCAGCGCGATGCGCTCGTCCCAGACGCGCGGGTCCTCGCCCATGGACACCCACACGTCGGTATGGACAAAATCTACGCCGCGCAAGCCGGCGGCCACGTCCTCGGTAATCGTCACGCGCGCGCCGCTGTGCGCGGCGATCTCCTGGGCGCGCTGCTGGAGCGCCGGCTCCGGCCAGAGCGCGCGCGGGGCGACGATGCGCACATCGGCGCCCATGATCGCGCCCATGATCAGCAGCGAGCGCGCCATGTTGAAGCGCCCATCGCCCATGAAGGCATACGCGATCTGGCCGGCTGGCTTATGTTCCCGCATCGTCATGAAATCGGCCAGCATCTGGGTGGGATGCCATTCGTCGGTGAGGGCGTTATAGACCGGCACGGCGGCGCACTCGGCCAGCAGTTCCACGGTGCGCTGGCTGGCGCCGCGGTAGGCGATGGCGTCGTAGAAGCGCGCCAGCACGCGCGCCGTGTCGGCCACCGACTCCTTGTGTCCCAGTTGGGAACTCGCCGGATCGAGATAGGTCACGTGTGCACCTTGGTCATAGGCCGCCACCTCAAAGGCGCAGCGCGTGCGCGTGGAGGTCTTCTCGAAGATCAAGGCAAGGTTGCGGCCCCTGAGCAAGGGCGGCTCAGCGCGCCGGCGCTTGGCCGCCTTCAGCGCGCTGGCCAGCCGGATCAAGTAGTTCAGCTCGTCGGCGCTGAAGTCAAGCTCCTTGAGAAAGTCGCGTTGGTAGAGGTTAGGCAACATCAGTCTGAGGGACGGGCAGGGATTGGGCTTGCTTGCTGGCCAGCCACTTCCGAACCGTCGCGCCCAATTGGGCAAGCGGCGCGCGCACGATGGTCGTCTGAGGGAGGGCGTTGAGGAAAGCCGCCCCGTAGCTCTTGGTCAACACGCGGCGGTCGAAGATCACCACAACGCCGTAGTCGCTCTTGCTGCGGATCAGCCGGCCAAAGCCCTGGCGAAACCGCAGGACGGTCTCCGGCACGGAGAACTGGTTGAAAGGGTCATCGAAGGTCTCGCTGCGCGCCGCGAAGATCGGGTCGCTGGGCACATCGAAGGGCAGTTTGCAGATCGCCAGCGCGCTCAGCTTCTCGCCTTGGATGTCCACCCCTTCCCAGAAGCTGCGCGTGCCCAGCATCACAGCGCGGTCGGCGCTGCGAAAGTTATCTATCATGGCGCGGCGCGAAAGGCCGCTGCCCTGCTCGAACACTTGGATGCCGTCGCGCAGCAGCGCCGGCCCAAGCGCCCGCGCCGCAGCGCGCAGTCCAGAGTAGCTGGTGAACAAGGCCAGGCCGCGCCCTTCCGAAGCGCGGAAGAGCGCGATCAACCCCTGCTCCAGCGCCTGCTGATAGCCTGGTTGGCCTGGCTCCGGGATGTCAGTGACCAGGTAGAGCAGCGTGGACGATCGGTAATCGAACGGCGAACCGAGCGCCAGCGTATCGGCGTCGAAGGCGTGCAGCCGCTCTTTGACATACTCAAAGCTGGGCTGCCCGTCGCCGTTGGCGGTTGCCGTGCGCAAGGTCGCCGAGGTCAGCACCACGGCTTTCTTCTTGTCCCAGAGGTGCGTCTTCAACAGCGCGCCGACGTGCAGTGGGGCTGCGTTGAGCGTCAGGCGCGGCGGGCGGTTGAGCTGGCGGCTGTCCTCCACCTCCACCCAGCAGATGCGCTCATCCGCAGACCCAAAGATAAACGCCTTCAGTTGTGCCTCACTTTCCTCCAGAAAGCGCACGCCCCCGGCCAGCCGGCCGATGAAAGCGTCAAAATCCGCGCCAACCTCGGCGTAGTCGTTGACGATCTTGAGGATGTCCCTCAGGTAATTGATCAGGCTCTTGATTTCGCTCAGCAGCGCTTCGCAGGCAAGCTCCACGCGCGACCAGCCTGGGCTGTTGCGCAACGCGCTCGTCAGGCGCACCCGCCGCGCGTAATCCGCCGAATCGTCGCTCGGCTGGTCGGCGATAAAGGCCGCCAGTTCATCGAAGAACACCTTGGTCTGCTGCTGCGCCGCGTTCACCGTCTGGCTGGCCAAGTCGCAGCGGTAGAGCAACGCCGACCGCTGTTCGACGAGGAGCGCGTTGGCCTTGCCGGCAAGCTCGCCCAGCAGACCGCCTTGTTGGCGCTGGCGGTTGGCGAGGTCGCCGAGCGTTCGCTGCATCTCATCCCGATCAATGCGATAGGTGAGCGCCTCGGTGGCCGCCGCCTCCAGGTGGTGCGCTTCGTCCACGATTAAGTAGTCGTATTCCGGCAGCGCGTTGTTCTCCACCATGATGTCGGACATGAGCAAGGCGTGATTGACGATGACCACGTGGGCGCTCTCGGCCAGCCGGCGGGCCTGATAGAAGAAGCATTCGGTCGCGCTGCACGTGTTGATGTTGCACATCGGGTTCTGGGCCGAGAGGTGCTGGAAGATGGCCCGCTCAGCCGGCGAGGGGATGAACAGCTCATCGGCGTCGCCGGTCAGCGTGTTGGGCAGCCAGAGCAGAATCCTGGCCATCAAGCGCACCTCGTCGGGCGTGCGCGGCCCGTTCCGACGCCATTCAGCGAAGCGCGTTGGGCATAAATAACGCGCCTTGCCCTTCATCACCGCCGCCCGCCCCGGATGATTCAGAATATCCAAGACGGTGGGCACGTCCTTCTCGGCCAGTTGCTCCTGTAGGTTGATCGTGTTGGTGCTGATCACCACGCGCCGGTTGTTCTGGATCGCCCACTGCATGGCAGGGATGAGGTAGGCCAGCGACTTGCCGACGCCCGTGCCGGCTTCGATCAGGGTCATCCCTTCCTCGTTGAAGGTGGACGCGACCTTGCGCAGCATCGTCATCTGCTGGGGGCGCATCTCATAGCCGGGGAAGCGCGCAGCGAATGGGCCGCCTTCGTCCAGCAGCTTCGCAAGCTGCTCGACGTCCAGCGGCGTGATAGTTGCTTTCGGCGCCAGCTTCTCCTCACGTAGGCGCGCCTGATGGGCAGCCTGGCGCTGGAGCGCGGTCTGGCCGGATGCCCCCACGGTGAGCTTTCGGCGCAGCGCCGCGCCGATGCTGGTGTTGAAGCGGCCAAGCGCCTGTTGCGCCTCGATGTCGCGCCAGAACTCCGCCAGCGCCCAATTGCCCCGCCTGGCGAGTTCGCCGATCTCGCGGACGACCTCCGGGGGCAGGTCCATGGCGCGCTCGAACAGTTTGAGGTAGAGCTGATGCGCAGTCCGCGCGTCGGCCAGGGCGCGATGGGACTCCGGCAGGTGGATGCCCAATGTCAGCGCCAGCGCGCCCAACGAGTAGCGACCGGCATGCGGTACCAACAGGCTGGCCAGCTCGAAGGTGTCCATTGCGGGGTTCCTCGCAAAAGGCGGCGGCGCGCTTAGGCTGCGAAAGAATCCCAGATCGAAGGAGATGTTGTGTCCAATGATCAGCGCGTCTCCAATGACCCGCTGTGCCTCGCCTAACGCCTTCCACAGGGGGATGCCTTCGCGCTGCACCATCGCATCTGTAATGCCGGTCAACTCGGTGATCCGTGGCGGGATGGGCATGTGCGGATCAACGAGGCTGCTCCATTCTTCCAGGATCTGCTCGCCGCGAAAGCGCACGATGCCGATCTCTAGGATGCGGTCGCGTTCTGGATCAACCCCGGTGGTCTCGATATCGAGCGAGACAAGCGTTCGCATGAGCGTGAGATTGTAGCGTATGCCCTTGCTGAGGGATGCATCTTCGGGCCCGATAGAAAAGGCGTATGCCCAACGACGCAGCCTTTCATCCCGAATTGGACCACTTCCCCAAGGTTCTAATCGCGCTACACTGTGGTTCATGCCTCTGTCTGTCGATCAACTGCGCGCGTTGTGGTCGGCCGGTGGGTATGTCGCCAATGGTTGGTGTTCCATCCCCAGCAGTTGGAGCGCCGAGCTCATGGCGCGCGCCGGCTGGGATAGCGTGACGCTCGACCTCCAGCATGGCCTATTGGATTACGGGCATGCTGTGCCCATGCTCCAGGCCATCGGTGCTGCCGGCGCGCTGCCGCTGGCACGCGTGCCGTGGAATGAGCCGGGCATCATCATGAAAATGCTCGACGCCGGCGCGCTCGGCATCATCTGCCCGATGGTGAACACGCGCGCGGAATGCGAGCGGTTTGTCGGCGCGTGCTATTACGCGCCGCGCGGCTACCGCAGCTATGGCCCGACGCGCGCTCGCGCGGCCTTCGAGAGCGACTACGAGTCCTCAATCGCGCCAAATGTGCTGACCTTCGCCATGGTCGAGACCGCCGAGGCGTTGGCCAACGTCGAGGCCATCGTCAGCGTGCCCGGCTTAAGTGGCGTGTACGTCGGCCCAGCCGACCTGAGCCTGAGCATGGGCAGCCCGGAGCGCAGCGACCCGACTGCACCAGCGGTGGTTGCCGCGCTGGATGCGATCCTGGCCGCTTGTCGAAAGCATAACGTGATCGCCGGCATACACTGCGCCTCGGCTGCCTATGCGCGCAGCATGGTCGCCAAGGGCTTTCAGTTCGTCACCGTCGCTTCGGACAGCGCCCTGCTGGCCGGCGCCGCGGCCTCGGTCGTGCGCGCCCTTCGCGGGGGCGCTCAGCCCGAGCAGTCAACCGGCATCTACTGAGATATGTTCACGCTCTGGTTTGACGCACCGCCGCCACCCTCGTGCTTGCCTTTGCTCGAAGGTGTGAAGGTGCTTGGGCCATCTCCCGATCTCGAGGGGATCGCGGAAGCTGAGGCGTTCATCTGTCCCGGCAACGTGCGCTACGACGGCGCGCGCATGGACCTTGCGCCCAAGCTGCGCGTGATCGCCCGGCTCGGGGTTGGCTATGAGAACATAGACGTCGCCGCAGCCAGCGCGCGCCGCATCCCCGTGGTCTATGCGCCCGATGCGCCGACGATCAGCACCGCCGAGCACACTTGGGCGCTGATCTTGGCGGTGGCGAAGAAGGTGGTCGCCGCAGACCGAACGCTGCGGGGGGCTGGTTGGCATGATTGGTTTCGGCTCGAGGGGCCGGGGCTGGAGTTGGCCGGGCGCACGCTGGGCCTGGTGGGCCTGGGTCGGATCGGCAGCCGCGTCGCGCAATTTGCGCGCGCGTTCGAGATGCGCGTGCTGGCCTTTGACCCTTACGTGAGCGAGGCGCACGCACGCGCGCTGGGCGTCGAGCTCGCCTCGTCCCTCGAGGCGTTGTTGTGCGAGGCCGACATCGTCTCGCTGCACGCGCCGGCCACCGACGAGACGCGCCGCATGATGGACGCGCGCCGCTTCGCTCAAATGAAGCAGGGTGCTATCTTCATCAACGTCTCGCGCGGGGCGCTGGTGGACGAAACAGCGCTCGCGGAGGCCCTGCGCCGGGGGCATTTGGCCGGCGCGGGGCTGGATGTCTTCGCCGATGAGCCGATCTCGCCCTCCCACCCGCTGTTGGCCTTCGATACCGTAGTCGCCTCGCCCCACATCGCAAGCTATACGGTGGCTGGCCATCACCGCATCTGGGAGACGACCCTGCGCCAAGCCCTGCAGGTGTTGCGGGGCGAGCGCCCACCGCACCTCCTCAACCCAGAGGTCTGGGAGACGCGACGACGGTAGCGATCAGTTCGCCGCCTGACGGTTGGCCTGCTTCATCGCGCTGGCCAGCCAGTCGTATGCCTCAACCCAGGCCTGTTTCACCTCCGGCGTGAACTCCCCATCGAGCACCTGTTCCAGCGCCCAGATCAACGCCGCGCCGAAGGTGTTGTAATCAGCCGGCGAGACGCCGTAGCGATAGTGGCGCTCGCCCAGGGAGCGCACGGCCTCCGCGATGGCCTCTGGCCGATCCAGGCCGCGCACGGCCAACCCGATCACCGTCATGAGCATGAGCGCCTGCTTCTTCATGTCGCCCTTGAACAGGGCGCGCAGGCCAGGGTCGATCTCAAACAGCCGGGTGTAGAAGAGGTCGCCGACCTGTTGAGCGATGGGGTCAATTTTGTCGAACGTCTTTTGCACGAGAGCTATCTGCTGTGCGTCCATAGGCGTATGCCTAGCGTACGCACGGGACATGACGCCGGCCTCCGGCAGGCGACCAGTTGTTCGGCTGGCCGAGCGGCCAGCATTGGGGGTGCTCACCAGTAAGGGCGACCGCTCGCGGGCTGCTCACTGGCGAAAGTCTGTCTATGGCGGGCCAACGGCGCTGCCGTCAGCCCAACTTTAGGTTCTGCCCCCAGCCATTAGCGCGCCCCAGCGCTTGTTCAGCGCAGCATTTCGGACAACCAGTGATCGACGTCCTCGAGCGCTGCTTCATCTATCTGATGAGCGATCGGGTATTCGTGGTATGTCACCGCCGCGCCGAGCGCGGTGAACAGGTCACGCGCAGCGCGCCCTTGGCTCACCGGCACGACCTGGTCTAGCGCGCCATGCGCGATCAACACGCGCTTGCTGTTTAGCTTGACGCCGGGCGGCACAACTGCATCGGGCACAAAGCCGCTTATCAACGCTGCGCCGGCGATCAGCGCTGGCCGATGCATGAGCACAGCAGCGCTCATGGTAGCGCCTTGGCTGAAGCCAAAGAGCAGCGTGCGCTCCGGCGCGCCGCCATAAGCATCTATTGCTTCGGCCACGAACTGCGCCGCCGGCTCGACAGCGCTCAGGATGTCATCAGGCCGAACAAAAAGGCCATGCTCGTCCCAGATGAGCGAGAACCAGGCGAAGCCCCCAATGCTCAGCGCCAGCGGCGCGCGGGCGCTCACGATGTTAAAGCGCGGATCGAGATACGACGACAGTCCCATCAGATCATCCTCGTTGCTGCCATAACCGTGAAAGAGGATGAGTAGTGGCGTTGGGCCGACAGCCGTTGGCTGACGCGCAGGGCGAACGCGATGAATCAGCGAGAGTTGCGGGAAATCGTTGGCCATCTTTACCAGACGCCAATGTTACCGGTTGTGTCCGTGCGGCGAATGGTGATAGAGTAACGCACAATGAGCGTGACCACCCGTGTGAGCGAACGCGAAGCGAGTTGGCCAGACGCCGGCGGCAAGTTCGGCCCTTATGGCGGGCGCTTCGTGCCGGAGACGTTGATGCCAGTGTTGGATGAGGTGATAGAAGCCTACGAAGAGCTACGCGCCGATCCAAGCTTTCGCGCTGAGTATGAGCATTTGCTCAAAACCTACGTTGGCCGGCCTTCGCCGCTCAGCCACGCCCAACGGCTGAGCGCGCATTTGGGCGGCGCGCAGATTTACCTGAAGCGCGAAGACCTGTTGCACACCGGTGCACACAAGATCAACAACGCGCTGGGGCAGGCCCTGTTGGCTCGGCGGATGGGCAAACGTCGAGTGATCGCCGAGACCGGGGCCGGCCAACACGGCGTGGCCACAGCCACGGCCTGCGCGCTGCTTGGTCTGGAGTGCGTGATTTACATGGGCGCGGTGGACATGGCCCGCCAGTCGCCAAACGTCTTTCGCATGCGGCTGCTGGGCGCCGAAGTGCGCAGCGTGGAGAGCGGCAGCCGGACGTTAAAAGACGCTGTGAACGAGGCGATCCGTGATTGGGTCTCGCATCCACACGACACGTATTACATCATCGGCAGCGCGCTGGGGCCGCACCCCTATCCACTGATGTGCCGCGACTTTCAAAGCGTGATCGGCAGAGAGGCACGCCAGCAGATCCTCGAACAAGCCGGTCGCTTGCCTGATGAGGTGATCGCCTGCGTCGGCGGCGGCAGCAATGCAATTGGCATCTTCTATGGCTTCCTCAACGATGATGTAAAGCTGGTCGGCGTAGAAGCCGGCGGGCACGGGATAGAAAGCGGAGCGCACGCCGCGCGCTTCGCCGCGGCGTTACACGGCGACATCGCGGGGCGCGTCGGCGTCTTCCAAGGGATGAAGACGCTGGTCCTCCAAAACGCCGACGGACAAATCGCCGAGACGCACTCCATATCCGCCGGCCTGGACTATGCCGGCGTCGGCCCGGAGCATGTCTGGTTGCGCGATCAGGGGCGCGCAGAGTACACCTACGCCACCGATGCGGAGGCGCTGGCAGCGTTTCACGCGCTCTGCCGCTTCGAGGGCATCATCCCCGCCCTGGAGTCCGCGCACGCGCTCGCCGAGGCGATCAAGCGCGCGCCGCGCTACCCACGCGAGGCGATCCTGTTGGTGAACCTGAGCGGGCGAGGGGATAAAGACTTGAATACGGTGATGTCGCAGATGGGCGCGGCGGAATAGCTATTTGCCGCAGAAGTGCAGCTCACCCCAGTCTTGCACCCGCCCATCGTGCAAGGTGGCGAATAGCCCGATCTTGTAACCGCCTGGCGGCCAGTGCCGGCGGTTGATCCGAAAGTCATCCATCTTGAAGGGCACCTGCTGGCGCAGCCCGCGCGTCCCCATCCCGCATTCGTCGCCGCTGGGGTCAATGCGCAACTCCAACGATTTGATCCCGTAGATGTGCCAGCGGATCACCAGCTCATCGGGGTCTGGGCTGGCGTTGGGCACGAATTCAAAGGGCACAGGCGTGCAAAAGGTGTAGTCGGGCACGTTGTTGAGGCGAGCCGCCCAGTATGGATTTGACGGGTCGCAGGGTGGCTCGCTCGGCGTGGGGGTCGGCTGTGGCGTCGGCGGCTCCGTAGCCGTCGGCGCGAGGGCGACCAGTGCGACGGTTGTCGGCGCAGCCGTCGGCAGAGGGGACGGCGGGACAATGCGCGCCAGGCCGGCCGACTCATTGGGCTGCACATACTGTCCGGCCACCCAAGCGACCTTATTCTCCACGCGGACCTGCCACCATTGGCCGTCTTCGCTTTTGCCGATGACCTCGGCGGATTGGCCCTGGGTCAGCCTGCCCAGCAGGGCATAGCTGGTGCTCGGGCCGGCGCGCAGGTTGACGAAGGCATTGGTCACCACCACCCCCGGCGTCGGGGTGGGCGCGGGCGTAGGCGTGGCAACCGCTGTCTCGGTGGGAAGGACGATCGCTGTGGCGGTCGGCGCGATGCTCGGCTCAGGCGTGGGCGAGGGCAAAGCAGCCAGTACAGGGTCGGTCGCCGCGACTGGTGGTTGGACGTTGATGACGACCGCATCCGAGCGCGCGACGACCCGGTCCTCTGCATCGCGCGCCTCCGCATATAGCACGTAGCGCCCGGCAGCCGGCGGCGTCCAGGATGTGCTGGCCTGGGCCTTGGCCGGCATAGGCAGCACAGCCAGCCGCTCACCGTTGACCCATACGAGGGCATTGACGAATTGCGCTCCGTCATATTCCAGCCGGATGACGCTCTCCTGGTTTGCAGTGAGCGCCGCTGCGTGAGCAGGCTCGACGATGCGCAGCGCAGGCGGCTGCGTTTCGGGTGCTGCGCCGCAACCTGTGGCTAAGACGGCCAGCGCGACAAAGCCGTGCACCCAGCGAACGACCCTCATGGAGCCAAGATTCTAGCCGTTTATTTGGAGCACGTTTACAGTCAAGGTGATCTCAGTAAAGCGCAGCCTCGGCCGGCAGCCGCTTTGCGGCGAGCAGCGTGGCAAAGATTGGCAGGGGATGCTGTGCTCAGCATAAGAAAGTATCAACCGTTTGGCCTAGCTTTGGTCCCGCAGCCGGCGCACGAAATCATAGGCCGCCTGTGCTGGATCGGGCGCCGCGCCGGCAGCGCGGATCAGCGCGCTGGCGACGATCACGCCGTCGGCATATTGGCCAACCTCGCGCACGTGCTCCGGCTTGCTAATGCCAAAGCCGACCACGACCGGCTTATCGCCAGCCTGCGCCTTCACGCGCAGCACGTAGTCGCGCAGCCCTTCGGGCAGGCGGTCGCGCGCGCCGGTGACGCCAGCCACAGAGACGATGTAAATAAAGCCCGTGGCATGCTCCACGGCCAGTCGGATCCGCTCCATAGTGCTGGTAGGCGCGGTGAACTGAACCAGCGCCATCTGATGAGCGTTGCACGCTTGCTTGAGCGAAGCGTCTTCTTCAGGGGGCAGATCGGGCACGATCAACCCGTCTGCGCCGGCGCGCTGCCAGTCGGCGACGTAGCGGGCTTCGCCATAGGCGATAACTGGGTTGAGGTAGCCCATCGCCAGCAAAGGCTGCGTGACCCCGGAGGCGCGCGCCTGCGCCGCCAACGCGATGCAGCGGCTGACCGTCATGCCGCCCTCCAAGGCAACCTGGTTGGCGTGCTGGATCACCGGCCCATCAGCCAATGGATCGCTGAAGGGCACGCCCAGCTCTATCAGGTCGGCGCCGGCGCGGGCGATGGCCTGGATCACGCGCAACGAGGTCTCAGCATCGGGAAAGCCCAGCGACCAGTATGGCATCAGCGCTGGGCGGCCTTCGGCCCGCGCACGGGCAAACGCGCGCGCAATCTCGGCAAGTCCCATCCCGCTACGAATCAACGACTGGCCCGCCGAGCAAGTGATAGCGCCCGTTGAAGTAGAGCAGCGGCGCGTCATCGGGTCGCTGGACGGCAGCGGCCTGTACTGAGCCGATGAATATCGTGTGGTCGCCGGCGTCGAAGGCGCGCGCCACTGTGCAGTCCAAGTATGCGATTGCTTCATCCAGCACCGGCGCGCCGGTCGCCTCCGTGCGATAACGCACGCCCTGAAAGCGATCCTCGTTGTTATTCGGCTGACGGCCGGCAAAGCGATCTGAGAGATGCGCCATCTCCGGGGCGAGGAAGTTCACACAAAACACCCCACCGCGCGCGATCAGCGCATGGGTGCGCGACTGCTTGTAAACGCTGATAAATACCTCCGGCGGGTTGGCGCTGAGCGAGGAGAAGGCTGTGGCTGTCAGGCCGTGGATCGCGTCATCGGCGCGGGTGGTGATGATGGTCACGGTGCTGCCCCAGCGGCGCATCACCTGCTTAAATGTATCGGGAGAGAGCATGGTCATCCTTGACTGGGCGATGATACCCCGTTCAGTCCGGCCATTCGCCCAGTCGCACGCGCTCAACATGATAGCCGGCCTCGGCAAGGCGATGGATCACCTCCTGGCCGTGGTCTTCGTCGCGCACCTCCAGCACCAGCTCCAGGCCAGTGCGCGTGAGCGGCGCAAGCCACACCGCTCGGCGATGGATCACATCAATGATGTTGGCTCCACAGGCGGCGACGTGGTTGATCACCTGCGCGAGCTGGCCCGGTCGGTCGAGCACAGTCAGTTTGAGCACGATGATCCGCCCCTGCTGAACCATCACCTGCTCGATCACGCGCGCCAGGAGGTTGCTATCTATATTGCCGCCGCATAGCACGGCGCAGACTACGTCGTCTGGCTGGACGGCGACCTTGCCGGCCAGGAGCGCGGCGACGCCGGCAGCGCCGGCGCCTTCCACGACCAATCGGGCATATTGGGCGCAGTGGGCGATGCCGCGCGCGATCTCGTCATCGCTCACTTCAACCACGTCGTCCACCAAGGCTTGGATGTAGCCCAGGGTGAGTTCTCCGGGGCGCTTGACGGCGATGCCGTCGGCGATGGTGTGGGCTGAGGGCGCCGTAACCGCCTGGCCAGCGGCCAGCGAGGCGCGCACAGCCGCACAAGCGGCCGCCTGTACGCCGATGATGCGCACGCTGGGCTTCAGCGCCTTCACCGCGATGGCGATGCCGCTGATCAGCCCGCCGCCTCCAATCGGCACAAGCAGCGTGCTTAACTCCGGCAGCGCGGCCATGATCTCCAGACCGATCGTGCCCTGGCCGGCGATCACGAGCGGATCATCAAACGCGTGGACGAAGACCAACCCGCGCTCCGCTTGCTGCTGGCGAGCGAAGGCAACTGCGTCGTCAAACGTCGCGCCGTGCAAAACGACCTCGGCGCCGAAGTCGCGCGTGCTCACAACCTTGGTGAGCGGGGCAAATTCGGGCATGACGATCATCGCCGGCGCGCCGAAGATGCGCGCCGCCAGCGCCACGCCCTGAGCATGGTTGCCGGCGCTGGCGGTGATGACGCCTCGGCTGCGCTCCGCTTCGCTCAATTGGCTGATCTTGTTGTAGGCGCCGCGGATTTTGAACGAGCCGGCTCGCTGGAGCGATTCAGCCTTCACGTAGGTGCGCGCCCCAAGCATCCGCGTTAGGCGTAGCTCTGGCAACACCGGCGTGGGGATCAACTGATCGCGTAGGCGATGCTGTGCCGCATGGATGTCGGCCAACGTTACTGTCACCGGCGGCGTCATACGCATTGAAGTGTAATCCCTACTGCCACTGGCCGATGATTTAGAGCGCATATGCTTGACGTGACCGGTATTGAACGCAAGAAGGGTCACCGGTACTCCCGTCATCCCCGGTTACAGCGACGAATCGAGGCTCGCGGCTGATTGACGGCTGGGAGTGCCACGTGTGGATTACACAGGTTTAGGCATCAGTGACTTCGGAGGCTTGGTTAGGTGGGAGTTTAGATGCTTCGCTTGGCTAGAATGACAAGGGTGGGACAGGGCGCTGGTGATCTCCCGCGCCCTCCTTTTTGCTTTGTGGCAGCGAAGCATCTAAGCAGCTGCGTTGACCAGGGCCGCGCTGGCCCTGCGGTGCTTCAGTCGGGCGCGAGTTCAGATGCTTCGCTGTTGCGAAGAATGACAAAGGGGAGCCGCCTGGATGTGGCTCCGCGCGCTTTCGGTCAAGCAGCATTGCGCGTGAACGCACCTGGTGACAGGGCTGCTAATGCCTCCTCTCCTCTACGCAATACGCGCTATGCCTTGATCTTCCGATACAGCTCGGCGTTAAAGTCCGCCGACTGATGGCGGAAGTAGGTGTCGTAGAGGGCGGCGTAGTGGCCGCCGCGCGCCATGAGCGTCTCGTGGTTGCCCTCTTCGATGATCCGCCCGTGGTCAAGCACGATGATGCGGTCGGCCGCCTTGACCGTGGACAAGCGATGGGCGATCAACACCGACGTGCTGCCGGCCAAGATCAGGTCGAGCGCCGCCTGAATCTGGCGCTCAGTGAAGGGGTCAACGCTGGCCGTCGCCTCATCCAGGATAAAGATGGGCGGGCGCTGGGCCAGCACGCGAGCCAGGGCCACCAGTTGGCGCTGACCCATCGAGAGGCGCTGGCCGCGCTCGCCGACGAGCGTGTGCAGGCCAGCCGGCAGCGCGTCCAACCACTCCCCGTCGCCGATCTGCCGCGCGATCGCTTCCACCTCGGCGTCGCTCAGCTCCGGCCGCGCGTAGCGGATGTTGTTCAGCACCGTGTCGTTGAACAGGAAGGGCACCTGGGAGACGATCCCGAGCTGCCGGCGGTAGGCGGTCAGGTCATAGCTGCGGATGTCGCGTCCGTCTATGAGGATTTCCCCATCCTGGAACTCGTAGAAGCGGGCGATCAGCTTGATGATGCTGCTCTTGCCGGCGCCGGTGTGTCCGACGAGGGCGACGCTCTCGCCCGGCGCGATGCGCAGCGAGAAGTCGCGCAGCACCTGCTGCTGCGCGTTGTAGCGAAAGTCCACCCGCCTGAACTCGATCTCCCCGCGCAGCCTGGTCGGGCGATGGCCCGGCGACGCGACCTGGCGGACGGCCGGCTGGGCGTCCATCAAGGCGAAGATGCGCTCGCAAGCTGAGAGGCCGCCCTGGATTTGGCTCCAGAACGAGGCGATGTTGGTCAGCGGAAACCAGAACTGCTCTAGGCTGATGATGAACAAGTACCAAGCGCCGACCGAGACGGCGCCGTTGAGCGCGGCGCGCCCGCCCAGATAAGCCATGATCGCAGTGCCTATCCCGCTCAGCGCGTTCAGCGTCGGGAAGACGTTGGAGAGGACAAAGCCGCGCCGCAGGTTGACCGCGTACGAGCGCTGGTTGATCTGCCGGAAGCGGTCGTAAATCGCCGCCTCCTGGCGGAAGCTCTTGGCCACGCGGATGCCGGCGACCGACTCCTGGATCGCGCTGTTGACCTCGGCGATCGCCCGAAAGCCGGTGCGCGTGACCATCCGCGCGATCTGGCGGAACGCCCAGCCCAGGAAGACCACGATCGGCGCCATGACCAGCAGAGCCAGCGTGAGCTGCCAGGAGATGGTGAACAAGGCGATGATCAACGCGATGATGATGGTGAACTGGCTGATCAGGTCGGAAAGCAGGAGGGTCACCTGCGAAAGCTCCTGCGTGTCGTTGGTGATGCGGGAGATGACCTTGCCGGATTGGTACTCGTCAAAGAAGGAGAGGTCGTGGCGGATGGTGGCGTTGAAGGCGTCCTCGCGCATCCGGCCGACCACATCGGCGATCAGCCGGACGGTGACTTGCCGGCGCAGGCGCTGGCAGAACCAACTCACTACTGAGAGTATCAATAGAACCAGGCACAGTGCCACGATGCCCTCCGGGCTGGGCTGCGCGCCCACGAGGTCAATCCCGCGCGCGATCAGCAGTGGACTGACCAGGCCGATCACGGTGACGGTGATCAGGAGGACGGCCAGCACGGCGAGCTGCCGGCGGAAGGGCGCGAAATACGCCGCCATGCGGCGCACCAGTTGCCGATCGCTATAGTGGCGGTCGTACTTCTCGGCAGCTAACCCCATGAACATCGCGCGCTCCTAATTAAGTGGGCGGTTGGCCATTTTCTAAAGCAATTGCCGGCCTGCGCCGCCGCTCCTCGGGCGCGAAGATCGCCCGATAGTCCGGCGATTGAC
>JAGHYX010000043.1 GCA_017743375.1 Chloroflexota bacterium
TAAATATGCATATATGCGCACTGCGTGTTTTGCGGTTTAGGCCCATCAGTGTGCTGAAGTTTTCTTGCCTGCGCGTGAGCATCGCCAAGCATCCCCTGCTCGCCTGCCTAGGCCACAAACTGTCTTATCGCCGGTTGCACGAGCGCAGTGGGCGTGTATCCTATGCGCGACATGACATCGCAAACACTCTCCCCTTTCAAGCGCATCATGGTCCCGCTCGATGGGTCGCGCTTTGCCGAGGGCGCGCTGCCCTATGCCCAGATGCTGGCCGGCTTCAGCGGCGGTTGCATCGAGCTGGTGCGCGTCGCCGTGCATCC
Source organism: Chloroflexota bacterium (assembly GCA_017743375.1). Lineage (GTDB taxonomy): Bacteria > Chloroflexota > Anaerolineae > J036 > Brachytrichaceae > JAAFGM01. The sequence goes on from JAGHYX010000043.1 coordinate 318, forward strand.
TTCCAGCTATGTGTATGTGAGTGACCCGGCCACCCTAGCCAGCCTCTACGACAGCGACCGCGCGCACTGCGAGGCATACCTACAGGGTGTGGCAGAGCGCGTCCGCCGCGAGAGCGGGCTTGAGGTGGTGACGACCGTGCTGGAAGGGCCCGTAGCGGACGCGCTGTTGGATCACGCCGCCGCATCACACGCAGACCTGATCGTCATGTCCACGCATGGCCGCAGCGGGATGGAGCGCTGGCTGCTGGGCAGCGTGGCCGAGCGCGTCATGCGCGGGGCAAAAGCGCCGGTGCTGCTGATCCGCCCCGATCAACCCCAGCCAGGCGTAAGCGAGCGCGCCGCGCCGCGCTAACCAAGGTGCGTTCGGATAAACCCAATCGAGCGGGGGCACTTCGCTTCGCCATAACGTCATGGACCAGCCCAGCAAGCAAGTTGCCCGCGCTCCCGCATGTGAACACACCTGATAAAACGCATCTCTTGAGGCCCGGCGGATGCTAAGCGTTCACCGGCTCCCTCGAGTGCGCTCATAGTGAGGGGCAGATCCCAGGTGGGCGACGGCAGTGCCGTCACCCACCCCCGGTGAATGCACCCTTGCTCTTATCCTCGCGCTATGATCCGCGACGATGAGCGGCGAGGTCATCACGCTCACCGCGAATCGCGCGGATCGCCTGGACAAGCTCATCGCTGCTCTCGTCCCGACGCTCAGCCGCAGCGCCGCTCAGCGTCTGATAGCCCAAGGCAGTGTGCGCGTAGAGGGCTGCGTCCGCGATGCGGATTTTCGCGTTCAGGCCGGCCAGACCATCTCGGTGGTGTTGCCGCCGCCGTCTCCTAAACAGCCGCAGGCCGAGCCGATTGCTCTCGACATTCTCTATGAGGATGCCAGCGTGATCGTCATCAATAAGCCGGCTGGCATGGTCGTGCATCCTGCGCCCGGTAATCCCAGTCGCACCGTGGTGAACGCCGTGCTGGCTTATGCGCCGGAGGTGGCCGGCGTGGGCGACGCCCAGCGGCCAGGCATCGTCCACCGCCTAGATAAGGAAACCAGCGGGCTCATGCTGATCGCCAGACACGCGGATGCGCTATCGGCCTTACAAGCTCAGTTCAAGGCGCGCACGATTAGAAAGACGTATCTGGCGTTGTGCGTCGGCTGTCTGGCGCTGAACCAGGGCATCATTGACCAACCGATTGGTCGTCATCCGACAAAGCGCCAGCAGATGGCTGTGCTGGCGAGTGGCCGCCCGGCGGTCACGCGCTATTTGGTGAAGGAGCGTTTGAGCGCGCCGGATGGGTTGCGCTATACGCTGGTGCGCGCTCATCCGCTCACCGGCCGCACGCACCAGCTCCGCGTCCACTTTGCTGCGCTGGGTCATCCAATCGTGGGCGATGCCCTCTACGGCTCGCGGCGCGACCCGCTGACCCGCGTGCTGAAACCGCGCCAGATGCTCCACGCCAGCGAGCTGGCGTTTGTCTCGCCGGCCACCGGTCAAGAGGTCAAGGTGCACGCACCGTTGCCCGACGACATGCGCAACGTGTTGGCCACGTTGCTCACCTCTCCTTCAGCGTGCGATCAATAATCTCCTGGGCGACCTTGCTCATGGTTGTGCGGCGCGAGCGGGCGGTCATTTGGATATGGTGATAAGCCTCCTCTTCGCTCATCCCGTCTTTCATCAGAAAGCCCTTCGCCCGCTCGATCAGCTTGCGCGTGGTGAGCTTCTCCTCAAGTTCATCCACCTTTTCGCGCAGCGCGCGGCGCTCGTTGAAGGTGGCGATGGCGACCTGAATGGTGCTGATCAAATCGTCGCGCTTGACGGGTTTGATCAGGTAACCTTGCACCGGCAGCTCGGTGGCCCGCTCGATGAGCGACGCCTCGTTATAGGCTGTAAGGATGATGATGGGGATCGGGCGATGTTTGTTGATCTCTGCCGCGACTTCCAGTCCATCGCGGAAGGGCATGCGGATATCCAGCAGAGCGATATCAGGTTGCTCACGCTGCGCCAACGTCACTGCTTCCACGCCATCAGCAGCGCTGTAAACAATGTGGCCCAGCTCGGTCAGGATGGTCCGCAGGCCCATGCGGATGATGGATTCGTCATCAGCAATAAGGATGCGCAGAGGTTTATTGCTGTTCATCTGACAAAACTCCTTAGTCGCGCGGCAAAGCAATTGCCGGAATTGGCGGGCGAGCTATTTGCTCTGCCGCAGGATAATTGCCTGATTATACTTTTGCCGATTCGCTATTATGTTCCTCTCGTTATCCCTTGCAGCGCTTGCCTGGCTGGTCATCGTCTTGATCGTTCGCGACTGGCAGCGCGCTCGGCGTCTGCCGGCCCTGCAGCACTCACCGGTGCTCGCTTCTCGTCCCTTTGTATCCATCGTCATCCCTGCCCGCAACGAAGCCGCTAACATCGCCCGCTGTCTTGATGGCGCGCTCAGCCAGCGCTACGCCCCTTACGAGGTGATCGTGGTGGACGACGGCTCCACCGATGCGACGCCGCGCATCTTGCACGACTATGCGACGCGCTTTTCCGATAAGCTAACGGTGGTGACCGGCCGTCCGCTGCCGCGCGGATGGGTGGGCAAGTGCAACGCCTGTTTGCACGGCGCACAGCATGCGCGCGGCGATTGGCTGCTCTTTTTAGATGCCGACACTGCTCCGCAGCCTAATCTGATCGCTGCGTTATTGGCCCTCGCGCAACAGCGCGGCCTCGACCTGGTCAGCGTCCTGCCGTTTAACGAGCTGCGCACGTGGTCGGAGCAACTTGTGCTGCCCGTGTTTTATCAATTCGCCCTCACCGCATTTCCGCTCCAGAGAAACCTAAGCGCCGACCCGCCGGCCAGCAACGTGCTCGCCAACGGTCAATGTCTGTTGGTTCGGGCGGATGCGTATTGGTCATTGGGCGGCCATGAAGTGGTCAAGGACAAAGTCCTGGAGGACATCGAGTTCGCCCAGGCGATGCGCCGAGCCGGCTATCGCATCGGCCTGGCTACAGCGTTCGATCACCTTCGCGTGCGGATGTATCACAACCTTGCTGAAGTCGTCCAAGGCTTGGGCAAACACGCAGCGGCCGGGCGGCGGGCCAGCGGCTGGCGCGCGTTTTGGGCGGTGCTGCGCATGTCGCTCACCTTGCTGGCCCCCTGGCTGTTGAGCATTGCGGCCATCAATCATGTCGCGGCCCAGCCTTTAGCTTGGCATAGTGGGTTGGCCTTGGTTGTCACAGGCGGGGCGCTGGGGGTTACGCTGGGCTTTTGGGCGCAGCGTTACCGTCAATGGTATGCCTTGCCGAGGCGAATGGGGGTTTTGGCCGCGCTAGGTTGGCTTATCTACCTGTTTATTGTGGTGCGCGGCACGCTACAGGTGCTCTTCCGGCGCGGCGTGACGTGGAAGGAGCGCGTGTATTCCTCGTAGGAGGCGCGCCCTGCGACGCAAGGCGCGCCCCTGCGCGTCACCTGCTGACAGGCACCAGGTCGCAGGCCTCCGGCGGCATCCAGTGTGGGTCGCGGCCTTCCCATTTCACGTTACATCCGATCGGGTTGGTAATCGGCACGCGCACCGGTCGGCCAGCCAGATGATCCTCAAGCGCGTTGGCCAGGTCGTTGACTGTGCTCTTGTGTCCTTCGCGCGGGTTATCCACCCCACGGCCGGTATAGATCAGCCGGCGGTCTTTATCGAACACGTAGAAGTGCGGCGTGCGCAGCGCCCCATAGGCCAGCGCCACTTGCTGTGTGCGGTCGTGTAAGTACACCCACGGGAACTTGTGTTCCTCCATGCGCTTCACCATGTTCTCGAAGCTGTCCTCTGGATAGGTGTTGGGGCTATTGGAATTGATGGCCACGAAGCGCACCCCGTATGGCATGAAGCGCAGCGCTGTCTGGCGCGTGACCTCGTCGGACCCTTTGACGTAAGGGCAGTGATTGCAAGTGAAGAAGATGACCAAGACCGGCGCATCGTCGAAGTCCGCTAGGCGATAGGTCTTGCCGTCCGTCGCCGGCAACTCAAAGTCGGGGGCTTTCTCTCCAAGTTGTAGGGTAAAGGCCATGGCTAACACTCCTTTTTCGGAATGAGCGTGCTGCTGCCTAGCATATCATGCAAGGCGCTTGCGGGCGCATCCCTCACCGTGAGGGCAAAACCTGGGTGGGCGACGGCAGTGCCGTCGCCCACCCTCTGCGCATCCATGAATGTTTGATCCCAGCAGTTCAAGGTCAATCAGTGGGGTCAGATTGCTCCAAAATTGGAGCTCAGCGCATCCTCAGCCGGCTTGCTAGAATCGCGTTGGTAAATCCACCCGGAGATGCCCGATACCCAAGATGACGATCACCCACGAGCAAGTGATGTCCGCGCTCTCGCGCGTGATTGAACCAGAACTTCACAAGGATTTGGTCACGCTGAACATGATCAAGGACTTGCGCGTCCAGGGCCGTGATGTGTCTTTCACCATCGAGCTCACCACGCCGGCCTGCCCACTGAAGGACGCCATCGAGCAGGCGGCGCGCGCCGAGCTGAGCAACATCCCCGGCATCGGCCAGATCGAGATTCGCTGGACGAGCAACGTGGCCGCCAACGCGCGCATGCGCGGCGCGCTCAACCTGCCGATCAAGAACATTATTGCTGTTGCCAGCGGCAAAGGCGGCGTCGGCAAGACGACCGTATCGGTGAACCTGGCTATTGCGCTGGGCCAGACCGGCGCGCGGGTCGGTTTGCTCGATAACGACGTATATGGCCCGAACGTGCCGCTGATGGTAGGGTTGCCCGCCGCTGAGCTGCTGCCGGACGGCCGAGCCGTGCCAAGCGTATCTCAACAAAACGGCAAGCTCATCCCGATCGAGAAGTTCGGCATCAAGATCTTCAGCATTGGCTTCATCTACCCTTCCGAGATGCCGCTGGTGTGGCGCGGACCGATGTTGCACACCGCGATCCGCCAATTCCTTCAGGATGTGGATTGGGGCGAGCTGGATTACCTGGTCGTTGACATGCCCCCGGGCACGGGAGACTCACAACTCTCGTTGGCCCAAACTGCGCAGGGCGTGATGGGCGTGATCGTCACCACGCCGCAGTTGGTGAGCATGGGCGACGCGCTCAAAGGACTGGCCGCGTTCGAGCAGCTCAAGATCCCGATCATCGGCGTCATCGAGAACATGGGGCCTTATATTGATCCGGTCAGCGGCCAGAAGGTGGCCATGTTCGGCGAAGGCGGCGGGGAGCGGCTGGCCGCCATGAAGAAGGTGCCCTTCCTCGGCAGCATCCCCCTCGACCCGACCATCCGCGTGGGCAGCGATAGCGGACGGCCAATCGTAGCAGCCTACCCCGAGAGCGAGGCCGCGAAGCGGTTGACCGAGATCGCCAAACAAGTGGCCGCGCGGGTCAGCGTAATCAACTACCAACAAGGCAGCGCTGTGCCTATATCGATCATTGGTTGAAGTTTATGCACTCGCAAGATAACCACGGCGCACCTGAGCGAGCTGACGCCTGGCACACGCTATTTGTCTATGGCACGCTCAGGCGCGGAGGCTGTCGGGCGATCCCTCACCTATTTCCTACCGCGCGCTTCCTGGGCTTGGGCATGGTGAAGGGATGGCTATACGACTTCGGTGAATATCCCGGTCTGCTCCTCGACGCAAACGGTCTAGACGTGCTGGGAGAGGTATACGAGGTTGATCCGCAGACGCTGCGCGCGATAGATGAGATAGAAGGTTGTCTTCCCGGCGATGCGACCGTCTGTTATTACTTCCGACGGACACACCATGTCCTGATGCAAGACGGGAGGCTTATCACCGCTGATTTATACGAGTGCAACCCAAAGCTCTACGATTGTTCACGGCCGCTTGAGGTAGGCGACTGGATCGCTTGGAAGCAGGGCGTGGCGGCAGCCAGCACGTGACGCGCGGACAGTGACAACGGTGTTGTTGACCCGATGGCATGTTGGGTTGGGCGCGCTGAGGCCCTTGGCGTAGAGAGTGCGCCGGCTGAATCCACTGGGTTTTGGTGCGCTCTTGGGAGCACTGCGCCTTGGGGATTGCTGGCAGAACCCTCGCGCTCCTATGACCGCCGCGTGAGGAATCCTGGCTGTGAGCGCACCTGCCCAAACCCGCACCTAACCACAGCGCTCATCAACAGCGCCGGTCCTCGCTCGGTGTGTGAGCTCCTCATTCGCGCACCCTCGAAGTTTCCTCGCCGGCTCGTGTTGCCTCTCCTTTTGTTCGAGCGGTGTGCCGGTCATTGCGCCTCGACTCGGGCAGCAAGATAACCGAGGCCAGTCCGATCAAGCCGGCACAGATGAGCGCGATCTGGCTGATTGACAACTGCTGCGTAAGCTGAAAGGCGACCAGCGGGGCCAGCACTCCACGGACGCCGGTGAAGAAGGTGTGGATGCTCATATATTCAGCCACGCGCTCCGGCGGCGCAAACTTAGTCACCCACAGGTTCCAGACGAGTTCACCGCCCGCCGCCGACGCACCGAAGATGATTGCGCCAAGCGCCAAGCCAAACTGGCTGGTGCCGGTGAAGAACGACAGGATGCTGAGCGCGAAACCGGTGTTGAGGGTGATGCGCATCGCGAAGAAGTCCATCCGGTCAAACAGCCGTCCCCATAGCGGCGAGAGGAGCAAGCGAACCAGGCCCGGAATCAGCAGCGTGTAAAGCGCGATCTGCTGCGGGCTGAGCGCCAGCCCATAGCGTGGGTTGGCCAAATACTCCACGCGCAGCGGCAGCATCATCAGGTTGGCGAACCCCATCAGCATCCAAGAGGCCAGCATCCAACGCAGGGTGCGATCAGCGCGCACATAGCGCAGCGAGTCCAGCGCGCCCCAAAAGGTCGCTCCCAGCGCCGACTGACCTGTGAGCCTGAGCGATGCGCGGCGCAGGGCCTGCGAGGGGATGCGAGCCAGACAGTAGGCTGCCGCGCCGAAGGCCAACCCGAAGCAGAGCAGCAGCCAGCGAAAGTTCGCTATGTCCTCCGTCAACAGCCGGCCGCCCAGCTCAGCGCAGACAGAGGCGGCGATGACACGGATCACAAAGGCGCGCGAGACCAGCCGACCACGCATGCGGGGTGGGTAGTTATCCTGATAGATCGAGGTCATCAGCGGGATGATGGCATTCGCCGCGCCGATCCCGACCAACGTAGCCAGCACCAGGAGGGGGACGACGGGCACGGCCGCGACAAGCAGCATGGCGACCGCGCCGCCGAGCATCAGCCAGGATGCCACCTGCATCACCGGCCGGCCCAGTTGCTCAGCCGCCGGCACCAGCCAGAGCGAGAGCAGCAGCCCCACGTTGCCGGCGGCGGCGATCAGCGCCTTGGAGGTCGGGTCAGCGTTAAGCGCTTTGACCGCTATCAGCAGGAGAAAGGTGGTGCTGGCCGCCTCGATGATCCCTTGAGGGACGGCGCGCAACTGGTCATAGCGGGAGGTCAGCGCAGTGACGCGGGCGTCGGGATCCATCAGCGGTTCAACCGCTCAAACGCTCCATCAGTTGGCGCGCGCGCTGCGCCAGCGCCTCCAGTCCCCCCTCCCGCTTCACGTCCGCGCCGATGAGCTGGCCGCCCAGTCCCACTGCAACCGCGCCGGCGCAGAGGAAGTCATAGGCATTCTCCGGAGTGACCCCGCCGGTGACCACAAACGGCACATCGGAAAGCGGGCCGCGAATCGCCTTGAAGTAGTTTAGCTCCGCCGGAAAGAGCTTGACCAGCGGTGCGCCCAGCGCGCGTGCGCGCACGATCTCCGTCGGGGTATAGGCGCCGGGGATGACGCATATCCCGCGCTCTAGGCAGTGTGCAACCACGCGCGGGTTGGTGTCCGGGGCGACGATGAACGCGGCGCCGGCGGCGATGGCGGCCTCGGCTTGCTGCTCATCCATGACCGTGCCCGCGCCCACCAAGCATGAATCCCCCACAGCCGCTTTCATCGCGCGAATGCCATCCAGGGCAGCCGGGGAGTTCATCGTGACTTCCATCGCGCGAATGCCGGCCTCGGCCAACGTATGGGCGATCTGCGCGAACAAGCCGGCGAAATCGCCGCGCAAGATGGCGATCACGCGGCTGGCTTTGATCGTCGCTGTGACGGCGTGCAGGTCCATAAAAGCGCAGTATACGCCCTATAATCCGCGCCAGTGATGGCTATCCGCGCTGATGGCGATGCGTCGCGCCGTGCCACGCTCGCTCTTTCTTGGCCCACCTTGCGCCGTCATCTGCGTTCACTTCTGTTGTTAGGTGTTATCGTCCTAGCCGCTGCGCTGCGCTTCTACGACCTCAACTGGGACCAGAGTCAATACAACCACCCCGACGAGCGCCACGTGACCAACGTGATCACGGCGCTGCGCCTGCCGGCAAGCCTAAGCGAGTATCTCGACCCGACAGCCTCGCCGCTGAACCCCTACAACAACCAGCAGAGCTGGGTCTATGGCACGCTGCCGCTGTTCGCTGGTCGCATCTTCGCGGAGTTCCTTGACCAAGGCTGCGCGCCGGACGACGCGCTCGTCCCGCGCTTACTGGGCCGCCTGCTCTTTGGGCCAGCCGCCGAAGGATGCGCGCGCGGCTTCTTCACCGGCTACGAGCATATCCGGCTGGTGGGCCGGCTGCTCTCGGCGCTGGCCGACACGATCACTGTGCTGGTCGTGTATCTCACTGCGCGCCGGCTGTTCGGCTGGCGGACCGGCCTGCTGGCCGCGACCTTCAATGCTTTCGCCGTGCTCCAGATCCAGCACAGCAAGTTCTTCGTGGTCGAGAGCATGCTGACGATGTGCGTGGCGTGGTGTCTGTATTTCTGCGCGCGCCTGGTGACCCAGCCTGTGCAGAACAGCCGCCAAGCCTCGGCGCTGCTGGGCAACGCCGCTCTAGCCGGCCTCTTCTCCGGCCTGGCCGTCGCCAGCAAGATCAGCGCCTGGCCGACGGCGGCGCTGATCGTGCTCTCGGTCGTGGTGGCGTTGGTGCGCGACCGGCGCCCGCCGGCGCCGGCCCTGCTGACCGCGCTGGCCGCCGTCGCCATCGCCGGCCTGAGCGCCTTCGCCAGCTTTCGCCTAATGCAGCCCTACGGCTTCGTAGGGAGCAGCGCGGTGGAGTGGGCATACACGGTGCGCGACTGCGAGGCGCTGGCCGATCCAGCTCACTACCAGACCTGCCTGCGCACCCCGCCGCTGCCGGATCCGCTTGCGTCGGTTGTTGAGCGCCTGCCGGCCTTCGCCCGCCCGATCCTAGCGCCCTCCGCGCGTTGGGTGGCCGAGCTGCAATCAGCCGCCGCGCAATCCACCGGCACAGCCGACCCACCGTGGGGCTGGCAATGGGCCGGCCGACTGCCGGTCATCTTCCCGCTGATCAACATCGTCTTCTACGGCCTGGGGGTGCCGCTGGGCATCGCTGCGCTGGCCGGCGCGTTCTACATGCTGGCCCAGCTCTGGCGCGGCCGGCGCTGGTACGCCTACGTCGTGCCGGTCGTCTGGATCTTCGGCTTCTTCCTGTATCAGGGCACGCAGTTCGTCAAATCGCTGCGCTATCAGTTGCCGATCTACCCGCTGCTCTGTATCGCAGCGGCAGTGGCCCTGCTGGCCCTGTTGCGGCAGGCCGCAGTATGGGATGGGCGCGCGATGACGCGCGGGCGCATCACGATGCTTGGGCGCATCACGATGCGCCCCTACCAGGGGATGGCGCGCGGGCTGATCCTGTTGACCCTGATCGGGACGGCGGCCTGGGCGCTGGCCTTCATGCGCATCTACGACGGCGAACTCACCCGCACCGAGGCCTCGCGCTGGATATACCGCAACGTGCCGACGGCGCTCACCCTGGTCGCCGCGGACGACTATCGGATTCAACTGCCCGTCCGCGAGCTGCGCCTGGCCGCTGGCGAATCACAGGTGATCCCGCTGCGGGTGCGCGCCGAGGACCGCGACGCGCCGGCCACGCTGCGCGATCCGCGCGTTGTGCTCAATTACCTGGTGGGTGAGGGCGTGCTCCAGGTGCGCCTGCTCGACCTAAGCACCCAGGCCGAGCTGGCCAGGGCACAAGGGCGCGTCTCCGTTCTCCAGCCGGCGGTGGCGCTAGAGGGGGTGACGCTCGACGCCGAGGCAACCTATCTGCTGGCGCTGGCGCTGATCGAGGGCGAGGGGATACAGGCGCGCACCAGCGTGATCGCCAACCAGCACTTTGACGAGGGCATCCCCTTCCGGCTTGATGGCAAGGACGGCTTCGGCCAATACTATCGCGGGCTAAGCAGCACGCCATGGGGCGATCTGCCCGTCTATCACGAGGATGACCCCGCCAAGTTCGAGGTCTTCCTGGCAGCGCTGGACGAGGCCGACTATCTGATCCTCAACAGCAACCGACACTATGCCTCAGTGGCGCGCTTACCCTGGCGCTTCCCGATGACCAATGCTTACTACCGCGCGCTGATGGCCGGCGAGCTGGGCTTTACATTGGTGGCCGACTTTCACCGCTTCCCGCGCATCGGCCCCTTCGTCTTTGACGACCAGGAGATGCCGCAGCGCCTGGTGCGGCCAGCGGATGTCCAAGGCACGCCGCCGGGCATCGCCCTGCCCTATCCAAAAGCTGAGGAAGCCTTCTCGGTCTACGACCACCCGCGCGTGTTGATCTTCAAGAAGACCGCCGACTATTCATCCGCTTTGGTCAGGCGCGCGCTCGCCCCGTACGTCGAAGTGCGCACCTTGCGCCAGACTGCGCTGCAAGCCAGCGCGACGCCGGGCGGCCTGTTGTTGGATCAAGCGACGCTGGAGGCACAGCAAGCCGGCGGGACGTGGCGCGAGCTCTTCCCGCGCGAATCGCTGTTGAACCGTTCGCCGCTGCTGGCAATCCTCGCCTGGGTGGGCTTCATCGAAGCACTAGGCATCGCCGGTTTCGTGCTGATCGCCACGGCCTTGGCGCGAAGGGGTGATGGGCCGGTGCTCGCCGACGGTGGCTACGCCTTCGGCAAGGCGCTGGGCGTGCTGCTCGCCGCGTTCATCGCCTGGTGGCTGGCCAGCTTGAAGGTTGCGCCATTCACGCCGGCGGTCATCTGGCTGGTCATCGCCGGCCTGTTGATGAGCGCTGCCGGCGTTGGCTTGCGCCACCGAGCAGCGCTGCTCGCGCTGGTGCGCGCGCGCTGGCCGCTGATGTTGGCTGCCGAGGGGCTGTTCATTTTTGCGTTCGTCTTCTTCCTGCTGGTGCGAGCCGGCAACCCCGATCTGTGGCATCCCTATTTCGGCGGGGAGAAGCCGATGGACTTCGCCTATCTCAACGCCGTCCTGCGGGCGACCTACTTCCCGCCGCAAGACCCCTGGTTTGCCGGCGGCGCGATCAACTACTACTACTTCGGCTTCGTCCTGGTCGGGGCGCCGGTGAAGGCGCTGGGGATCGATCCGGCCGTGGCTTACAACCTGATCATCCCGACCCTCTTCGCCCTCACCGCGTGCGGCGCGTTCGGCCTGGGCGCGTCGCTCTACGCCCTCGGTCAGCGGGACAGCAGTCCATCACCATCTCGGATGGCCCTGGCCGGCTTGCTCAGCGCGTTGTTCGCCGTCTTCATCGGCAACGCCGATCAGATCAACGTCGTCGGGCCGGCTTGGCAAAAGCTGGGCGGGATTGACCAGGGCACGCCCGCCCTGCCGGCGCTCGTCGGCGGTTTCTTGCGTTGGCTGGGCGGCGCGCCGCTGCCGATCGCCCCCTGGTGGCCATACTGGAACCCAACCCGGCCGGCGCCGGAGGTGATGATCGCCGAGTTCCCGCTCTTCACTTTCCTTTACGCCGACCTCCATGCGCACATGATGGCGATGCCGCTGGCCTATCTGACGCTGGCCTGTGCGCTGGGCTATGCGGCGGGCACGCGCTCGCTCGCAGGGGTCGCGCTGGGCGCGCTGGCCGCCAGCATGCTTTGGCCCACCAACTCGTGGGACTACCCGACGTACTCGCTGCTGGTGGCAGCCGGCCTGTTCCTGGGCGCGCTGGCCGAGGTCCACGGTCATCCGATTCAGCAGCTGTTGGGCGCGACCGTCCGCGCGCTGCCGGCGCTCGTCGGCTGGCTGGCCCTCTCGCGGCTGGCCATGTTGCCCTACTTGGCCCACTACGGCGCGGCCTACAACGCCCTCGACCCATGGGCTGGCGACCGCACCCGGCTGGACACGTATTTGATCATCCATGGACTGTTTTTGATCCCGATTGGCTTCGCCCTGCTGCGCCACCTGGTCGCGCGCGGCTGGGCAGGAGCGGTGGGCCGGGCTGCCCTGCTGTTCGGCGCAGCGGCTGGCTTATTCCTGGCCGCGAACGGCATACCTGTCGCCGTCGTCGCCCTGCCCTTGACCGCGCTCGCCGCGTCAACCATCATTCGGCCCGCGCTCAACGGGCCGACGCGCCTGTTCTGGCTGGCGACGGCCGGCGCACTGGCCTTGACGCTGTTCGTCGAGCTGTTCACCCTGCGCGGCGACATCGGCCGCATGAACACCCAGTTCAAGTTCTATATCCAGGTCTGGCTGCTGCTGAGCGTCTCAGCGGCAGTGACCACGCTGTGGGTGGCCGAAGCGCTTGCCGCACCACGCGCTACAGCCTGGCGTCCGCTGTTCAGCTTGGGCCGTTGGGTGTTCAGGGGCGCTCTGGGGGTGGGTTTATTGCTGGGATTGTTGTATCCGGCGTTCGCCATCCCTGCCAAGGTCAACGACCGCTACGCGCCGGAGGCCCCGCGTGGGCTGGACGGCATGGCCTACATGCGATATGCGCTCCGCAGCGAGGAGTTCGCCGGCCGACGCGCCGAATTCGCGCTGCGCCACGACTATGACGCCATCCGCTGGATGCAGGACAATATCATCGGCTCGCCCACGATCATCGAAGAAGGCGCGGCCGCCGGCAATCAATATCGCTGGAGCGCGCGCTTCTCGATCTACACCGGCCTGCCCACCGTCGTGGGCTGGGAATGGCACCAGCGCCAGCAGCGCGCCGCGCTTGCCGCGCCGGTGGTGGAGGATCGGGTGGCCGACGTGCGCGAGTTCTACAGCACGGTTGATCTTGATCGAGCGAAGCTGATCTTGCGGCGATACGGTGTGCGCTACGTCGTCCTCGGCGCGATGGAGCGGTTGTATAACGATCCCATCGGCATGGACAAGTTCGCTGCGATGGTCGAAGCCGGCGATCTGCGGGTGGCCTATCAGAACCCAGGCGTGACAATCTACGAAGTGCTGGACGGCGATGCTGCGCTGCTCGGCCAGCGCTAACGCCGCGATTCACCATGTCACAACACAAGCAGGGAGAGGATTTCCAGGTCGTCGCCTCGAATCGTCGAGCGAGTTTTGATTACGCGCTGGGCGAGCGCTTCGAGGCCGGCGTGGTGCTCACCGGTGGGGAGATCAAGTCGGCCCGCGCCGGTAAGTTGGACCTGCGCGATGCGTTCGTCCAGGTGCGCAACGGCGAAGCCTGGCTGGTGAACGCTTACATCCCCATCTTTGAGCGCTCCACCGGCTTCGCCCGCGACGCAGCCAAGGGCAACGAGCGCCGCGACCGCAAGCTGCTGTTGCACAAGCGCGAGATCGCCGAGCTGGAGAAGGGGATCGCCCAGAAGGGCTACACTGCCATCCCCACCCGCGCCTATCTCAAGCGCGGGTGGCTGAAGGTCGAAGTGGCGCTGGCCAAAGGGAAGAAGCTCTACGACAAGCGCGAGGCGATCGCCAAGCGCGACGCCCAGCGCGAGGTGCAACGCGCCCTGAAGGAGCGTGATTAGCGTCGGTTCGGATTGACACGTGCTTGTTCATCCTTTCGGAATAACTTCCCCGCTTCGCTAGGATGTAGAATCTGTACGAGACCAGCGATGTATCCAGATAGCGAGATTCTCTTTCCCGCGCGCTCGATCCCAGAGCTGCGCAATGCGCGCCCCAGCAAAGCCTGGCAAGCATTGATTGATAAGCTAAGCAAACTGCCAGAAACCAGCGAAGACGTGCTGGCCTTCTCGCTGATGATGATCCGACTCAACAACTGCCTGACCTGCGACCTGGATAGCTACCGTGCCAGCCTTGGTTGTACGCAATGCGCGCGGCGCACCATTCAAGGCTATAAAGGCAGTGATGAATCCCTGTTTGAAAAGCTAGAGGAGGCACGAAGAGAAGTTAAGTCGTTCCTAAAGAATCGCCGCTAGACTACGCGCAAAAATACGTCTCGTTCATCATGTCGCGCATCTCGCTCCCTCATCCCGCCTCAAGGAATGGCACAAAGCTAAACACCCCTCTGCCCGACGACTATGGTGAGCTGGACATGCGCGCCGATCTGGCGATTCGCGAGCTCAGCCGGCCCTATGCGCGCACGGCGCAGATTTACGAGATGCTGCGCCATGACCCGCGCGTGGACGCCCACTGGAACCTCTCGAACTACACCACAGTGGGCAAGCTGAACTATAACGACCATGGGCCGATCCACGCCCGCGTCACCGCGGCGTATGCGATGCAGATCATGAAACTGCTGCTCGACGCGAACGCGCCGATGGACGTCATTGAATCGGGCGCCGGCGACGCCGACGACGCCTGCCTGGTCGCGTTGGCCGGTGTGATGCTCCACGACATCGGCAACGCCACACACCGCATCGGCCATGAGCTGATGAGCGTGATCCTGGCCCAGCCAATCCTGAACGAGATATTGACTGAGATCTACGACGACGACGAGCAACGGACGCTGATCACCAACTTCATCCTCTCAGCTATCCAGTGTCACGACATCAACCCACCGCCACTGTTCATGGAAGGCGCGGTCGTGGCAGTGGCTGACGGGTGCGACATGACCAAGGGCCGCGCGCGCATGCCGTTTGACCTCGGCAAGCTGGATATTCACGCCGTCTCCGCCCTGGCCATCGAGGAAGTGAACATCCGGCCCTCCAACGGGGAGATGCCGGTGGAGATCGAGGTGCTGATGAGCAACTCGGCCGGCATCTTCCAGGTGCAAGAGACGTTGATCAAGAAGATCAACGCCACGCCGCTGCGCGATTACGTGATGGTGCACGTGACCTCGATCAACCCAGAGGAGCGCTTCGAGAAGCGCATCCTGAGCAACGCCATCCTGGATAACGGCCGGCTGCGGCCGGCGTGAGCTAGACGCCCTCGCCGAGGTAGGCTGCCTTCACCATCGGGTCGCCGGCCAACTGCGGGCCAGGCCCAGAGAGCACGATCCGGCCGGTCTCCAGCACGTAGCCGCGGTGCGCGATGCTCAGCGCCATCCGCGCGTTCTGCTCCACCAGCAGGATGGTGATGCCCTGCTGGTTGATCTCGCGAATGATGTCGAAGATCATCTCAACCAGCACCGGGGCGAGGCCCATGGACGGTTCATCGAGCAGCAGGACGCGCGGCCGGCTCATCAGCGCACGGCCGATCGCCAGCATCTGCTGCTCACCGCCGGAGAGCGTGCCGCCCTTCTGATGCAGGCGCTCTTTGAGGCGAGGGAAGAGCGCGAACACGCGCTCCAGGTCGCGCTGGATGCCGTCCTTATCGCGGCGCTGATATGCGCCCATCGCCAGGTTCTCCTGCACCGTCAGGCGCGGGAAGATGCGCCGGCCCTCCGGCACGTGGATCACGCCCAGCGAGACGATCTCGTGAGGCAAGAGCTGATCGAGGCGGCGCTGTTCCAGCAGGATCGCCCCGCGACGCGGGCGGAGCAAGCCGGAGATGGTGCGCAGGGTAGTGCTCTTGCCCGCCCCGTTCGAGCCGATCAGGGTGACGATCTCCCCGCCCTCGATGGACAGCGAAATACCCTTGAGGGCGTGGATACTGCCGTAGTAAGTATGGACATCTTGAAGTTCGAGCAGTGCCATGCCGTGCTCACCTCGTGCAAATGCTTAAGCGACGACCGCGCCGCGCCCCAGGTAAGCTTCGATCACCTGCGGGTTGTTGCGGATCTCCTCTGGCTTGCCCTCGGCGATCTTTGCGCCGTAGTCGAGGACGGTGACGCGCTCTGAAATGGTCATCACCACACGCATGTCGTGCTCGATCAGGATGACCGTGATGCCCAGCTCATCGCGCAGCCGGCGGATGAGGTGGATGGCCTCGCCGGTCTCTTGAGGGTTCATGCCGGCAGTGGGTTCATCGAGCAGGATGAGCTTGGGCTGCGTGGCCATCGCGCGGGCGATCTCCAGCCGGCGCTGATCGCCATAGGGCAGGTTTTTGGCCAGCTCGCTGTGCTTGCGCTCCAACCCGACGAACGCCAGCAGCTCAAAGGCGCGCTTGCGCGCCGACTGCTCTTCGGCGCGCACCGCCGGCGTGAGGAAGAGGCTGCCCCATAGACCGGCGCGCAGGCGCCCATGCATCCCCACCAGCACGTTCTCCAGCACGGTCATATTGTTGAATAGGCGGATATTCTGAAAGGTGCGTGCGATGCCGCGCTGGGTGATCTGGTCGGGGCGCAGGCCGGTGATCTCTGCGCCGTCGAAGAGGATCCTGCCGCTGGTGGGCTTGTAGATACCCGTCAGCACGTTGAAGAAAGTGGTCTTGCCCGCGCCATTCGGCCCGATCACGCTGACGATGCTGCCCGGCTCAACGGTGAGCGAAACATCGTTCACGGCCACCAGGCCGCCGAAGGTCTTCGTTACATGTTGTGCGTCCAGCAACACGTTGGGCAACTCCTCTTGTCAGTTTGATTGGTCTGGTCCTCCCGATGGCCGCGCCGGCGCGCCAGCGTGCATCTCCTCACTGCGCCGCTGGTCCGGCAAGATGCCCTCTGGGCGGAAGATCATCATGATGATCAAGAGCAGCCCGAACAGCGCGCGTTGATACTGGGCCGGGTCAAACCAGTCGGGGATCACCACCCCTTGCCGCTTGAGCGCGCCCAGCTCGGTGGCGATGCGCGGCAGAATTTGTAGGTCCAACAATGTGACGAGCATCCCGCCGAGGATCGCGCCGGGGATGCTGCCCATCCCGCCCAGGATGACCATCGAGAGGATGCCGATCGAGCGCAGCAGGTCAAAGGTGGGCGGATTGATAAACTGCTGCTTGGCGGCGAAGAGCACGCCCATCGCGCCAGCGAACGATGCCCCCACCGCGAAGGCCAGCAACTTCATACGCACCAAGGGCACGCCCATCGCGATCGCGGCGGTTTCGTCCTCGCGGATCGCCTCCCAGGCTCGGCCAATCCGCGAGTTCTTTAAGCGATAGACGACGAACACAGACAGCCCAACCACCAACAGCGCCATCAGGTAGATCAAAAGCTGATAGAGCTGCGGATCGCTCAGGCCGGGCAGCAGCGTCCGCATCACGTCCGGCAGCGGCGGACGGGCGATGGATTTGATCCCCTGCGAGCCGTTGGTGATGTTCACTGGCCGGTCCAGGTTCACTGCCAACACGCGGATCACCTCACCCAGGCCGAGGGTGACGATGGCGAGGTAATCCCCGCGCAGGCGCAGGACCGGCAAGCCCAGCAGCGCGCCGAAGAACGCGCCGATGAACAACCCCAAAGCCAGGAAGAGATAGAAGCTCTCCGCGGCCAGCGGCGTGAAGCCCGGCAGGAACTGGGCAGCCTGGTCAGTGCTGAAGATGCCCCATAGATACGCGCCCACTGCGAAGAACGCGACATAGCCAAGGTCAAGCAAGCCGGCGAAGCCCACCACCACGTTCAACCCCAGCGCCAGGGCGACGAAGATGCCGGCTTGGATCGCCAACTCAATGTAGTAGGCGTTCTGCGCGCCGAAGTACGGCACGATGGCGAGCAGCATGATCGCGCCCAAGGCCAGCTTGTACAGGCCAGCCACGCGGGCGCGGTAGATCAGCAGAAAGCCCAGCAGGAACAGGATGAACAAGATATCCGTGCCCAGGCTGGTGCGCGTGTTGGTGAGCAGCAGGGCGCTGGTCAGGAGCAGGTAAGCGGTCAGCAACACGTAAGCCAGCGGCCCGCGGTTGAGGGCGGAAAGCGGGGAAGAGGCTGAAAGCGCGCGCACGATTTACACCTTCTGCGTGACACTCTCGCCCAACAGGCCCGATGGGCGAAAGATCAGAATGAGTATCAAAATGGTGAAGGCCACGATGTCGGCGTAGCTCGCGCCGGAGAGCGCGCCGGCGGTGAGCAGCGACAAGTACGAGGCCACAAACGCCTCTAGGAAGCCCAACACGATCCCGCCCACCATCGCGCCGGTGATGTTGCCAATCCCGCCGAGCACCGCCGCGGTGAAAGCCTTCAACCCCGGCAGGAAGCCAACGTAGGGGTTCACCGTGCCCACCCGCACGCCGAACAGGATGCCGGCGGCGCCGCCCAGCGCGCCACCGATCAAAAAGGTGATCGTAATGATTTTGTTCACGTCAATGCCCATCAGGCTGGCGGTGGGCCGATCTTGGGCGACCGCGCGGATGGCTGTGCCGAGCTTGGTCGCGTTGACCAGGTAGTTCAACGCAAGCAGCATGATCACCGCCGCGACGATGAAGATCAACGCACGCACGTCCAGGATCAGCGGGATGTTGCGCTCGGGGGTGACGGGGATCTGCGCAAGCTGAAGCGGCGGACCGAAGTTGGGCGTCTGGAAGCGGGCGTTGAAGCCCAGGCCGGTCACGTTGGCAATCAGGCGGACGCCGTCTTGCAGCAGGAGCGACACGCCAATGGCCGAGATGAGCGGCACCAGGCGCGGCGCTCCGCGCAGCGGGCGATAGGCTATCCGCTCGATGATCACGGCCAGCAGGCCGCTCACCACCATGCCGACGGCTACGGATGCAATGACAAACAACAGCGGCGGGATATTTGGCAGAAGGCCGGCTGCAGCGAGAACCGTGCCAAAGGCCGCGCCCGAGAAGGCGCCCACCATGAAGATCTCGCCATGGGCGAAATTAATGAACTCCAATACCCCATACACCAGGGTGTAGCCCAGGGCGATCGTGGCGAACAGGAAGCCACGCACCAGCCCATCCACGATCACTTGGGGCAAGATGACGAGCGTGGCTGTGAGCAGGTCGGTGTCCGTGCGCGTCCCGCGCAACAGCAGCGCTATCACGATGATGATTGCGCTAAGCACGACAGCGCTGCCGACGACGAAGAGGAAGACCTGGCCAAGTGGGCCGAAGACGCCGACCAGGGTATTGCGCACGCTGCGTTGACTCAGGCGCAGGGGAATGGCTTGTGC
>JAGHYX010000044.1 GCA_017743375.1 Chloroflexota bacterium
ACACCGGCAAATCCTTCCTCACCCTGCAGGTCGGTGACCAATTGACCGAGGTAGAAGTGCAGACCGGCCTGCGCAACGACACGTTTAGCGAGATTCTTTCGGGTGCGAAGGCAGGTGACGTCGTTGTAGCGCCCGTGGCGCCCAGCGTGCTGGGTCGCTGACGCCAATTGCCTGGAGGGCATGATTGCTATGGTAGCAGAAGCTATTGTCAGCAGCCGCGTAGCGGGTGAACAGAACGGCAAACCTGAGCCAATGCCCGTCATTGACGTGCGCAACGTGACGAAGATCTACAAGATGGGCGATATCGAAGTGCCGGCCCTACGCGGCGTCAGCCTGAAGATATATCCCGGCGAGCTGGTCGCCATCATGGGGCCGTCCGGCTCCGGCAAGTCCACTCTGATGAACATCTTGGGCTGCCTGGACCAGCCTACCAGCGGCAGCTACTTCCTGGATGGCCTGGACGTGAGCAAGCTGAACGACAGCAAGCTGGCCGAGATCCGCAATCGCAAGATCGGCTTTGTCTTCCAATCGTTCAACCTGTTGCGACGCACTTCCGCCATCGAGAACGTGGAGCAGCCGTTGATCTACGCCGGCGTGAAGGCCAAGGAGCGGCGCGCGCGAGCAAAAGCCGCGCTAGAAGCTGTTGGCCTAGGCAATCGCTTGGACCATCACCCCAATGAGCTTTCCGGCGGTCAGCAGCAGCGCGTGGCGATCGCCCGCGCCCTGGTGAACAACCCTGCCATCATCCTGGCCGACGAGCCGACCGGCAACCTGGATTCAAAGAGCGGCGCGGAGATCATGTGCATCTTCCAGCGGCTGAACATGGAGCGCGGCGACACGGTGATCTTCGTCACCCACGACCCGCGCATCGCAGCGCACACCCGGCGCATCATCCGCATCGCCGACGGCCTGATCGTCGGCGATGAACCAGTGGCCGATCCGCTGATGGCTTGTCCAGACCAACCACTACCTGATTTCAAGCACTAGGGTATGAACATCGGGATTGCTGAGGCAATTGGGCTGGCGCTGCGCGCCATCGGCGCGAATCGCTTGCGCGCCTTCCTTACGCTGATCGGCATCAGCATTGGCATCAGCGCGGTCATCGCGCTCCTCTCCATCGGCACGGGTGTCCAAGATTACATCAATAATCAGTTCACCAGCGCCGGCACGAACCTGCTGGGCATCGTGCCAGGTCGCATCCAGCGTGGGCCAGGTGGCGGCCCAGGCAGCTTCGGGTCGTCGGCCTTTCTCACGCTGGGCGACTATCGCGCCGTGGTGGCCAACGTGTCGAACATCGAAGCCCACGCCGCCGACTTCACCTCAACAGGCAACTTCGCCTACGAATCGCGCACCTCGCAGGTTCAAGTGAGCGGGGTCACCCCCAGCTTCTCACAGGTGCGCAACTGGCGTCCCAGCATCGGTCGCTTCATTGAGGAAGCGGACAACACCAGCCGCTCGCGCGTGGTGGTCTTGGGGCAGACTGTGCGCAAGGATTTATTCCCTGAAGAAGACCCGATCGGCAAGCAGGTGAAGATCAACGGCCTGCCCTTCCGCGTGATCGGCGTGATGGAAGAGAAGGGCGCCTCATTCCTCGGCGACCAGGACGCGATTGCCTTCATCCCGCTGAGCACAGCCCAGGAGCGCTTGTTCCCGCAGTTGGCGCAGGCGCAGACCGGCGACCGCATCGTCTCCACGATATATCTGCAGGTGACCAGCGACGCCGTCCGCCCGCAGGTGGAGGCAGATGTCAGGGAGATCCTGCGCGAGCGGCACCGCCTGGCCCCGGATGACGAGGATGACTTCTCAATCATCAGCCAGACCGAGCTGTTGGAGACCTTCGGCGCGGTGACCAGTGTGCTTACCTTGTTCCTGGGCGCGATCGCTGCGATCTCTCTTCTCGTCGGCGGCATCGGCATCATGAACATTATGCTGGTGAGCGTGACCGAGCGCACCCGCGAGATCGGATTGCGCAAAGCGATCGGCGCGACGCCGGCGGCGATTCAGGGGCAGTTTCTGATCGAGGCCGTTGTGCTCTCTATGATCGGCGGCCTGTTCGGCATCTTGCTCGGCGTGGGACTGGCACTGGGCGTGACGCGCTTCGTGGACTTCGACGCCATTGTTCAGCCGCAGGCGGTCGTGCTGGCTGTGGGCTTCTCGGCAGCGGTCGGCCTGTTCTTCGGCCTTTACCCCGCCCGCCGAGCCAGCAAGCTCAACCCAATCGAGGCCCTGCGCTTCGAGTGAGAGGAGGGGCAGTGTGTTTGTTGAGAACGTGAAGGTAGCCATACGCGCGCTGGCTGCCAACAAACTGCGCAGCGCGCTGACGACCCTGGGCATCATCATCGGCGTCACCTCGGTGATCGCGTTGATCTCGATAGGCAACGGGGTGCAGGCGTTCATCAACCGCCAGTTCGAGGCTCAGGGGTCAAACTTGGTGTTCGTCTTCCCCGCGCGCGTGGAGGCCGGCCGCGGAGCCAACCGCGCGGGCTTCCTGGCCTTTGCGCCGGGGGCGCGCACCGGCACTGCGCTCTCGCTCACCCAGGGCGACGCCGAAGCGCTGCGCGACAAATCGCGCGTGCCGGATGCCAAGATCGTCGCGCCTCTGGCGAGCAGCAGTGGCCAGGTGATCGCCGGCGAGCGCAAGTATCAAACGCGCATCCGCGGCACCGTGCCCGAATACCGCGAGCTGAACGACGCCAAGCTGCTCTACGGCAACTACTTCACGTCCGAGGACACCAGCAGCGGTGCGCGCGTCGTCGTGCTGGGAGACGTGCCCTATCGCAAACTCTTTCCAGAGGGCGGTGACCCCACCGGTCAGGAGGTCCGCATTAATAACGTGCCCTTCCAAGTGGTGGGCGTCCTCGCCCAACGCGCCGGCGGCGCGGAGGGCAGCGACGACGACGTGATCGTCATGCCCTTCACCACCTTTCGCGAGCGCCTCTTCCCGCAGCGCAACGCCAAGGGCGAGACTCTGGTCGGCATTATCATTATCCAAGCGATTGACCAATCGCGGATTGACGCTGTCATCCAGCAAGCAACTGAGCTGCTGCGCGAGCGCCACGGCATCACGTTCCAAGATGAGGATGACTTCTCGATCTCCAGTCAGCGCGACCTGCTCAATACGATCGGTGCGGT
This sequence comes from Chloroflexota bacterium, assembly GCA_017743375.1. GTDB lineage: Bacteria > Chloroflexota > Anaerolineae > J036 > Brachytrichaceae > JAAFGM01. The sequence goes on from JAGHYX010000044.1 coordinate 3,133, forward strand.
GACCGGTGCGATCACCGTCTTCCTGGCGGCCATCGCCGGCATCTCGCTGTTCGTCGGCGGCATCGGCATCATGAACATTATGCTGGTGAGCGTGACCGAGCGCACCCGCGAGATCGGATTGCGCAAGGCAATCGGTGCGCGCCGACGGGTCATCCTCAGCCAATTTCTGATCGAGTCGGTGCTGCTCTCCGTGCTCGGCGGCCTGGTAGGGATCATCCTGGGCGTCGCGCTGGCTAACCTGGTCGCTCTATTCTCACAGGGGCAGTTCACAGCGGTCGTCACCGCCGACGCAATCGCGCTGGCCACCGGTTTCTCGGTCTTCGTCGGCATCGTGTTCGGCGTCTATCCCGCCTGGCGCGCCGCCAAGCTCAACCCCATAGAAGCGCTGCGCTACGAGTGAGCAGGCTTGCGCGGCTCCCGGCCGCGAAAGATCATGCGGATCGGCGTGCCGAGGAAGGTGAACTCGTCGCGGATGCGGTTCTCCAAGAAGCGGCGATAGGAGAAATGCACCAGTGACTCGTCGTTAACATGAAAGACGAAGGTCGGCGGATTTACCCCAGTTTGCGAGGCCATAAAGATCTTTAGCCGGCGGCCGGCATGCGTCGGCACGTGTGCCTCTAGCGCGCTGCGCACGATGCGCATCAGGTCGCTGGTGGCGATGCGCATGGCGCGCGCTTCATACACGCGCAGCGCAGTGGGGAGGATCTGATCGGTGCGAAAGCCTGTGCGGGCGCTCACGAACAACACCGGCACATAGGCCATGAAGTTCAAGCGGGTCTGGACCAGCTTCAGGAAGTCCTGCATGGCTGGCGTGAGCAGCCCTAGCCCCTGGACGGGGCGCGCCAAGCGGTTGACCTTCTCGGGGCTCTCGATGAGGTCCCACTTGTTGACCACTACAACCGCCCCCTTGTTGGCATCAAGGATATAGCCGGCGATGTGTTCGTCCTGGGCGACAATGCCCTCGCCCGCGTCGAGCAACAGCAACGCCACCTCGCTGCGCTCGATGGCCTTGAACGCGCGCAGGACGCTCCACTTCTCGACGCCCGGCGTGATGCTGCCGCGCTTGCGAATGCCGGCCGTGTCAATCAGCGTGATCGGGGTGACCTCTGGCTGAGGCGCGGTTGCGCCATCGCCCTCCGTCGCGCGCAGCTCGCGGAACTCGATCTTTGTGTCCACCGCGTCGCGGGTGGTGCCCGGCAGTGGGCTGACGATCACGCGCTCCTCGCCCAGGAGGGCGTTGAAGAGGGACGACTTGCCGACGTTTGGCCGGCCCACGATGGCGATCTTGACCGAGTCATCCGGGGCGTCCTCGGCCGGCGCGGGCGGGAGCGCTGCGACTACCGCGTCCAGCAAGTCTCCCGTGCCGATCCCGTGCAGCCCACTCACCGGATAGACCTCGCCCAGGCCGAGCTTATAGAACTCGACGCTGGCTTCGCGCAGGTAGTGCGAATCGGCTTTGCTGGCTGCCACGATCACCGGCGGGACCGCCTTGCCTTCGCGCTGGCGCTGGCCGATGCGCTGGCGCAAGATGTCGGCCACTGCCTCGTCGGCGGCAGTCAGGCCAGCCTGTGCGTCCACCGTGAAGATCAGGGCGTCGGCCTCGGCGATGGCGATCTCGGCCTGGGCACGGATCTCGCGCACGAAGTCCGCCGACGCTGTTGCCAGGGCCTGTGCGTCCTCGCGCCGCAGCGCCTCCAACGGCTCGATCCCGCCGGTGTCCACCAGGATGAACTCGTGGCCACCCCAGACCACCGGCGCCTGGATGCGATCGCGCGTGGTGCCGGGGCGGTCGTCCACCACGGACAGTCGCTCGCCGATCAGGCGGTTGAAGAGGGTGCTCTTGCCGACGTTTGGCCGGCCCACCAGGGCGACGAAGGGTTTTCGCATCAGCCGAAGTCGCTCCGATTATCCCAGCTTCTCCGGGTGCGCCGGCATAGTCCGCTTCGAGGAGAGCGTAGGGCGATGGCACTGCCGTCGCCCACTCAGCGTTTTGCCCCTATCCATGAATGCACCCAAGCACACCATGGGCGCACGGCCGATTAAAATACGCGATGTGGCCTCACCCTGCCCATCGCTGATCCGACCTGGCGATCGCGTGCGCCTGCGCAAACCGCATCCCTGCGGTGGAGATACTTGGACCATCGTGAGGGTCGGCGCTGACGTGGGCCTCGTCTGTTGTACCTGTGGCCAGCGCATCCTCCTGACGCGGCGCGCGTTCGAGCGCCGGCTGGCGCGCATCTCCCGCGCACAGCCGACCAATTCTGGGGCGCAATCCTGATGAAGAAGCGGATCGTCTTGCTTTATGGGAACACCGGCGGCGGCCACCGCAGCGCTGCCCAGGCGATCGCCCAAGCAATACGCATGCTCTACCCAGAGCACTACGAGACCGAGCTGGTGGATGGTCTGAGCAACGCCCCCTTTCTGATCAACGCCTTCACAGAGACCTACCCGATGTGGGTGAACCATGCGCGGGTGCTGTATGCGCTGGGCTTTCACGCCAGCAACAACCGCCGGCGGGTCATCGCGCTGCGCAATCTCCTAGAGCCGCTGGGTGAGAAGACTGCCGACGCCATCGTCCACAATCATCCGGCTGATCTATATGTCTCATGTCATCCCCTGTTTAACCACGCCGTCCCGCAGGCGCTGCGCCGGCATCAACTGAATGCGCGCTACATCCACGTCGTCACCGACCTGGTCACCGGCCACGCCGCGCACTATGCCGCCGACGTTGACCACCTGATCGTGCCTACCGAAGAGGCGCGCGCAGAGGCGATCAAAAACCTCGTCCCGCCTGAGAAGATCACGATCACCGGTCAGCCGATCGCTCCGGACTTCGCGCAGCGCGCCGAGCAGGGTGGCCCGCCGCTCCGGCGTGCGCTGGGCCTGGACGAGCGCATGGTGGTGTTGCTGATCGGCGGCGGCGACGGTATGGGTCGCCTGGAGGTCACCGCGCGCCAGATAGCGCTAAGCGACCTGCCCCTTCAACTCCTCGTGGTCTGCGGGCGCAATCAGACCGTGAAGGAGAACCTGGAGTTCCTCAACCCGCGGCTGCCGATGCGCGTCTTCGGTTTCGTCAATAACATCCCTGAGCTGATGGGCGCTTCGGATGTGGTAGTGACGAAGGCTGGCCCGGGCACGATCTGCGAGGCCTTCGCCGCACAACGTCCGATCATCCTCTACGACGCTGTGCCAGGCCAGGAGGAGGGCAACGTGGACTATGTGGTGAACAACGGCGCCGGCGCGTGGTGCCCCACGCCCTGGGCGGTGCTCAGGCAGCTCAAGCAGTGGCTAGCACACCCCGAGGTGCTGGTGCAGATGCGCCAGGCGGCTGCGCGCCTGGCGCGTCCCGATTCGGCGCTGCAGATCGCCCGCGTTCTCCATCGCTTCGCCCAGCCTATGCCGGACCGGGAACAGGCCGCTCACCAGGCGGGCGAATAACAGCGGTGCGCGCCCGAACCGCTGTGTGTGGCTCTCTTCGGGTATATGGTTAAGGGCAGAACCCTGGGTGGCGATGGCATTGCCGTCGCCCACCCTCGTCAATCAACTTCTACCCGATGTTTAGCCCGCGAGATGAGTAGCTTGACGTAGAACGCATGTTCGATTATGATAGCCTGATAGTAGAACAAAAGTTCGCATCTCAAGCACTCGTCCGGGAGGAAGTGTATGAGCCGCTTGGCACCTGACACGTTGACCGAGCCGCAGCAGCGGATCCTGGCCTTTATCTCGCAATATATGGCCGAGCATGACCTGCCGCCCACCATCCGCGAGATTCAGAAAGGCGCAGGGATCAGCTCCACGTCCATGGTGAGCTATCACCTGAAGGCGTTGGAGAAAGCCCACCTCGTGAATCGCTATGAGCGTCGCTCCCGCGGCGTGGTGCCCGCCCGTGCCGCTCACGCCCAACTGCGCGATGTGGTCAGCGTGCCGATCGTCGGGCGGATTGTGGCCAGCGAGCCGGCTCCCACGCCAGATCCAGATGCGCTCGCCGATGCAGAGAACACCATCCAGATCGCGCGCAGCATCGTGGGCAACGGCGATGGCTTATATGCCCTAGAGGTGAAGGGTGATTCCATGATCGACGCGCTGATCAACGATGGCGACATCGTGATCATGCGTCGCACCAGTGAGGTCAACAACGGCGACCTGGCTGCCATCTTCCTCACCGACCGCAATGAGTCCACATTAAAGCGGGTGTATCGTGAGAAAGGTGGTCTGCGCCTCAAGCTTAAGCCGGAGAACCCCAACATGAAGCCGTTCTACGTGGATGCGCGCCATGCCCAGATCCAGGGCAAAGTGGTCTGCGTCATCCGCCGGACTTGAATACACTAGCGGGTATGGTGAGCTTGCAGAACAAAGTGGTCTTCATCACCGGTGCGAGCAGCGGCATTGGCGCTGCCTGCGCCAATGCCTTCGCAGGTCAAGGGGCGAAGCTTGTGCTCAGCGCGCGGCGCTACGACCGACTGCAGGCACTGGCCGCTGCGCTGCCCGTCCCCACCCACCTGATTCAGCTCGATGTCACCGACCGCGCTGCTGTCCAGTCGGCCGTCGCCAACCTGCCGGCAGACTTTTGCGAGATCGACATCCTCATCAACAACGCCGGCCTCAGCCGAGGCTTAAACAAGCTTTACGAAGGTGACATAGACGACTGGGAGGAGATGATCAACACGAACATCAAGGGCGTGCTCTACGTCACCCGTGCCATTCTTCCGGGGATGATCGCACGCCAGCGCGGCCACATTATTAACATCGGCTCGGTTGCCGGCCATTATGCTTATCAAAATGGCGCGGTGTATTGCCTCTCCAAGGCAGCGATTAAGTCGCTCACCGAGAGCCTAAAGCAAGATCTGCTTGGCACGCCCATTCGCGTCTCCTCGGTGGATCCCGGCCTGGTGGAGACTGAATTCAGCATTGTGCGCTTTCACGGTGATGTGGAGCGAGCAAAGAAAGTGTATGAAGGGGTGAAGCCGATGACGCCGGAGGACGTGGCCGAGGCAGTGTTGTTCTGTGCCACGCGCCCGCCGCACGTGAACATCAACTTCATCATGATGATGGCCGTCGGCCAGTCCACGCCGACAACAGTCTATCGCCAACCGATCCCCGGCGTTCAGTAGCCATGTCGGACATCCAGCGTGCGCTGGCCCAGGTGCGCGCGCGCATCGCTGAAGCCTGTTTGCGCGTCAACCGCGATCCATCCGAAGTGACGCTCGTGGCTATCTCGAAGACTGCGTCGCCAGCCGCAATTCTTGAGGCAGTCGCTGCCGGCCAGCGTGACTTCGGCGAGAACCGCGTGGAAGAGGCGCTGCCCAAGATCGCGCACATATCCCAAGCAACGGACCACGCGCTATGCTGGCATCTGGTCGGCCATGTGCAATCGCGCAAAGCGCGCGACGCTGCCGGCGCTTTCGCGCTCATTCACTCTGTGGACTCGGTCAGGCTGGCCGAGAAGCTCAGCGCGCGCTGCGCGGCCAAAGGGCAGACGCAGGCGATCCTGCTGGAGTGTAATGTGAGCGGCGAAGCGACCAAACAGGGCTTTCCCCTGCACGGCTGGGAGGGCGACCGCGACCGCTTCGCACAATTCGTCCAACAGGTGGCGCAGATCGCCGCGCTGCCGCATCTGCGCATCCTGGGCCTGATGACGATGGCGCCCATCGTCGCCCATCCCGACCAGGCGCGGCCGGTCTTCGCCAGCCTGCGCGCCTTGCGCGACGCGCTGCGCGCGCAGCTCCCAGATCTCCCGCTCCCACACCTCTCGATGGGCATGACGGATGATTTCGAGGCCGCGATCGCCGAAGGCGCGACGATGGTCCGCATCGGCCGGGCTATCTTCGGCCCGCACGGATAACTCATGAGCAGCCTGTTCAGAACCGCCCTTGGCGGTGATTTCGATCAGCTGGCGCTCGTGCTCCAACGCCACTACGATCTGGCGCTTGGCCAGCAAGTGGTCGTGGAAGGGACGATGGAGACGTGGAATCGCCTCCCATGGGCGCGTGCGCTGGCGCCGTTCATGCCCATCCCCGCCGAGCGCGTGTCCGTGCGCGTGCTCAATCGCGGCGTGATGGACGCCGGCGAACTCTGCTACGAGTGGCAGCGCGAGTTTCGCTATCCAACCTGCACCCTCACCAGCTACACCTTGACTCGGCCAGACCGCGCCGGCCAGCCGGCGCGCGTCCTCGACACCTTCAACCGCCCTGCCAACATCGGCTTGACCTTGGCGTTGACGGTGCGCGATGCAGGCCAGGCGCTCATTCAGACCACCGTTGGCCCACAGTACCTCATTCGTGGTGAGCGCTATCTGCCCTTGCCGCGCTTCTTGCACATCTATAGCTTGGCCGAAGAGCGCGCTTTGGACGAAGATCGGATCTACACCGAAGTCACAGTCAGCCATCCGCTGTTTGGCCGGCTATTTGGCTATCGCGGCGAGCTACGCGTGTTGTAAGCGACGTTTGCGCGCTGATCGGGGAGGTGGCAGCAGCGCTGGGTAGAAGGCAGCATTCTCGAAGATCGCTGGCGTCGTCGTTTGCAGGGAAGGGCTTGCCCTAGTGCATGTGCACCGCATCTGCGAATGCGTTGTTGGCAATGAATAGACTGCTTTTTACGGCAGCATGTTACATCGGGCAGCCGCAAAGCTATACCGCCGCAAGGCGTTTGCTTGCGCCGGTGCTGATGCTCATCTTGCTCGCGTTCGCGCTTCGAGTATGGGGTCTGGGTGAGCAGAGCTTATGGTATGACGAGGGCTTTTCGGTGCTATTTGCACAGCGGCATCACGTAGCAGATCTGATCATGCGCGAAGCGCAGTGGAATCTGAATACTCCTCTGTATTATCTTGTGCTCAAGCTATGGATAGCTGGCGCAGGAGATAGTGAGTTTGCCGTGCGTTTGATTTCAGCGCTTGCTGGCACGATTGGCGTCGCGCTTGCTTATCGGCTGGCATCCGCGCTTTCGTCGCGCTGCGCCTTGATCGCCACTTTGCTTGTGACAATCTGGCCGATCGGGATATTTGTTTCACAAGAAGCGCGCATGTATGCGCTGGCGAGCATGTTTTGCCTCGCAAGTACGCTGATGTTGACGCTTGCTGTGCGCAGCAATAGGGTGGTGTATTGGCTAGCTTGGTGCGCTACAGCCATGCTGGCATTTCTCACACATGTCCTCTGTGCGATTGTCGTCGTGGCTCAGATTGTCAGCATGCGCGCGTGGTGGCAGCGCGTTTGGGGCAGGGCCTTTCCAAGCGCAGCGGCGCTCGTGCTGATGGTGGTGCTGCTGGCTTACATAGGCATCATGCTCTGGCCGTATCGCGCTACCTATGGCGTGAGCTATCCGGCATCGACAGATCTGGGTGTGCTCACTGTGCAAGCGCTGGCAAGCCAGTTCCTGCCCAGGTTGCTGCCAGCAAATTGGATTCCCTTCGCCGCGCTGGGCATCCTGTTTGCCCTTGCGCTGACTGTAGTGCTCTCTCTACGGGATCGCTCATCCTTGTCCATTCCGGCCTTGGTGGTTGTGCTAGCTCTCATCGGGCTGGTGATCTTCTGCACTCTCGTCGGCAAGTTCGCCTCTCGCTATCCAACGCTCCTCACTCCCATCGCTCTGACCGCGATCGGGGCGGCGATCGGCCGCATACGTGTGCTCAGAGATCTCAGACCAGGCCATGTCGTCATTCTTGGCATCGGCCTTGGCCTGATCGTGCGCCTCTGGCTCAGCCAGCCGATCTACGCCAACGAGGACTTTCGTGGCGCTGTCGCCTACATTCGCGCCCGCTTAGCTCCGGACGAACGGATCATCCTCGTCTCCGGCCACTTCGCGCCGGTGTTCGAGTATTACTGGCGTGGCGCACGCGGGGCATGGGTTGCGTTGCCTCCCGATCCTGTGCTAAACGTTCGTCACACCTTGACCTATGCCGACACAGTACCTGTCCTTAACAATCATCTAGCCGGTCAGGGGGGTGCCTGGCTGCTTACCTGGCAAGACGACGTGATCGATCCCACCGGGATCGTGCCGGCGCTGCTCCGCCGCCAAGCGCAGGCGTTTGGCCCTCAGCCAGACACGCCGACGTTTGCCGGCCTTGGCCTGTCGCACTATCGCTTCTTTCAGCCCTACCGCCCCTTGCCGGAGTCGCTGCCGACCGGTGGGTTTGTCGTGGAGCAGAATCGCCCAGATGTGGGCTTGCGCGGACTTGGTTGCAGGCTGCCTGTTCCTGTTTATGTCGGCGATCCGTTTCTGGAGGTACAGTGTTTCTGGCAGACTAAGCCGTATGTGCCGCTCCCACCTTTAACCAAGGTATCCCTGCGCCTGTTCAGCAGTAGGAGAGAGTTGATAGTGCAGTCTGATCAGCCGATTGCGCATAAGGGCTTTCCCTACACGCCCTACGAGAAGCCGATCTTCGGCTCACACATTCTGCTTTTGCCGTCGACACTGGGCGCAGGTGAATACGCGCTGCGCGTTATTCCGTATAGCGAAGAGCTGGGCGAGATCGCGCCGCAAATCAGCCTGCACGTTCGCGTGCTGCCGAAGTCGGATGGCTAGAGAAAACCACTGTTGTGCTTAAAGCTCAGCCATCATGAGCGGGATCTCCATCTCTTCGCGGGTCAATCCACCGTGGTGACCCCAATAGCGATTCTCAAAGCGATCGCGTTCATAGTAATACACGCTCTGGCTGGCAAAGGGCAGCACGACCAGGTTGCCAACCCTGGCCAAGAAGCGCTCCGAGAGGCTAGGACCAAAAAACCCCTCAGCCGCCAGCGCCGATGTCTCGACTACCAACGCCCGATCCTGTAGATGCTCGACCAGCCTGTCGCGCAGCTCGCTCAACCGTTCTGGTTTGACGTGCAAGAAGAAGTCGCGCGGTGACCCCGCCGGCGTGAGCAGCTCGCCCTTACGATTGGTGATGATGTAGTCCGAGAAGTTCGGCAACGTCTGGTTGAGATAGTCCGTCGTGTTGGGGTTGATCTCAACCATGCCGTGGTCAGCCGTGACGATCAACAGAATGCGACTGCCGCGCAAACGGCTAACGAAGAGACGATCGAGCATGGTGAGGAACTGGTCCAGCTCGGCTTCTACGTAATCCGAGCCTGGGCCACGGTCATGGCCGATGCCATCTATCGGCTCGTAGTAGGCCATGCAGTAGGTAGGCCCTTCGCGCCGCTCAAGGACATGGCGCAGGGTCGTGAGCAATTCCGGCAAAGTCCGATAGGTCAGCGACTGCGTCCCTGCGCCGAGCAGTCGCATCGGCGCGCCTTTCGCAATGTCTCGATTATGGAAGAGGTAGCTCTTCACGCCGGCTTGGCTAAGCGATGAGTAGATCGTAGGCAGCGGGAAGACATCTTCAGGTTTAAGGCTGCTGCCGACCAACCGATCGCGCGCCTTGTCGCCGGCGTAGGAGAAGAGCAACGGCGCAATGATGCGGTCAACTTCCGGTTGATATTGAAACCACTCATATACCCCGCTCTGGCCGGGGGGCAGGCCGGTGTGAATGCAGGTGACGTGGGCTGCGGTGGTCGAGGGGAACATCGAGGTGAGTTTTGAAACCACCCCCTCGTCCAAGAAGTAGCGCAGCGCAGGATAGCGCTCGGCTATCCGCTCAAAATAACGCCAGCCAAACCCATCTACAAAGAATAACACCACCGTTTCGTAGCGACGATCCAACCCGCCAAACACGTCATCAGGCAAGCTATGGTCGCCGTTGCCCGTGAAGACGCGGCGAACAGTGGCCGGCAATCGAGAGAAGCAGTATGAGTGATAAAGGGGACGCACCAGCGACCCATGCCATGTCGCGGCAGCCACGTGATGCAATGAGGCTTCGTTCAGCATGTCATATTGCCTGCGCGCAGGCAACTAGAGCAAGTCCATCAGCCGGCAAGTGAAGCCAGGCAAAACCCGCTCGCCATCCAGCGCGCCATTGCTTTCGACGACGCCCGTTGTCCCATCAGCGCGATAGACCGTCGCCTGCTTCAGCTTGGGGTTGATCACCCATACCAGTTGTGCGCCGTGTTCCAGGTAGAGCTGCACCTTGGCCTCGGTCAACGCTGGGCTATCGTGCGGCGAGACGATTTCAACCGCCAGGTCGGGCGCGAACTGGCCGAAGGTCTCCGGCACTTCTCCCCCAGGTAAGCGCTCCGTCCGCACGAACGACACATCCGGCGAGAGCACGATGTTCTCCGCAAGCTGATAGCCCGCGCTGGAGCCGAATACCTTACCAATAGGGCATTGCAATAGAAAGCTACGAATAAGGAACAACAAGTCAGCGCCGATTTGTTCGTGTTTCAAGCCGGCAGGCGACACGATCAGCTCCCCTCTTATTAGCTCATACTTGCGTCCATCTTTGGGGGCGTGATAGAGCGCTTCCGGAACGAGGGCGACAGCGTCAAGTTGCTCGGTTGCGGAGAGGGTATGGGGGAAGGTTTTAGCCATGTCGCGCTCCTAGAACAGGCTATCCAGCCGACAAATAAATCCGGGCAGAACTGCTTCCCCATCCAGCGCGCCATTGCTTTCGACGACGCCCGTTGTCCCATCAGCGCGATAGACCGTCGCCTGCTTCAGCTTGGGGTTGATCACCCATACCAGTTGTGCGCCGTGTTCCAGGTAGAGCTGCACCTTGGCCTCGGTCAACGCTGGGCTATCGTGCGGCGAGACGATTTCAACCGCCAGGTCGGGCGCGAACTGGCCGAAGGTCTCCGGCACTTCTCCCCCAGGTAAGCGCTCCGTCCGCACGAACGACACATCCGGCGAGAGCACGATGTTCTCCGCAAGCTGATAGCCAACGCTAGAGGCAAAAAGCTCACCGCAAGGGTGATTTCGCAGGTACAGACCGAGCGCAATGAGCAATTTTGCGCCGATCTGCTCGTGTTTCATACCAGCGGGCGACATGATCAAGCGGCCCTTTAGCAGCTCATACTTGCGCCCGTCGCGCGGGGCGTGATAGAGCGCCTCAGCCGCATTTGCTACGCCAGCCATGGGCGGATTGTACCTTTGGCTAAGCGCGGGCGAACTCGTCAATCAGCGCGCCGATGTAGCGCATGCCGTCGTAATAGTTTTGCAAGATGATGTGCTCATTGGGCGAATGGGCGCGGCTGTCCGCGTGGCTGATGCCGGCGCAGACCACCGGCACGCCGCCGATGAACGTTGAGAGGGAATACATCGGCCCGGAGCCGGGGCTAAGCAGCACCTTCACCGGCTCTTGGTGATAGACCCGCCGGCAAGCGCGCGCTGCTGCGTGGACGATCGGCGCATTGACATCGGAGAGCGCCGCTGGATAGCCGCCCAGAAACTTCACCTCAATGTCGTTAAATCCGTGCTTATCCAGATGCTTGCGCAGCAGGTCAAGCACAACCTCTGGGGTCAGGTTGGGGACTAATCGAAAATCCACTTTGGCCGTGGCCAGCGCCGGCAGCACCGTCTTCACCCCCTCGCCCTGCCAGCCGCTGGAAAGCCCGCAGATGGTGGCCGTGGGCTGAAAGTACAAACGCTTCACTGCCTCAAAACCTGTGGCACCGGCGACAAAGGCATCAATGCCCCACTTTGCTTTTATCTCTGCCTCGTCGAACGGCATAGCGCGCAAGATGGCCTCTTCGTCGGGCGTGAGCGACCGCACGTGGTCGTAGTACCCCTCTATCAGGATGCGCTCGTCTGCCGACTTGATCGTGCTGAGCGCCCATACCAGTCGCCAGGCCGCGTTGGGGGCGATCGCTGCGACGGATGAATGCAGGTCGTGGCTTACCCCACGAACGCACAGCTCAACGTAGCAAATGCCTTTCACGCCCATCGTCAGTTGGAAGCGGCCACGCTCATCGAAGCCGCCGAACTCCCAAAGGCATGCGTCTATGGGCTGACCATCGGGTTTGCGCAGCCAGTCCAGATGGCGCTCAACCCAAGCGTGAATGTGCGGGCTGCCGATCTCCTCCTCCCCCTCGATCAGCCATTTGATCTTAAAAGGCAGCGGGCCTTGTGTGGCCAGCCAGGCTTCGATGGCATGGATTCGCGTAATCAGCTCGCCTTTGTCGTCGGAGGCGCCGCGGGCGAATAGCTTGCCGTCGCGGATGGTCGGTTCAAATGGGGGTGATTCCCAAAGCTCCAGTGGCTCAGCCGGCTGAACGTCGTAGTGGTTATAGATGAGCAGCTCGCGCTCACCCTGCCCCAGCTCAGCCCACACCACGGGCGGCGCGTTCCCTTCGGTGGGCACCACCTTGACCTCAGCGCCCAGCGCAGCGAGCCGGCGCGCCACCAGCGCAGCCATCTCAGTGATACCTTGACCGGTAGCAGCTACGCTGGGCTGGCGCAGGAAGTCTTTATAGTCCTCTAGTAACCGCTCACGATGCGTGAGCAAGTAGGCGTCGAAGGCCTGGGCGTCCACTTATAGCTCCACGTAGAGGTTGCCTGCCTCTTCGACGACCTTGAATGTTTGGATCGGGGTTGGCTCTTTGCCCAGGGCAATGATGCGGCGCGACCACTCCGGTAGCTTCAGGCCGGCCACGCCCTGCACCCAGTCGAGGTTTTTGCCTGTGCACATGTCGAAGCGCGAGCCGTGGAATGGACAGGTGATCACGCCGTTCTCAACTTTGCCGCCGGCGATGGGGAGGGCGATATGAGGACATCTGTTGATCACCGCGCAATATCCATCTCCCACCTTCGCCACCACCAGGGACGTGCCTTCCGCATTAAATACCTTGCTGCCATTTGCCGGCACATCCGCAGCACGACCGATCATCACACGTCTGCTCATGGTTACACCTCAATCGTCGTAGCGATATTATCTCTCATAGTAGGTCCTGGTTCATTCACTAACAGGGCAACCGCCGTTGGGCTGCTAACTGGTAGAAGCTTATCTTATAGAGAGTGGGCGATGGCATTCTGTCGCCCACCCAGAGTTCTCTCCCTAGCCGTGAATGCTCTCGGCTAAGGCCGTATGGCCTCGGTAACTCTGCGGCGCTCTAGTTGAGCGGGGTTTATTGATCCTCCTCCATAGCAATGAGGACTTGCCCTTCGCTGCAAAACGCTCTTTTGTAGGTGTTCATAGGGCTAATCAATCCTCGCTCCGCTGCCCTGAAAACAACTTGCTGCGTCGTCGTTCACGCACCTGTGGCCAGCCCAGCTCCTGCTCGCGCATCTCCTGGTCAGCTTCCACCCACAAATCGTCTTAACCCGCCTGCCTCGCCTGACTCCTTTGCTCGGCCTCCACCAAATGGGGTACACACCAGAGGTCGCCGGCATCCCGGCCAGCGACAGCAGCGGGGGCGGTTCGCAAACCGCCCCTGCTCCGCATGCACCCTCGGGGCGCTGCGATCTGACAATTCAGGCGTTCTTCTCTAAACTTAACCTTGTGAGGAACGACCATGATTGAACACATTCTCTTGGCGACGGACGGATCGGCGGCCGCCGAGCGCGCGGCGGAGATGGCTGCGTCGCTGGCGATGCGCTACGGCGCGAAGCTCACCATTCTGCACGCCTATCACCCCATCTCCTTCTTCCTCGGCGAGCCAAACTACACGCAGGTGCTGGAGCGCGAGTTGGAGAAAGGCAATCAATTGCTGGAAGGGCTGCGCAAGCGGCTGGGCGAGATGGGCGTGAAGGACATCGAGACCGAGCTAATTGAGGGCAATGCTGCTGATGCCATCCTCAGCGTGGTCGAGACGCGCAAGCCCGACTTGGTGGTGCTCGGCTCGCGCGGGCTGGGCACCTGGCAAGGCGCTTTTCTGGGCAGCGTCAGCATGTCGGTGACCCAGCGCGCCCCTTGTCCGGTGCTGGTGGTGAAGTAGCGACGGCCTTCGCGGGCTGATCCACCGGTGAGTGCGCGAAGGGTAGGCGAGAGCATTGCCTTCGCCACCTGCGTTTTGAGAGAATGCACCCCGCCTCGCCCTTCGCCATGCCAGCCTGTCATGCTGAGCACAGCGAAGCATCCAAACGCCTGCCCACCGAGCTGCCGAGGATTCACAGAACGCCCTGCCATCTTTGCGCGCTGAGAAGCCTCTGCCGGGTCAAGACCGCGCAGCCTTGGTGACCCCACAGCAATTTGACCGGCTGCGAGTTTAGATTCTTCGCTCAGAATGACAGGGTGAGGCGAGGCACTGCTGATCCTGGTGCGCTTCATATCCCAAGCATCATCCACCTGGAGGAATGCGCTTGCGGATGACCAAAACGTGCGCTCAACTACGCAGCCCTTCATTCCGAATTAGACCACTCCCCCTGCCTGTCCTATTGGCAGCAGGAGTAGGATAATCACCTTTCGAATGTCATTGCCATCCATTGCCGCTCTTAGGGCAATCGAGTTCAGCCACGCCATCGCCGGCCCGGCGTGTGGCCTGATCCTGGCCGACCTGGGGATGGACGTGCTCAAAATTGAGCCGCTGGAAGGTGACCCCACGCGCGCGCTCAAGGGGTTCGGCGTAGGCTACTTCCCGATGTTCAACCGCAACAAGCGCAGCTTGGCGGTGAACCTAAAGACCGACGCCGGCCAACGGATCGTCGCTGCGCTAGCCGAGCAGGCCGATGTTTTGATTGAGAACTACGCGCCGGGGGTGATGGAGCGCCTGGGCTTGGGCTACGAAGCGCTCTCGCAGCGCAATCCCGGGCTCATCTATTGCTCAATCAAGGGCTATCTGCCTGGCCCTTACGAGAAGCGCGTCGCCCTGGATGAAGTGGTGCAGATGCAGAGCGGGATCGCCTACATGACCGGCCCACCGGGCCAGCCGATGCGCGCCGGCATCTCGGCCGTGGACATCACCGCCGGCACGTTCAGCGCGCTGGCCATCCTGGCCGCGCTGCGCGAACGCGACCGCACCGGCAGAGGTCAGCTTGTGCGCAGCGGCCTGTTCGAGTCGGCGGCTTACCTGGTGGGCCAGCATATGGTCTATGAACCGGTGTTGGGCGAACCGATCCCGCCCATGCCCGGCAAGCCACGCGCTTGGGCGATCTATCAGCCGTTTGAGACCGGCGACGGCGACCTGATCTTCATCGCGGTCACCAGCGACAAGCACTGGCGCTGTTTCTGCGAGGCATTTCAGCGTCACGATTTGCTGGCCGATCACACGCTGGCCACCAACGCGCAGCGCTGCGCAGCCCACGACCGGTTGATCCCCGATCTGACCGCGATGTTCAAACGTATGCGCACGGCGGAGGTGCTGGCCGGCTGCGAACGCGCCGAGATTCCCTTTGCACCTGTCGCGCGACCGGAGGACCTGCGGCGCGACCCTCACCTCTTGGCGGCGGGCCGGTTGTGGCACGTCGAGGTAGCCGACGGTGTGCGCTGCGAGCTGCCGATGCTGCCCATCGCGCTGGAAGGCGACCAGCTTACGCTGCGCCATCAGCCGCCTAGGGTGGGCCAGCACACCGTAGAGGTGCTGCGCGCGCTGGGCTACTCAGACGCCGAGATTAACCAGCTTCGGCACGCCGGCGTTGTCGCCGGCTAGGGCACGCGGATGACAGCGAAGACGCGATGGCCAAAGAATCGGCCGGCAGGGTCCTTCAGCCGCCAGGTCGTGGTGTAAACGCCGGGCTGGCTCGGCGCGGTGAGCGGCACGCTGATCTCGACAATTGCGTTGCTCGGCGTTGGGCGCACCGGCTCGCTGCCGGTGGGGTGCATCGGCGTGTCGGAGAAGAAAGCGATCGTGTAACCCTCGCCCCAGTCGCAGCCGCTGGTGTTCCGCATTCGCCACGTCTTGGTGAAGGTCGTCCCGGCCTTGATCACCGTCCCATCCGGGATGGTGACATCGGCGACAAAGGCCGCCCCCAACACGCAACCATCCGACCTGACCACCGGCGTGGTGATCAGCGGCGGCAGAGCGTCCGCGGCCTGCTCCTGGCCAATCAACAGTGAGATGCTGAAGCGGCTGCTCAGCCTGCCGTCAACATCCACGGCCACCGCGCTGAAGGTGAGCCGGCCCTCGCGCGGCGGCGCGTAGCCCAGGCGCGTCGAGAACGTGGCGGACCTTGTGGGGTTCACCTGGGTCGCTACGATCTGGTCGCCCTGCATCAGCTCTACGCGCGCCACACCCCGACGAGCAACGGCGGCGATGGTGAACTGAATGGTCTGGCCGGCGGGATAGCGCGACCCGTCGGGGGGCAGGAGGATCGCAACCCTCGGCAACTGGTCGCTTTCGGGTGGCGCGCAGGCGGCTGCGCCAGCGAGGAGGATGAGCGTCAAACACAGCCGGCTTAACGCCACAGGCCGGCATTATATGAGGCTGTCTCACAGCTAAGGGCAAAACGCTGGGTGGGCG
>JAGHYX010000187.1 GCA_017743375.1 Chloroflexota bacterium
CCTGAACGCACCCCTGTAGGCAGAAATGGTAGAATAAGGGTGAGGAAACTTATGGCTAATACTAACTCCAGCGCTGAAGTAGGTGCGTTCTTTGCCGGGGTGCTCGTCGGCGGCTTGGTCGGTGCTGCGATCGCCCTGCTCATGGCGCCGCAAAGCGGCGTGGAGACTCGCCAACAACTCGGGCGAGCCAGCCATGACCTGCGCGACCGCGCGCATGACACGCTCGAGGATGCCCGCGAGCGAGCCGAGGCGACGATTGCAGACGCACGCCGGCGCGCTGAGCGCATCATAGAGGAAGCGCGCGAACGCGCCGAGCACATCATCAAAGAAGCGCGCGGCGCAGCAGAGCAAGCCGCGCGCGACGCGAAGTCGGCAGTGGAACGCGCTGTGCCGTCATCGGGCGAGGCCTAGCGAGGCGTCCAGACCCTCAGCCTGCCCGCGGACGATGGCTTTGTCCGAAACGCCGCGCTAGGTGCTGATGCTAATGGACGCTTGATTGAAAAGTCGAGCTTCGATCGGCTCTTGGTGTGAGTGTTTGGTAACGCGCCATCTCGCGTGGCGAGATGGCGCGTTTTGTTTTCCCTAGAAAGAGCAACCAGAAAAAGGAGAGTCTTATGTTTAAGGAAGAATATCCGAACGAACTACCGATGGAATCTTTAGCCAAGCCTGCCATGGGCTCTCTGGCGACCTCGCCGGTCGCTATGGCACCAGCAGGCGAATCCCCCCTTGCTATCCGACAGCGGGACAGATGGTTCGCGCGCGCGCGCGCCGCGATGCCGTGGGGCGTCTCCTCTAACTTCCGTTACTGGGGCGACGACGAGACGATGATCATCGCGCGTGGCAAAGGCGCATACATCTGGGACGTTGACGGCAAGCGTTACCTGGACTATCGTCTGGGCTTTGGGCCGGTCATCCTAGGGCATGCCTATGAGGCAGTGAACCGGGCGGTTCGCGAAGCGCTAGACGACGGCAATACGTTTGCTTTTACAAACGTATACGAGATCCGCGCGGCGGAGCGCATCCGCCGGCTGACCGGCGTGGACAAGGTGCGCTTCACCAACAGCGGCAGCGAGAGCACCATGCACGCGCTGCGCATCGCGCGCGCTTATACCAATCGCGAGCGATTCATCAAGTTTGAAGGCGCCTACCACGGTTCGCACGATCACGTGATGTGGAGCACGTCCGACAGCCCGGTGGAGACGCTTGGTTCGCGGCGCAGCCCGATCCCCGTGGCAGCCACCAGCGGCATCCCCGCTGACTTGCGCAAGCTGGTGATCACGCTGCCCTTCAACGATTTTGACATGCTGGCGCGCACGGTGCGCGACCGCGGGCACGAGATAGCTGCAATCCTGGTAGAACCAATCATGGGCAACCTGGGCGCGCTGATGCCGGCGCCGGGCTGGCTGGAGTTCATCCGCCAATTGTGTGACGAGCACGGCATCGTCATGATCATGGACGAAGTGAAGACCGGCTTTCGCATCGCGCCCGGCGGCGCCCAGCAGTTCTTCGGCGTGCGGGCCGACCTGGTGACATACGCCAAAGCGATCGGCAACGGCTTCCCCGTCGGCGCGATCGCCGGGAAAGAGGAGTTCATGATGACGATTGAACCCGGCGCGGTGAGCCACGGCGGCACCTACTGCGGCAATGTGCTGGCTGCGGTCGCCTGCGACGCAACCCTGCGCGTGATGGAGGAAGAGCCGGTCTTCGAGACCATCAACGCGCGCGGCACACGCCTGATGGCGGGCATTCACCAAATCCTGGACCGCTACGGCGTCCCCCATCGCTTGAGCGGCACGCCGGCCATGTTCGGCATCTTCATCGGGAAGAAGGACAGCGCGGCGCCATTGCTTGACTACCGGTCGGCCAGCCGCTACGTGGACGACGCGCTTTGGGCGGCGATTTGGCAAGGGCTATACGCGCGCGGGATTTTGCCTGACCCGGACTACGAAGAGCCGTGGTTCCTGTGCTATGCACTCAGCGAGGCCGACGTGGATCAGACATTGGAAGCTTTCGAGGATGCCGTGAAAGCCGCGATATAAAGTCCAGCAGAGGCATCTCTTTTTACCTGACCTCAACCCGCGGGCGGCCTTTGCACGCCCGCGTGAACGCGCGGCAACATTCTGAGCAGCAGGTAACTAGGCCAGAGACAGCAAAGGATGGGCGATGGCGATGCCGTCGCCCATCCGGCGTTGTGCCCTTGTCCATGAATCCACCCTGTTCTTGGGAGTGGCCCATGGCAAACATGTTGTGCTGCGCGCACAGAAGCATCTAACCCCAGCCCGCCTAAAGGCCCTGTGCAACCGCCAAACACCCTGCCCGAGCGCTTCAGTCCGGCGCGAGTTTAGTTGCTTCGCTAGCATGACACGCCGACGCGGCGAGCGAGAACAAATTCGTATAGCGCTTCTCGGCAGCATCATGGTCCATTCGAACTCGCATTATGAAGCGGACCACTCCTCATATTCGGGAGTGTTCCAAATTCGGAATGAAAGGCTACGTTATTGAGCGCACGTGTTGGTCATCCGCAAGTGCATCGCTCACGTCGTCGCTGCGAAGCCTCGCGCAGGTTGGTGATGCTTGGCGGACTGAGCACGCCAGGGTCACCCTGCCTGCTGGCAGCTTGCTCGCTGGCCTATGTCCCATTCTTGGCCCAGGCAAGCGCATGCTGTGTGACATCATCGCTAGCACAAGAGCGGTGATTCCCGTGCGCTCATCCCTGGTCGCGCCACACGCATACACCGCCCCAACCCATGAACGCACCTAGAAGGCTTCTCCCGCGTATCAGCAGCGGCACTTGATCAGACTTCCTGCGATGGCAAACCCACCCTTGACATCCGCGCGATTACTCGGTATTCTTTAGGCGAATAACTGAATAACGCGAGCCGCGCACTCTTATCCAGAGAGGTGGAGGGACCGGCCCGATGAAGCCTCGGCAACCTTCGCGCGATGCGCGCAATGGTGCCAAGTCCGGCAGGCAAACTGGAAGATGAGAGCAGGCGCAGTGTGAGAGATCAACACGCCCTCTTGTCCCCTGCCGGCAAGAGGGCGCAATCGCGTACGACGTCTGTGATCTGCTGCCCCTATCTAAAGGAGGCAGGACGTTCCAAACCATGCAAAAGCGAGCGACACCGTGAACAGCTTCATGAACTCACCCCAGCTCTTCTTCACCTCAGAGTCGGTGACGGAAGGGCATCCTGACAAGATGTGCGATCAGATCTCGGATGCGGTGCTGGATGCTTGTCTGGCGCAGGATCCATGCAGCCGCGTGGCGTGCGAGACGGCGGTGAAGACCGGCTTCGTGCTTTGCCTGGGCGAGATCACCACGCGCGCCCACATCAACTTTGACCAACTGGTGCGTCAGGTGGTGCGCGAGATCGGCTTCGACAGCTCCGAGAAGGGCTTCGACGCCAACACCTGCGCGGTGCAAGTGGCCATCGCCAGCCAGTCGCCCGACATCGCGCAAGGGGTAGACGCAGCGCTGGAGGTGCGCGAGGGCGGCGGCGCATCGGAGGATGAGGTCGAGCGGCTGGGCGCCGGCGACCAGGGCATGATGTTCGGCTTTGCCTGTAACGAGACGCCGGAGATGATGCCGATGCCGATCGCCATGGCACATCGGCTGGCCCGCCGGCTGAGCGAAGTCCGCAAGCGCGGCGAGCTGCCCTGGCTGCGCCCCGACGGCAAAACGCAGGTGACCGTGGAATATCGCTACGGCCGGCCCGCCCGCATAGACACCGTCCTGATCAGCACCCAGCACGCGCCCGAGGTGAGCCAAGAGACGATCCGCGAGGCGCTGATCGAGCACGTGATCAAGCCCACGCTGCCGCCGGACATGGTGAACGGGACGATGAAGATCTACACCAACCCCACCGGTCGCTTCGTCGTGGGCGGGCCGATGGGCGACGCCGGCCTCACCGGCCGCAAGATCATCGTGGATACCTACGGCGGCATGGGCCGGCACGGCGGCGGCGCTTTCAGCGGCAAAGACCCCACCAAGGTGGATCGCTCAGCCGCCTACGCCTGCCGCTGGGTGGCCAAGAACATCGTCGCTGCGGGCTTGGCCGATCGCTGCGAGGTGCAGGTGGCCTACGCCATCGGCATGGCCCGCCCGCTCTCGATCAGCGTCGAGACCTTCGGCACCGGCAAGGTGAGCGATGAGCGACTGATCGAGGCGATCAAGCAGGTATTCGACTTGCGCCCCGGGGCGATCATCCGTGACCTCAATCTGCGCCGGCCGATCTACCGCCAAACGGCGGCCTACGGCCACTTCGGGCGCACCGACGTGGATTTGCCCTGGGAACACACCAACCGCGTCGAAGCGCTGCTGGCGGCGGTG
>JAGHYX010000188.1 GCA_017743375.1 Chloroflexota bacterium
ATTCCGTATTCCGTAATCTCATCCTGTCCCAAATTGTCGGTCGCCGGCGTCGCCCAGGCCCGGCACAATATACCCGATGTCGTTCAGGCGGTCGTCTAGGGCGGCCAAATGGATGTGTACGTCGGGATGCGCCTGGCTGAGGCGCCGCACGCCCTCCGGCGCGCCGATCAGGCCAACGAACTTGATGCGCTGCGCGCCCCAGCGCTTGAGGATGTCCACGGTGGCCACGGCGCTGCCGCCGGTCGCCAACATCGGGTCGAGCACCAAGCAGATTTGGACGGTGGGGCTAACAGGCAGCTTGTTGTAGTATTCCACGGGCCGCAAGGTGCGCTCGTCGCGATACAGGCCGATGTGCCAGACCTGGGCCGAGGGCAATATCTCCAGCGCGCCCTCCACCATGCCCAGGCCGGCGCGCAGGATCGGGATCAAGCCGACGTTCTCGGCCAGCTTGTAGCCGGTCGTCTCGGCCAGCGGCGTGGTAATCGGCAGGGGGGCGAGCTGAAGGTCCGCAGTGGCCTCCAGCACCAGCATCATGGCCAGCTCGCGGACGACCTCGCGGAACTTCTTCGGCTCTGTGTTTTGATTGCGGAGGATGGTGAGTTTATGGCGGGCGAGCGGATGTGTGCTAATGTGAAGGTTCGATGTCACGGTCTTTACCTCGCCCGCGGATTGTACATGAGCACAGGGGGTGAGTTCAGGTGCATTCACGGCTCACCCTGAGTGGACGATGGCCCTATCGTCGCCCAACTTCTATCGTTGGCAGCCCACCAGCGACTGCCCTGTTGAAACACCGCACGCCTGCTTATAATCCCCTTCGTGACCGCGACGCACATCCTCGCCGGCGACGTCGGCGGCACGAAGACGATCCTCGCTGTCTTCTCCAGCGAGCGGGGCGCGCACGAGCCAATCGCGGAGGCGACCTTCACCAGTGCTGACTACGCCAACCTGGAGTCTATCGTCCAATCCTTCCTGTCTGGATTGGATGTGCGGGTCTCGCGGGCCGTGTTCGGCGTGGCCGGCCCGGTGTTGAACGGCAGCGCGCAGATCACCAACCTGCCCTGGGTGATCAGCGAGCAACATCTGCGCGCGGCACTGGGCTTGTCCCATGTTCATCTCATCAATGACCTTGCGGCCATCGCAAACGCCGTGCCGGTGTTGAACGACGAGGACACAATCGCCCTGAACGATGTCTCGCCGACGCCGCGGGGCGCGATCGGGGTGATTGCGCCCGGCACAGGGCTGGGCGAGGCTTTCCTGCTTTGGGTCAACGGTCGCTACCACGCCTTCCCCTCCGAAGGAGGACATAACGATTTCGCCCCCAGCAACGAGTTGGAAGGCGATCTGCTGCGCTATCTACAGCGCAAGTTCGGGCGCGCCAGCTACGAGCGCGTGTGCTCCGGCATCGGCATACCCAACGTGTATTACTTCTTGCGCGATTGTGCCTACATGCCGGAGTCGCCTGCCGTGGCCGCGCAGCTCGCGTCGGCCAAAGACCCGACGCCGGTCATCGTGGCCAATGCGCTGGCCAATCCGCCCGACCCGCTCTGCGCGCAGGTGATGGACATCTTTACGTCGGTGCTGGCGGCCGAGGCCGGCAACCTGGCGCTGACGGTGATCGCCACAGGTGGCATTTACCTGGGCGGGGGCATCCCGCCGCGCATCCTGCCCCTACTGCAACGCGAATCCTTCATGAATACCTTTCGCTACAAAGGGCGGCTTTCCGGCTTGATGGAGCGCATCCCAGTGCGGGTGATCATGAACGCCAAGGCCGGCTTGTTGGGCGCTGCCCGTGCAGCGCTGGAGATGGAAGCGGATTAAGCTAACGCGGCGCGCAGTGCAGCGAACCCCTCGGCCACGCTATGACGATTCGAGAAGACGGCGGAGCCGACGACGGCGATGCTCGCCCCGGCGTCGCGCACTTGGCCAAGCGTCGCTGGGTTAATGCCCCCATCCACTTCCAGTTCGGCGTGCGCCCCCAGCGCGTCGAGCATGGCGCGCATGCGCCGAATCCGCGCTGTGGAGGACGGGATGTAGGGCTGGCCGCCGAAGCCCGGCTCGACCGACATGATCAGCACCAGGTCAATCAGCGGCAGGGCTTCCTCTACGGCGCTGAGGGGCGTCAACGGGTTGAGGGCCACGCCGACCTGTAGCTCCAACGCCCGCAATTGCTGAATGGTCGAGTACAGGTGGGGACAGGCTTCTACATGCACGATGATGCGCTGCATGCCGGCTTCTTTGTAATCTCGGAAGAAGCGCTCTGGCGCTTGTACCATGAGATGGGCTTCGCAGGGCAGCCGCGTGCTCTCGCGCACCGCACGGCAGATCGCCGCGCCGAACGTGATGTTCGGCACGAACGCGCCATCCATCACGTCTAGGTGGAACCAGTCCGCGCCAGCGCGTTCGGCCTCTTGGATCTGCTCGCCCAGCCGGGCGAAGTCGGCGGTGTAAATCGAAGGAGCCAGTTTCATCGTGATCGCCCGCCGATCATAACCTTCAGGTGCGCGGATGTGCCGGGGGTGCATTCACTAATGGAGCAACCCTTCCACGGGCTATGCCCTCGGTATAAGCGCCTTTCTTCCTTCCCCCATGCTTTGTGCTCTCTCCGTCACGGCATCGCGCTCTTCTCGCGACCCTTCATGACCTGCCCTCAAGCGGCTCGCCTGTTGTGAGACAAGAAGAGGGCATCCGATGGCCGTGCAGCGCAGCAAATTCGGATGATCAAACGCATGCGGGGCGCGGCAAGCCGCCGGCAGCCATGAGCCCGCAAGCCCCCTTTGCGTTTCCAGCTCGAAAGATAAATCAGGGCCAGGTCACGCTGGCTCAACCTGGCCCTGCACTCTGTGGGTTGGACTAGTTCTTGCGCTGGCAGGTATTAATGCCGAGCGGGGCATAGAGCGGGCAGAAGCCGATCAGGCTGGTGAGCAGGAAGGCCACAGCGATGACGCCCAGAATAACAGCCAACACCCCGCTCAACGCACCTGTGGCGATCAAGGCAGCGATGACCAGCGCAGCAGCGATGCGAATCCCACGATCTAGATTCCCCATATTCTTTTGCATCTCTCTTCACCTCCTCTTGTCCTCAAGGCTATTCGGCACTAAGCTTAGCGCAATGACGATGGTTTGTCAGTGACAAAGTCACCAAACGCGCTGTCGGCGCTGAAGGCCCTGCTGGTCCAGCAGGCGAATAGAGCCGCGGCTGATCTCGATAAGGCCAGCCGCTGAGAAGTCTTCCAAGATGCGGCTGACGACCTCGCGCGACGTGCCGAGCTCGGCAGCGATCTGTTGGTGGGTGATTTGGAGCAAGGGGAACTGTGGGCTGAGTCGCTGAAGTAAGAAGTCAGCGATGCGAGCGTCCAAGCGGCGAAAAGCCACTTCTTCTATGACGGCCATCAAGGTTGCCAAACGATGTGAAAGGAGATTGAAGACGTAATCGCGCCAGGCCTGGTAACGGTTGACCCATAGGCGAAAGGAGGCTGCTGGGATGACGATGGCTTCGGCGGCGCGCTCCACTGTAGCAATTGCAGGGAACTGACGCTCGCCGAGGATGCAATTGGCGGTCAAGATGCAACCTTCTCCGTATCCGAAGCGATATAAGGTGATCTCGCGACCGGTCTCGGCCAGTTTAAAAACCCGCACGCTGCCGCTGAGCAGGACAGCCATGACGCTGCACCGATCCCCTTCGCTAAGGATTTGAATTCCCGCTGGCAGGCGCAAGAGGCTTGCTTGGTGGGCGAAATCGCGCGCCAGTTCAGCCGGCGCCTGCGCCAAGAAGGGCAGCGCTGAGATGGCGCGCTGCAGATCCGCATCGCTTAGCACGGTAGCTACAGTCTAATCAGTTTGATACAAGGGATGCGCTCACAACGCGAGTTCGGATTAGCCTGCCTAGGCAGATGGATAGAGTGTTCACAACTAGCTCGCACATTCGTGGTCTCCGTATGTATGCCCGTTCATGACATGATTTGGGGCAGTGCGTTCCTCGCAAGCCAAGAATCGGGCAGGGCGATGGTGCTTGGTGTGTTGGAGAGTGCCCGATAGAAAATGTCTAGAACTCATCTCGAACAGGCAAACCGTGGCGACCTGATAGAGGGGTGGTCTCATTTGTTCCATCCCTCCACGCCACACTGAAGAACGCAGGATGAAAGCAGCGGCGATAGAAGATTGAGCAATGGCATCGCTGGTTGCCAAGCTGTTCTACGCCGGCTTTGTGCATCTTGCGCGAATGAGCTTAGGCTGGTGTGTTCAGGAATCTCGTTCACAAGTCATACTTAACGTGAGTTCGGATTTATCCGCGCCTTCTGCCTATAGCACTTAGGTTGCTCG
>JAGHYX010000189.1 GCA_017743375.1 Chloroflexota bacterium
GCCGGCTGTTGGCCGGCCTCAGGGGTAGCCGTCGGCCCGGTCTGGCTAGCAGCGGGGGCTGTGGCCGTGGCCGGGATAGCCGTGGGTTGTGGCGTGTTCTGCGGCTCGCTGCCGCCACAGGCACTTGCAAGCAGCGCCAGGGCTGTCAAAGGGATGATAAGGGAGCGGATGAGCATCTGTTGTCTCCTTGTGGGGTTAATTATCCATCAACTTTGCTATGGTTCTGTGATCTCCGCGTCGCCGTCAGTGCCCTCCCCCCGTTCGCATCTGTGTGACGCATGTGATACTTGCCCTTCGCCATGGCGCGCATCACGATTGACTACACGCCGGCCATCCATCAAGGCGCGGGCATCGCCCGCCTGACGCGCGAGATCGCGCGCGCGGTCCTAGCCGCTGACCGCTCGCATCATTACACGCTATTCGTCATGGGCCGGCCAGCGCCCAGCGTGCCGCTCTCAAACTTAATGAACACGCGCGACCTGCCGCTGCGCGTGACGCGGCTGAGCGACCGCTGGCTATACCGCCTGTGGTTTCGCGCCCGCCTGCCGCTCGACGTCAGGCTGCTCAGCGGGCCGTGCGACTTGTATCACGCGACCGACTTCGTGTTGCCGCCGCTGAAAGGGGACGTGCCGGCCCTGCTCACCGTGCACGACCTCTCCTTCGAGCGCGACCCGGACTCCGCGCCGCCGCGCTTGATCCCCTTCCTTAGGCGCGTCGTGCCGGATTCCGTCCGCCGCGCGGCGCACGTTATCGCGGACTCACACGCCACCGCTCGCGACCTCCAGGCGCTCTACGGCGTACCGGCTGAGAAGGTCACCGTCATCCATAGCGGCGTGGAGGCGCGCTTCGCGCCGTACCAGGACACGCTCTATCACCGCCGCCGGCGCGCGCACGTGCTGAAGAAGTATGGCCTGGGCGATGCGCCCTTCATCCTGACCGTCGGCACCATGCAACGGCGCAAGAACCACCTGCGCCTGGTGCGAGCCTTCGCTCGGCTGGTCGAGCGGCTACCCGAAGCCGACCAGCCACGGCTCGTCATCGCCGGCGGCAAGGGGTGGCTCTACGACGAGGTGCACGCCGAAGTGGCGCGCCTGGGATTGGCCGACCTGGTGCGCTTCGTCGGCTATGTGGACGACGCCGACCTGCCGCACCTGTATCAGGCAGCAGCTGTGTTTGCTTTCCCCTCACTTTACGAAGGGTTCGGCTTGCCGCCGTTAGAGGCGATGGCCTGCGGGGTGCCGGTGGTGGCGTCAAACGCTGCGTCGCTGCCGGAGGTGGTCGGCGACGCCGGCGCGCTGGTTGACCCTTTAGACGTGGAGGCGCTGGCGGCCGCCCTGGAACAGGCGCTGTGCGATGAAGGCTGGCGCCGCCGTGCGGTCGCGCGCGGGCTGGAGCGCGCCGCGCATTTCACTTGGGCGCGCGCGGCCCAGCAATTGCTGGCGGTTTACGACCGCCTTTTGCGCAAGTAGAATGCCGGCGACCATGAGCGACGCGCCCGCCCCACCTCGCTTGCGCGACCTGCCCTTGGACGACCGCCCTGCGGCACTGGGATTGAGCGACGCGCAGATCGCCGCGCTGCGCGCCGGCCTCTCGCCAGCTCAGGCCGAGCGCATGATCGAGAACGCAATCGGCGTGTTCGGCCTGCCGCTGGGCGTGGCACAGCACTTCGTGGTGAACGGGCGCGCGATCGCCGGCGTGCCGATGGCAATCGAGGAGGCCAGCGTGGTGGCCGCCTGTAGCTACGCGGCCAAGCTCGCCCGCGCCAGCGGCGGGTTCACCGCCGGCAGCAGCGCGCCGATCATGATCGGCCAGGTGCAGTTGCTGGACGTGCCCGACGTTGAAGCTGCGCGCGCGCGCATCGCCGCCGAAGCGGACGCGCTGATCAGCTGGCTGAACGAGGATAACCCCAGCACGCGCAGCCGGCACGTGCGCGCCCTGCGCCTGGAGACGCGCATCCTAGCAGGTGACCCACCCATGCTCATCGTGCATCTGCTGTATGACTGCGGCGATGCGATGGGCGCGAACGCCGTCAACACGGCCTGCGAGGCGCTCGCCCCGCGCCTGGAGGCGCTGACCGAGGGGCGCGCCAACCTGCGCATCCTCTCCAACCTCAGCGACCGGCGGCTGGCCTGGGCGACGTGCACCATCCGCGCCGACCTGCTGGCCACCCGCACCGACGCAGCGCTGCCGCCCGAAGCAATCGCGCAGCGCATCGTCGAGGCGTCGTTGTTTGCCGAGCGCGACCCCTACCGCGCCGCGACCCACAACAAAGGGATCATGAACGGCATAGACGCGGTGGTGATCGCAACGGGGAACGACTGGCGGGCGGTGGAGGCGGCCGCCCACGCCTACGCCGCGCGGGATGGCCGCTACACTGCGCTGGCCACCTGGCGCACGGATGCAGCCGGCAACCTGGTTGGGCGCATCGAGCTGCCGCTGGCCGTGGGCATCGTGGGCGGGGCGACGCGCGTGCATCCCGCTGCCCAGGTCGCGCTGGCGCTGCTGGGGGTGAAGACGGCCCGCGAGCTGGCCGAGGTGATCGCCTGCGTGGGCCTGGCCCAGAACTTCGCCGCGCTCCGCGCGCTGGCGATGGAGGGCATTCAGCAGGGGCACATGGCCTTGCACGCCCGCCAGGTCGCCATCGCCGCCGGCGCGCAGGGGGAATGGGTGGAGCGCATCGCTGCTCAGCTCGTGGCCGAGCGCAACGTGCGCCTGGAGCGCGCGCAAGCGCTGCTCAAGCAACAGACTCCTCTTTGAACATCTGCTTGGCCGACGGCTCCAGGTTGATCCCGCTCGCCATCAGCTCGTTCCGCAGCAGCTTCTCAAGCGCCCGTTGATCGGCCTTGGTCACAACGGCTTCTGTGTGCGCCGCCTCCAAGACGAACGGATAGTCCCGGCCAAGCTTCACTTGGATGCGGAGGACGGCGCACAGGTCGTCTATCTGATCGGCGCACCAGGCCGGCACCTCGATGCGCGCGATGATAGGGTGCAGCGCATCCTCGCTGAAGTTGGCATAAAAAGCGAGCACTTGCTCATCCTGCCCCAGCAACTTGTTGATCTCCCAGCCGGGATCATGGAGATCAATTCGATGTAGGGGAGGAAGCGTCCGCGCGAGCAAATCGCGGTCAAAGAGGCCCGGCTTGTATTCCAACTGAAGCCGCTCGGCATATTTGCGGGCCAGGACGGTGGCGTTGGGGCGGTCAATGTATCCACAGAGCAAGGCTCCGCAGCGCCGCATGCGTTCAAACGCCGCGCGCAGCCGTTTGAGCTGCGTCTCCTTTTGTGCCTGCTTGAGCCGACCCATCAGCAGGTCATAGGGGATGAGCGAGTTATCGGCCACCAAGACCGGCTGATAACCCTTCTCGCGCGCGCGTTCTGCTGCTTCGGCGAGCAGCTCGATTTCCAGGATGTCGCGCTGGCTGGTGATCCAGTTGGCCGGCTTCGGTTCACCGGTCTCTGCGTCAATCAGCTCTTCCTCGTCGAGCAGATGCGACTTTCTCAAGTTAAATAAGGAGCCGCCGCTGCTCGTCCCTCGCGTCCAGCCGACGCAGGCGACCTGAATGTAAGCGTAGAAGATCGGCTGATGCCGGCTGGGCATGATCTGCGACCCATCTACAGCGATCAGCGCATAGGATCCTGGCTCGCGCCGCGCTGAGAAGTCGTGTGTGCCCTCTTTGCGCACCTGTGCGCAGAGCTTTTCGAGCACTTTCTCGCGCCGCTCTCGCATGCCCTTGTATTTCTGCGCATACTCCGTGATGATTGAACGAAGGTTGGATACTTCTATCGGCATGGTCAATCACCCTCCTCTGGTGGCATGGGTGCATTCATCAAGAGAGGCCGTGGGCTGCTCGCGCGCCACGCCGGCCTGTTACGCTGATCGCTCACCCAACACCCGCCTCACCATCATACTCAGAATGACAGGGGCAGGAACCGCTTGTGCCAGGCCGCAGCGCTTTTCAGCCTGGCGCGTGCACGCACCCCTCATATTAGCCCGGTGCTAGAATCCTGCGCGTGGGTTTGCCTGCTATCGCCGCGTCAGAACCCGATGTCGTCATTGGCCCGGACGGCCTGCCCCGCCTCAGCCAGGCCTACCTGGACGCCTACGAGCGCTTCATGCAGACCCTCATCACGGAGGACGACCGGCCAGTGGACAACCTCTTCTCCGCCAAACAAGCCCGCTTGCTCATCGAATCTCTGTACGCCTCATGGACGCACCCACGCTTTGGCCGTCGCTTCATTGCAGATGGCAACATCGGTGTGTTCTATGCCTTTCACCAACCGCCGGTCGTCCCCGACATGTTCCTCAGCCTGG